>SXIP01000076.1 GCA_005772825.1 Methylococcaceae bacterium | reverse complement strand
TTTCATCGCGCCGGGACCGCAGCCGGTTCAAATATCCAGGCCGCGCAGACCCATTTCGTGGCCGACCAGCTTGGTATAATCGTATTCTTTACGGCTGATCGAATGGCCGCCCCAACACACCACCAGGTTGGGAGTGGTCATCGGACGCAGGATATTGGCGTTGCGCAGGATGTGGAATACGGCATTGCTGATGCCTTCCGAGGTGTCCAGATCAAATTTCGGGTTATCGTAGATCTCATCGCTGACATAGATAATGTCGCGCAGTACGGCAAACAGATGTTCGTTAATGCCTTTAATCATTTCGCCGTCAACAAAGGCATGGGCGGGTGCGTTCAGAACTTCCAGCTTGATGCCGCGCTGTTGCTGAATCACACGGATTTCAAAATCCGGATAGCGTTCCAGCAGTTCCTTGCCGTCATCCATGGCGGCAGCACAATTCAACACCGCCAGCGCGCAGTTGCGAAATACCCGGTATAAACCGCCCTGACTGGTATCCAGCAATTTGCCGACTTCGGCCTGTGATAAAACGTCCAGTTTGCCTGCGGGGGTAATTTGTGCATCAATCACTTTGTGTTTCATTGTATTCCTTTAAAGGCGGTATATTATGCAAGTGGTTAGGGGCTATTTTTGATTATCGGGAATTCATTCAGCATTCAGCGTCTTTAAGATACCCTGATCAACATTGATAATTGTCAGGAAATAATAATGTATTCACTCACTAAAAAATCATGGATCGCAGGGGCGGCGTTATTATTGAGCGCTTGCGCGCCTTATCCTTCGCAATATTCTGCATCCTATTATGGTGGTTATGGCGGCGGGGGCGGTTATAGCAGCTATTATGGTGCAACCCCTTATTATTATTCCGATAGCTATTATCCTTATGGTGGAAGTTATCAATATTACCAGTACAACGCCATACCTTACTGGAACAATTATTATATAAGCCCATCGTATCAATATTACAGAGGTTATGACAGGTCATGGGATCACCACCATGATGATCACGGCAGAAACGGCGGCGGTGATCCGGGGCGTCAACGTTCTAATGGTGATCCCGGTAGAAACGGCAGTGGCGATCCCGGTCGTCAACATTGGTATGGCGATCCCGGCAGAAGCGGGAGCGGTGACCCCGGTCGTCAACATTGGTATGGCGATCCGGGAAAAAACGGCGGTGATCCCGGTCGTCAACAACCGCATGGCGATCCCGGCAGAAGCGGGGGTGGCGATCCCGGTCGTCAACAACCGCATGGCGATCCCGGCAGAAGCGGGGGTGGCGACCCCGGTCGTCAACAACCACATGGCGATCCCGGCAGAAGCCGAGGTGGCGATCCGGGTAGCATCAGAGGCAACCCACAATATCTTGGTGATCCGGGTAGTATGAGGGGCAATCCGTTAGGTAATTCGCAACAACGCGGCGATCCGGGTAGTATCAGGGGTAATGCTTTCGGTAGTCCGCAGCAATTTCGCGATCCTGGCAGTATGAGGGGCAATCCATTAGGCAATATGCAACAACGCGGCGATCCCGGTAGTATCAGAGGTAATGCTTTTGGTGGCCCGCAGCATTTTGGTGATCCCGGTGGAAACAGGGGTAATTCATTTGGTCGTCAACAAAATCAACCGCGCGGTTTCGGCAGAGGCGGTGGTGATCCGGGGCGTCGCTAGAGGCTATACGTCTGAATAATAAACAAAGCGGTTGCGTCCGCTGTTTTTAGCTCGGTAAAGCGCCGTATCGGCATTATTTATCAGTGTTTCGGGATTGTCGCCATTTTGGGGATGCACACTAATGCCGATACTTGCGCCAATTTCTACGGTATCTCCCCGATTTAATGTAAACGGATGACTAAGCACGGTAATAATATCTTCAGCAATTTTCTCAATATGTTGCCGTTGCTTGAAATTATGAATCAGGACAATGAATTCATCGCCGCCTAAACGCCCCACTATATCGCTGTCCCGCAATCGTTGACTAATTCGTCTGGCGACTTGTTGCAGCACTTCATCGCCGGCCAAATGCCCCAAAGTATCGTTAACGGCTTTAAATTTATCTAAATCGAGCATTAATACAGCGGTTTGTTGGTCATTACGCCGCCCCGACTTGATACACTGTTTTAAACTCTCGTGTAATAAGCTCCGATTCGGCAATTGCGTGAGCGGGTCATAAAATGCCAGTCGCCGGGTCATTTCTTCATTTTTTTTTCTTTCGGTAATATCCAGCAATGTCGCCACATAATGCGTTACAGTATTATCGTCGCCATTTTTAACCGCGGTAATCGTTAGCCATTGCGGATAAATCTCGCTATTTTTACGACGATTCCAGATTTCTCCCTGCCAACTGCCGTTTTCAATAATGGTTTGCCACATGTGTTTATAAAACTCCCGGTCATGTCGCCCCGAACTAAGAACATTCGGTTTTTTATTGATGACCTCTTCGGGCGCAAAGCCGGTGATTTCGGTAAAGGCGTGATTAACCTGCAAGATAATCGAATCGGCATTGGTTACAAACATACCTTCCTGCGACTCGAATATGGTAGCGGCGATATGTAAATTGATTTCAGCCTGTTTACGTTCGGTGATGTCTATGTGCGTTCCGCACATGCGCGTCGGTTTGCCGTTGGCATCGCGTTGCGCCACATTAGCCTGGTCAAGAATCCATTTAATACTACCGTCTTTGCAGATCATGCGGTATTCAACTTTATGTGCGAACTGACCTTCAAGCGCATCGCTGATCGATTGCCACGCTTTGGCCCGGTCATCAGGATGAATAAAATGCGTCCATTGTTGGGTGGTATTTTGTATCTCTTCGTAGGAGTAACCGAGCATCTTTGCCCATCGTTCATTTCTTCTGACTTCTCCTGTCACAATATTCCAATCCCAAAAGCCTAATTCCGCGCCTTCTAAAACCAATCGAAGTTGCTCTTCTCTTTCTTGCAACAACTTTAATGCCCGTTTTTCGGATATTTGGGCTCTTTTCCTTTTGTTTATCTCAGCGCGTAACCGGCTGATTGTGCTGGGCAGTTGCAGCGCTTCCGGTATCACTCGCATCATAACGACGGCGGTAATAAAAGAAATAATCGCGGTGAGGGCTTTTACGAAGCCATCCAGCCAGTACAACGGTATCCAGATGGTAATAATCGATAAAAAATGTGTCGTTCCACAGGCAACAATAAACAGGCACGACATTAAAATAAGCCATTGATAGCGAATATCTTTACGTTGCCTGATGAAGTTGACGACTATTAATGGGATAAAGTAATAGGACAGGGTGATCAACGTATCGGAAATCACATGCAACCAGAGCAATGAGGGGCTCCAGTTCAAGCAATAACCATGCGGAATAAAATTATTTATTCCCAAAATATCAATGAGGGTTTGCATCGTGTAATTATAAATAAATGCCAGAAGCTTATATTAAATCTTAGGCTTTAGATTGTTTAGGAACGAGCATGAAATAACATGAGCATTTTATTACCCTAGCAGGGGGGCGGCTTGTCGAAGTTATTTCATGATAAAACGCTCGATTGATTGCCTGACAGTTATGAGTTGTTTAACCTCGGATGTGGGGCTGTTCTATTCTTAAACGGTGATTCTTAACGCTTAGAAATTGTTAAATGTCCCGGACGGCAAACCAAATAATGGATTAAGCCATGAGTAGCCCCTTAAGCCATCGTTAAATAGCGTGCAACGTAAAGGCGTTAATCGACCAAATCATCGAGCAGCGTGAAAAACGTCCTGTCCAGGCCCAGATCGACGCGCAACCGATGCACCAGATTGCAGCCTACGGCCAGCGGGGTATCGGCTATAACCAAATGAGGATTAAATGCGGCGGCCAGTTCTATGCCCTGATCGACATCGTCAACAGCTTGTACTTCCACGCCGTAGCAGCCCAACAGCTCGATCCAGGCCCGGCGCTTATCGGGATCGCTCATGAAGACTAAAATCTTCTTTCGGGCATGCGGTGTTTTAAGCAATTTTTTGACTTCATCCAACAGGTCCGAGTCCTTGACCGGCTTGGTCAGGTAGCAGTCGATGCCCAGTTGTTCGCCGAGTAATTTATCTTCGGCAACGGTGTGTAAAATAATGGGAATATGCAGGGTAGCGGGGTTGGTGTGTAACCTGACCGCGACTTCGAAACCGTTCAGATGCGGCATTTTAACGTCGAGGACGATCAGGTCGGGTTGTTGCTCTGCAATCATGGTCAGGCCTTCGGCGCCGCTACCCGCTTCGCGGACATCGTAATCTTCCGCGCTCAGTTCCTGGCGTAAAAACTGGCGGATATTTACGTCATCATCAATGATCAATATGCTGCTGCGCGCCTTGGCGTTTGCGTGATTTACAGGCTGTTCGATATGCGTCATCAATGCCGTTTCCAGGTCTTGACCGCTGCTGCGCCAGACGAAGCTGATTTCGTCCCCGTCCTTGGTGATGACGGTGCTGTCGGCCAGTTTTTTCCTATACAGCGGCAGCGAAAACAGGAAGGTGCTGCCCACGCCGAGTTCGCTTTCCAGCCATAAGCGCCCGCCATGATGCTCGATGATTTCCTTGCATATAGGCAAGCCTAAGCCGGTGCCTTTCGGTTTGTCAGTTAGCGTGTCGCCGACCTGCTTGAATTTTTCAAAGACCAGGGGCTGGTCTTCCGGCTTGATGCCGCAGCCGCTATCGACTACGCCGACGACCAGTTCGCCGTCTCTCGCTTCGGCCTTGCAGGTCACATTGCCCTGATCGGTAAATTTGACGGCATTGGAGATCAGGTTGATAACAACCTGGATCAAACGGTCACGGTCGCCTTCAAACAGCGGTAAATCGGCTTTGATGTCTTTGCGAAGCTGCACCGGTTTGTTGGCGAACAACGACGAGGTTGCCGCGATGCCGCGGTCGATAATATCTTCGATGCGTAACTCCTGCATGTTCCAGTCGACGCGCCCGGCCTCCATCTTGGCCAGATCCAGCACATCGTTGATCAGCGTGGTCAGGCGCTGGCCTTCATCGACGATGATTTGCGCGTTAGCCATGACCTGTTGCATGGCTTTCTGCACTTTTTTATCCTCGCTTTGCGATAACGGCGGAAACAGCGTGCTTTCAAATTTTTTCTGCAGGATACGGGCAAAACCCATGACCGAAGTCAACGGCGTGCGCAGTTCATGCGAGACGGTGGAAAGAAAGTTGGTCTTCATTTGATCCAGCTCTTTCAATTTCTCGTTGGCATACTCCAGTTCCTGGGTGCGCTCTTTTACTTTTTGCTCAAGAGTGCGGTTGTAGTCTTCCAGTTTATAGTGAGATTGCCGGATTTCATTGGCCATTTCGATGAAGGAATAAGCTAACTCGCCGATTTCACCTTCGGCTTTGAAATCAGCATGTTTGCTGTTCAGGTTTTCGTTGAGCAGTTGTGTGGCCAAGTCGAAGTTACCGCGCGCCAATTCCTTGACCGATTCGGTCAAGCGTATCAATGGTCTGGACAAGGTAGTGGAAATGACCAATACAATGCCGGAGCCGATCAGCACGAATAAGAGCGCGATAGCTGCGGTGGAAGCGATCATATCGCGCGTTGTCGTGGCAATATCGGCTCTTGATCGGGCAATTTCCTTTTGCAGTTCCTGCATGGTAAAGCCCAGTCGCAACACGCCCCATTGCTTGCTACCGAAATGTATCGGCAGTATGAATTCGGTGACGTTGAGGGCAGGGTATTCCTTGTGGGTTAAAACATGCTGGGCTAAGGCATAGCGGCTGGATTCGTCCTGTAATACTTCTTGCTGCAACTCGGGCCTGCTGGTATGAATAAAGGCCACGCCGTCGCTGTTCATCAAAATCCCGTAAGCCAGCAACGGCGATTCCTTGATCGTGTTGTGCAGGTTTTCGGTGATATGGGAAAAATTGAATGCCGCGACGTCGTTTTCGACCTGCGTCAGCATCAGGTTCGATAACGCGGAACCGCGTTCAACCAGGTTGGCTTTCATCAGATCGATGCGTTTGGACAGCTCGTTTTCCAGCGATCTTTTTTGCAACACCAGTTCAATGGCCGTGAGGGTAACGACCAGGCCGACAATCAAGCCGATCATCGTGGACAGCAACTTCCAGCGAATACTGTTCCTGGGTCGGCGGGAAGATGATTCCCGCTTTATCTTTGTCTTCGGGAGAGGGCTTGAGGTTTCGGAAGAAGTAAGACGGTGGACGGATGACAGGGCTTTACTCCCCTCTCGCTCCGGGAGAGGGGTTGGGGGAGAGGGTGTGCCCTTACCTCTATTGCGGCGTCCGAACATCAGCATTCAACGGCATTCAAGCAGCTGGTTAATGGCATCCAGGGCGTCCGAATTATAAGCGGTATTGAGCTTGCCGAGTTGGCAGGCGTTCAGCGTAATATGAGAGCCGGCAGGCGATTGAACGGTTTCTTTAATCGGTTCGCGCTGCAAAATGGATTGGGCAAGGTTTGCGGCTTGTCGGCCCATGGTCGGTGTATCGGCAGCGACGACCAGACTGGCGCCGTAGTTCATAAAAGCGTCGCTGTAGGTATAGACCGGCTTTTTTTGTTGCGTACTCGCGGTGAAGATTTTTTCGACCGCGCTTCGGTCGGCCAGTACGCCTGGATCGGCGATCAGCCATAACACATCGATTTTGGCTAGCAGGCCGTCAAGATTTTTGTCCAGCGGGTCCGCTTCGGTGACCGTTTGTTCAACCAGCGTTAAGCCCAGTTCGCGCGCCTCGTTACGTGCTTCGGTGATGCGTTCGGTGCTGTAGCTTGGATCGTAAACGACGCCGATCCGGTTCAGGCCGGGCAGGACAAAGCGCAGTAATGACAGTTCCTGGGACAGCGACAATTCATTGGCGACGCCGTAGCTGTTGTCGCGCCGTTCGAAACGCTGCCAATTGATGACCGAGGAAAACAGCACCGGTTTATTGCCGCCGTATTGTGCGGCAAGCTGGTAGGCTTGCGATCCTATGCTGTAAATAAGGTCGGGGCTTTCGTCCTTGATGAGTTTTTCCAGCAGTTCAGGCTGTTGGCTTTGTTGGACATTGAAATCAATAATTCGACTGGCGAAAGGCGTTATCTGGAGTTTGAACGCTTCTTTTACCTGACGGTATTTATTGACGGTATCGTCGGAATTGACAATCAGAATCTTGGCCTGGGCCGCTGCCGCCGATGTACTGATCAACGGGCAGCATAGCACAGATAGCAGCCCCAGGCAGACCGGCGGCTTGATCATCAGCTTGATCATCAACTTGAATAGAGTAAGGAGAATGTTAGACATAGACATGAGTCGTTAAGGCTGGCGCAATTGTTTGGAGAGAGAGGCATCCAGCGAATCGATTCGCTTCCAGCCGTCCAGTCCCAGCATTTTCAGGTTTTTTTCTCCGGCGGGCTGTTGCTGCATGCCTTCAATGACTTTCAGCAACGGCGTTTCCTCAGCCTGTTGTGCTTTGGCGATAGCGGCAATCAGCAGGAAACTCTTTTCACCGCTGGCCAGGGTTTTCAGTTGCGCATGTTGTTTGGGATTGATCATCGCCAGTTTATTGAGGCTGCTTTCCGATGAGATGGCGGCTGTCGCCATGCCGAAGCCGACGGCCATCAACGCATCAATATCCTTGGGCACGCTTAATAATTTGATCTTGGGTAACAAAGCGGCGTATTCGGCACCGAGCATTTGTTGTAACTGGCTGCGTAAATATTCTTCACTACCGGCGCCTGCTATGGTCGATCCCGGTAAGGCCGACACATTGGCAATGTCTTTGGCGCTGAGAATTTTGCGTTGCTGCAATTCGCCCTTGGCGACACCGACCAGCATGGCTTCCAGAGGCGTCTTGGCATTGAGTTGTGCGTAGTGCCAACTGGACAGCAAGTACACGCCCTGCGCCTTACTGGTCAACATCGTTTCGAAGGTGTTGCGTTCGCTGAACGGTTGAAAGCTGTATTCGCCTTGTCCCGATAAATAGTTGTCGAATTCGGTTTTTAATGCGGCGAAGTTATCGACACTGCTTTCCGGGTTATAAAAAAATACAGTTTTGGTGGTTCCGGCAGGCGAGGTTTGTGCTGACAGCGCCAAGGCGATCAGGACTGTAGCCATTTTGGCGCGCCATCGTTGCGGAATAGCTGGATTGTTGATGATCATAGCCGTTGCTTGTGGTTAATAACGTACTGGTTAATAACGTAAATTAATGTGTCCAAAATAGGCTCTTCCCGCTTGTTGGTAATCGCCGGGTATGCTGGAGGGAGCCGGGTCGTAGTATCTTTTATCAAATAAATTGTAGACGGTAAAGCTTAAATCAATACTTTTCGAGAATAAGCTGTGACTTAACAAGCTGGCGTCCAGCACAGCATAGGCGGGGACATCCTGACGGCTGTCGCCCACGTTACGTTTGGTATTGCCCTTGACCAAAACATGCGCAAACGCACTCCAGTGCGGGTCGAAAGCCCAATTGAACAGCAGATTGGCCCGATGTTCCGGGACATCGGCTACTTGTCGGTTATCCTGGATGGTGTGCTGATGGACTACGTTGGCCGAGATATAAGAGCCCTGATAATCCCCGTCAAAGTCGTAGCGGCCTTCCATTTCCACGCCCTCGGACAAGATACTGCCGCTGTTATCGTAACGCAAGGCGGTTGTTTGTCCGGGCACCAGTCCGATAATTTCGCTGACGTTGGTATGGTAGTAGGTGGCCTGGGTCGTCAAGCCCGCAATCGGATGGGCTATGATTCCGGTTTCGAAGGTTTCCGCCTGTTCCGGCATCAGGTTCGGATTGCCTGATACGAAAGGATGTTGCAGATCCAGTTCTCCGAAAGCGGGCGCGCGGTAGGCCGTGCCGTAAGAGAATTTTACCGAGTAATCCTTAATAAATTCCCAATTAAAGCCCATGCGCGGGTTAAATGTGCCGCCAAAATCGTTGTATTGGTCGTAACGGGCGCCCAGCGTCAGGCGCAAGTTTTGCAGTGGATTCCAGACATCTTGCGCATAAAGGCCCCAGCGGCGGCGGCTTCTATCCTTGCCGAATGGCGTGGCGACGGGTTGCAGTTGCTCGGGGCTAAGGCCTGCCTGGTCAATAATGTTGCTTTGTTGATCCTCGGTATAGGAAAAACCGCCAATCAGATTCTGTTTGTCGGTAAGCTGGTAATTTCCCTGAATTTCCCCACCGTTGCGCTTGTCCAGCAGCGCATTACGGCCAAACAGACTGGGTTCCGGTTGCGACAGGTTATCAAAGCTGAAACTGTCGTGAAAGACACGGGTATCGATAGTGAATTTGTCGGTCACCTTCCAGTTACGGCTCAATTGAATGAAATAATCCTCGTAATTCTGCACGGTTTGATCACCGAGAGCGAAAGACGTGCCGATAAAGGCGCCGGTTCTTTTCTTGATATAGCGACCGTCCACCTTGAAGCCTTGATAGCCCAATTGCCATTCCAGATCGTAGCGGCCTTCGAACAGATTGCTGTTGCCGGGCGCTTGCGAAGGTTTGCCCTGCAAGCTCAAGCTGTCCTGGGCGACCGGCGAGTCGATGCCGTTGGTGTCGGTGTAATTGAAATGCAGCGCCGCTTCTGCGGTATTAGCGAATTGTTTGCCCCAGGAGGCGCGGTATTGTTGGGTATCGAAACTGCCCCAGCCGGTCGAGGCCTGGAAGCCGTTTAAATCCTTGGCGTTCAAGGTAATGACATTGATGACAGCCATAAATGCGTTGGCGCCGTAGAGAGCCGAACCGGGACCACGGACAATTTCCACGCGCTTGATGGTATCGACGGGCAGGTCATCATAAACCCAGGTGCTGCCGGCATTGTTGAGGTTATTGTCAAGCGGATGCCCGTTAAGCATGATCAGCACTTTGTCCGAGAACAGGGTTTTTACTCCGCGCACCTCGATTTCGCGCACACCCAGCATGGTTTGGGTAATGCCCAGGCCTGGAACCAGTTTTAGTACGTCCAGCAGGTTGCGCGCTCCGATATGACGGATATCGTCCTGGGTAAAAACCGATGTGGTCGCTACGGTTTTGTCGACATTCTCTTCGAGTTTTGAAGCGGTCACGACAATTTTCCGTTCGGCGGCGAGAAATTTCAGTTCGCTTTCCAGATCGGCATCGTTTACCGCTTCGCCGGCGCCGGCTATAGTCGCTTGAAAACCCAATGCTAAAAAAACGGCCTTAAATTTAGCCGGATGCCGGTTGGTTTGCCGGTTGAGAACGGTGGGTATTATCGTCTTTTGGTAAGGACGCTTATGACCTGCATTAGGCCGCATCAGGCAGAGGCCGGCAGTTCTTTGCAGATGCTTGTAAAAACAGGCTTTCATGGGCTTAAAGCGCTTCTTGTACCGTTGCGGTGATGGTAAACAGCTTGCTGAAGCCGCTGATATCGAAGACATCCCGTAGCGTAGAGTTTAAAGCGCATAAGCGTACCGAGCCCTTGACGGCGTCAAGCCGTTTCGCTACCACCAGGAAGACCCGCAAGGCGGCGCTGCTGATATAGTTGACGGCGGAAAAGTCGAACACCAGGCGGGTTTCGCCGTTGCTTATCCATTCCAGGCATTGTTGTTCCAGATCCTTTGCGCTGGACGCGTCAATTCGTCCCGCTAAGGCAATAACCAGGGACTCGCCCTGACGTGCCGATGAAATTGTTAGCATAATGCGCTGTTCCCCTGTTTATATCGGTTAGTTAATCGTTAAATATCAAGCGTAATTCGCAACGTAGCCCGTCATGGCGGGTTCTTACCTGGTCTGCCAGACGATGGAGCAAATAACCGGCCATTTGCAACACCGCATTTTCATCCCTGAGCATGTCTTCATGGCTGGGGCGATGCGTCATGAGCGGCAAAACCGTACCGGTATAGCTTAGAATAACAGTAAAAGTATATTCGTTAAATATTGTTTGAAGTTGAATTTTGTCGCTGTTTTCGTCCTGGCTATCAAGCAGACCGTGCTCGGTCAGGATTTCGAAGGCCTGCCAGGTTGCATATTCGGCACGCTGAACCACTTCAGGGCGCGCACCCCAGCTTTTGCCTTGTTGTTCCAGAAACAGAATAACATCATCCAGCGAACTGTGTAGCGCGTCGAAATAACGGTGTTCGCGGGTATGGTTCCTAATTTGAAAGATTGCCGACAGCACGACCGCTGCAAACACACCGAGGCTGACGCCTGAAAATAACAGGGTTTTTAATACGTCCGGAGAGGCGGCATGAAAGGAATTTCGCATGGGTTCGTAACTGACGCCCAAAATAAGGCCGATCCCCAGCGCCAGTATTTTACGGTTATCCAACAGCCGTGAAGCGATGACTTGCAAACCGGAAAGCGCCGTGAATGATGCTAGAAAAATCAGTGCCGCACCGGTTACCGGCAACGGCAGGATTTGCCAAAACACGATGGCTTTAGGCATGAAGGCAATGACACCCATGATACCCGCCAGTCCATAGGCCAGATAGCGGCTGGTGCAACCGGTCGATGCGGCCAAACTGACGGCGCCGCCGCTGGAGGTCAGGGGGAGACCGTTCAGAAAAGAGTTGCATAGGTTGGTGAGACCTTCGGCGAGAATGCCCTGTTTGATTAATTGCAAGTCGGGACGCTTCCAGTCTGCGTCGTTGAAACGCTGCGCCGCGACCAGCGCGCCGAAACCGTGTAGCGCCAGGAACAGCCCGATGATGATAGCCGGTAACAGGGAATGCGGGTTAAAAGACCAGCCGATATGCATCGGTTTAGGCAAATAAAACAACGGCGCATCATGAAAAATCGCCCAATCACTGGCCGGAATCCCATCCATCAGCCAACTGCCGAAGAACCCGGTCATCAGTCCCAGAAATGCCGAAAACAAGCGCAAGTAACCGGATGACCAGACGTTAAATCCAATCATCGTACCCAGGGTCAGAACACATAACAGACCTTGTTGATACCAGGACATCCCGTCCTCGATCTCCAGCACCTGTTTGATCCCGTAATAACCCAAACCCAGACCGATCAACAATACGGCGAGACCGGCCACCTGCACGGTAAATACGCCTCTCAAGCGTTGAAAAAGAAAGGCGAACGCCATTTGAGCCAGACCCACCACGCCGACCATGCCGAAGACGGCGCTCAGACCGCTGTGGGTTTTCACCAGTATTAAACCGGCGAAAGTGGACGATGTGGCCTGCAAGGGGCAGAAATAACCCGAACCGATGCCGAAAATCCGCGCTGTCTGCAACACAACACCGAGGCCTGACGCCAACAGGGTGGCCGAGACCAATTGCAGCGATTGTTCCTGATCAAGCCCTAAGTCACGGGCCAATAAGGGTGAGATCACCAGATAAACGCCCAGAAACGACATCTGTTGCAGGGCCAGAATCAGCAGAATCTGTAAAGGCGGCTTATCGCCGGTTCCATAGAGGATGTTTTCGGGTTTGCGCATGATGCCGGGAATGTGTTGCGGTAATACCTTAGTCGATAACCGGCAGGAAAGCCGAGTTATCGGCATCGGTCGCCCACAAATCGCCGTTTTCCAGATCGAACCACCAGCCGTGCAGGTTAAGCTTTCCGGCATCGACACGTTCCTTTATCCAGGGATAGGTCAGGAGATTATCCAGTGAGCCCCGAATCGCAGCACGTTCAACCAAGTGTTGATGGTCGCAGAGGCTTTCCATATCCACTTCTCGTACCAATTCTCCCGAATCTTCGTTCGATCCCGCCAATTGGTCGATAACATAACGGTAACAACCATCCAACGCTATCGACACCCAGTCACCGATAAAATCGCGTTGCGGTTTTTGCCCGGAAAGGGTCTTGAGCAAGGCTTTGATACCGCCGCAGCGGGCGTGGCCTAAAATCACGATATGCTCAACTTCCAAGTCTCGAACGGCATACTCGATAGCCGAGCGGGCGCCGTCGTGTTTGCCTTCCATTAAATAAGTGGGCACCAGATTGGCCACATTACGCAAGACAAATATATCGCCGGGGCCGGCGTTGGTTAAGATGGCCGGGTCTACGCGCGAATCACTGCAGGCAATGAGCAAAACCTTGGGTTGCTGTCCATGTTCGGCGAGATCTTTCATGGCTGTGGAATCCAGCTCATAGGCGCGTTGCTGGAAGTTTTTAATGCCGTCAAACAGCTTGGTTAAAGTAGGATGAATGAACGCTTGCATAGGATTAGGCCTGAATATGGCGTTATGTGACAAAGTCCCGTTTCGGGGGGAGGGGTTTATTCTATGTCAAATATGCATCCAAGCAAAACATCCCTTCGTGATAAAAAGGCGGCTATAGTTAAAAACAACTTCGAAAAATACCGCCTTCAACCAATTCAGGCTTTAACAAACTGCCCGATTTCCGCGTCTGCCAAAGCCATACGCAAGCCGGCGCTGCTTATATCCAGCGCGTAACCTAATATCCCGCTGCCGATCACGACCCGTTCAAATTCGAATACGCTGCTATCCACCAGGACACGAAGGGCCTTGGGTAAGACGATAGGCGGTACCGCGCCGACCGGAAAGCCGGTAGCTTCCAGCACTTCTTCGGGTTGCGCCATGGTCAGGCGGCGTTCATTGAGGTGCTTGCGCAATATTGCCCAATCCGCCTTGCCGCCACCAGCGACAGCCAACAGAACGAAGCTGTCGGAACCGGTTCGAAACAACAGGCTACGGACAATCTGGCCGGGATTGCGATTTTGTCCGGTCAATAATTCTTCCAGGGAACGAACCGGTTTTTTATCGGGATCGAGCGGTATGATGATCACGTCATATTCGACGCCAAGCGCTTGCAGTTGTCGGGTTACGGGAGAATCTAGGTTTTCAGTCATTGGGCACTCCTATGGCAAACCTGTTGCCAGGCTGGATGGTTTTTCAATATCGTCAAGGCCGATTCCAGCAACTCAAGGCCCTGTGCGGTTCGGTGCCAGGTCGATGCGCCGGATGGATGAGGCAGCGGAATGGCTTCTGTGCGGTGGCCGTGAAAAATCACGGGATGAAGCTTACCGATCACCTCGTTAAGTTTGTTGACAGGCATTAATTGACCGATCGCCAGTTTGCCGACCGGTAGGATCAATGCGGGTTTAAGCAAATCGATTTCCGCTTGCAACCAACCCGCGCAGTTATCGATTTCGGCGGGGCTCGGCACGCGGTCGCCGCCCTTGGGATTTTTGCCCGGAAAACAGCGGCACACGGCAGCCATATAAACGCGCTGCCGAAAAGTCTCTTCATCCAGCCCGATGCGTTCGAACCATTTAAACATCGTTTTGCCCGCCGTCCAGGCAAAGGGTTTGCCGAAACCGCCTTCCTTGTCGCCGGGCGCCTGGCCGATCAGCAAAATCGGCGACAATACCGGGCTGCCGCTGACGACCGGGCCGATCATCGCCGGGCATTTCCTGCAATTCGCCAGGGCGGCGCGGTGCTCGCGCATCAGTTGTTCGTGTATCGGGTTTTCTAATAAGCCCTCTCCCTCGGAGGGAGAGGGTTGGGAGAGGCTTACAAGTGTAGGTTTTTAAATAAAAGTAGACAAAACAGGATGTTGAGATAAATTAACAGGTGTCAATACAAATTTTCACTGGAGGATATTGCCATGTCTCAACATCCTGAACTATCGCAATGGATCGATACGGT
>SXIP01000075.1 GCA_005772825.1 Methylococcaceae bacterium | reverse complement strand
CTGCATGCCGACCATGAACAAAACGCCTCAACATCAACCGTCCGTCTGGCGGGATCGAGCGGCGCCAATCCCTTTGCCTGCATAACGGCGGGGATTGCTTGCCTGTGGGGAGCCGCTCATGGTGGCGCCAATGAAGCGGTACTGAATATGCTAACAGAGATTGGCGATATTTCACGTATCGGCCTTTACATTGAAAAAGCCAAGGATAAGAACGACCCGTTCAGACTGATGGGCTTCGGCCACCGGGTTTATAAAAACCACGATCCTCGCGCCAAGTTAATGCGCGCAACCTGTCATGAAGTCCTCACAGAACTGGGCCTGCATGATGACAAACTGTTTAAGCTGGCGCTGGAACTGGAGCGCATTGCGCTTGAAGATAACTACTTTATTGAGAAAAAACTCTATCCGAACGTCGATTTTTATTCCGGTATCGTACTGCACGCCCTAGGCATACCCACCAACATGTTTACCGCCATGTTCGCGATGGGCAGAACCGTAGGCTGGATTGCCCATTGGGATGAAATGATCGCCGACCCCGAACAAAAAATCGGACGCCCCAGACAGCTTTATACCGGTCCGACAAGACGTGATGTGCCGTTGCAACACGGCAAATCAGTTTAGAAACCCTATCCTTGCATAAGCTTTTCGCTGGTTCCCAAGTTCCAGAGACTGTGAAAGTATTCAGTTTTAGACCAGAATTAAAGAATAACCACGAAGACACGAAGATCACGAAGTTTTCAATATATTGAATTAAATAGATATTTTTCTTCGTGTTCTTCGTGCCTTCGTGGTGAAAAATGCTTTTAACCTGATTTTGGATAATACTTTCCAGTCTCTGGAGCTTGGGAACGAACCAGGTTGCTGAGTAGTTACTTATTTTTCTTCATGTACTTCGTGTTGAAAACAATCCTCTTATCGCTGACAAGCCCCACAAAATACCGTTGATCGATTAGCCAGACGAATCTCTTTTAAAGGCTGCCCACAAAGCACACAAGGTAACCCGGTACGCCCATACACCTTAAGTTGTTGCTGAAAATACCCCGGTTTTCCCGCTTCATTGACAAAATCCCGTAGCGTTGTGCCGCCTTGCCGGATAGAGTTTTGTAAAATGACCCGGATACAGTCGGCCAGTTTTTGATAACGCGCCAAGGAAATCTTACCGGACAGTCGTGACGGCAAAATGCCCGCCATAAATAAAGCCTCATTCGCATAAATATTACCGACGCCGACGACGATATGGCTATCCATAATGAATGACTTCACCGGCACTTTCCGGTTTCTGGACTGCGCATACAGCAACTCACCATGAAAATCCGACAATAAAGGCTCAGGCCCCAAATCTTTAAGTAAGGGATGTTCCGTTGCCGGCTCCGATGTCCATAACACCGCACCGAAGCGACGCGGATCATTGAAGCGCAACACCGTATCATCATCAAAAACAACATCAATATGATCGTGTTTACCAGGTCCCTGCCCTGTCGTCATAATACGTAAACTGCCGGACATGCCCAAATGCACCAGCAGCGTACCGGCCTCTGTGCTAAACAGCAGATACTTGGCGCGCCTGGACACCGATTGAATACGCAGACCCGTTAAAATTTGCGCCAAACCTTCCGTTACCGGCCATCGCAGTCTGGGCTGACGGATAATCACCTGCTTAACGCATTGACCCTCAATATGAGGCGCAATGCCGCGGCAGGTCGTTTCAACTTCGGGTAATTCAGGCATAAGAATCAGGCGCTTTGCAATGGGCGTGGAGTAAAATGGAACAAGGCTTGGGGATGATGAAATCCAGGCTCGGATAGGTTAAGAACAAAATTCATCGAGTTGATGAACCGGGCTAACAGGAAAATCGGCTTGAGCATTATATAACTTTTACAAGAGACTCAACTTCAATTTATATCTCATTGATTAATTATAATTTTTACTCGCCATAATTAAAAATTGAACTGCAATGAACCTTTTGCCCGTTACAAGCAATACATAAACATATTGTTTTATGTTTTACTTTTAATAACTGGTTCCCGGCCAAAATGAACACCATTAAAGACAGACGAGTGGATTCCAAAAATTCCGAGCTATTTAAACGCGATGCAGATTTGATTATGCGCATCTGCAAGCAGGATGAGCTAGCGCTTGAACTCCTGTATCGCCATTATTACAGCCGATTGTTCCGTTTTATCGCGCGTGTCATCCGGCGGGAAGATCTGATAGACGAAGTCATCAATGATGTGATGTATGTGGTATGGGAAAAGGCCGATTCCTATAATCAACAATGTCAACCTTCAACCTGGATCTTCGGCATTGCCTATAACAAAGCGCGGCAATCCTTGCGTGATGCCGGTGGTCACGATACCGACTCACTCAATGAGATGGACGATGACAATTTACTGTTTGAAGATAATATCTGCGGCTTAAAACAACTGGAAATGACCGACTGGCTGGAATCGGCGTTGGACATGCTTTCACCTGACCAGCGAGCAGTTATAGAATTGACTTATTTTCAAGGATTGCACTACAGTGAAATAGCCGAACTAATGGAATGCCCGGAAAACACGGTAAAAACCCGAATGCACCATGCCCGTAAGAAGCTGGCAGTGATTCTTAACAACCATAATTAGGAATGGGAATGAAATAACTTGGGTATTTTGACACAGGATTTTTATTCGTAATCAAGGCGTATCAACAGGCGCATAGCGAGCTATGTAACTGTTGGTACAACGCAGAGTACGGATAAAAAGACAAGTCAAAATACCCAAGTTATAAAATTACCATTCCTTAGATTCAGGCCGAGCGGACACTACAGGCTCAGGAGTATAAAATGAAACAGCTTCATAACAACCCTTATTCAGCACATCAGGATATTTCGCTGTTGCTGCCTTGGTATGTCAACAAATCGCTGCACGATGCGGAAATTAAACGGGTAGAAAATCATTTAAAAGTCTGCCTGACCTGCAGACGCGAGCTGGTAACGCTACAGAAGCTGGCCGCCGCCGTTCAGCAGGAAGGCGCGCTTGATTCAGCCGCACAGGTGTCTTTTTCCCGTTTAAAAAAACGGATTCATTCCACACATGAGATCAGCCAGGAAAAAGTGCAGGAAATCGCTGCCTTACCCGTCCGGCGTAAATGGTTCGGCAAACCCGATGTCGCGCAATGGCGTTTACCACAGCCTGCATTTGCATTGGCTGCTGTCTTGCTGCTTTCTTTGATGATGCCCCGGTTTATTGATACCGGCGCTATTCAACAGAATGATTTCCGTACGCTATCGGATGCTGAAAATCCGGTCGCCAGCCAAAACACCATGAGAGTCATATTCTCAAATGACACCCAACAACCGCAAATTAACGACATACTTGCGTCCGTACAAGGCCGGATCATTGACGGTCCGACAGCACAGGGTATTTATACCGTAGCGGTTGACAACGAACTTGTATCGAAAGATGTTCTGGACCGGATTATGTCGCTGCGCAAAAATGCTCATGTAATTTTTGCTGAACCGGCATACGCACTGCTTTCGTCAGTTGATACCGACAACGGCAAAAAGTAATGACAACGCATGGATTTTGTTATTAACGATCGCGGCGCCATCGAAAAGCCGCGACCTTATCGTTTGTACTTGATTAATCCCATCGATCATCCCTGACTTGTACTCTGCCGTTTTCAATACGGACAGGAAAGCAATCGATATTTTCGTAAGCGGGCGGCGATTTGACCGCACCGGTTTTCACACAGAAGCGGGCGCCGTGACGCGGGCAAATGATCTCGTCACCGTCCAGTCTGCCGCTGGCGATTTCCGCCCCGTCGTGTGTGCAAACATCTTCGATAGCATAAAAAGCGCCGTCAATTTTAAAGACGGCCACATCCGTTCCATCGACATCAACAACAATATTTTCGCCGTCCGCCAACGCGTTTTGATCAACTACATCTAACCATTCAGACATTTGTTATCCTTTAAAATAAACATCATAACGTAATAATTTGCCTTTAAAGCAGGCGTCGGGCTTACCGCCCAAAGGTTCCGCATAGTCGGGGCTTTTCACCACCACTCTTTTTCCCGCAGCCTGTAAAGCGGCGGCAAAAAGCTCTTGCTTATCCGCATCATCACCCAGCAAGTCACGCAATATCATCATGGCTTTTTTAGCCAATGCCGATTTTTTGCGTTTGGGCGGAAACATCGGATCGAGATAAATACAATCCGGCTGAAAACCCAGGTTCGCCAGTAGATCAATCGCATTGCCCGTCAGCAAACGGGGCAGCTGAAGCTGAAGCCGCTGCATCCAGTCCAGTTGCGCCAGCCGGTTAAAACCGTCCGCCAGTAATTCCGCCATGACCGGGGAACGTTCGATACAAGTCAGTTCATAGCCCATACGGAAGATATGCAGGCTGTCCTGCCCCCAGCCCGTGGTCGCATCGACAACAGTCCGGGTTTTTCGCCCAAGCGCCTGGGCCAAAGCACCGTCTTTTGGAGCCGGCCAGGAGCGTTGTTCGCCGCTGCGCGGGTCAATCTCGACACAAAGTCCGCCTTTTTTCAGCGACTCTTTATCGAGCAATTTTAAACAGCCGTCGCGCCAGCATAAAAAAAACCGTTCGGTTGCGTCTTTCCCCGCTTCGTCATTGAATCCGGCTTCCAGCGCATTCTCAAGCGGCACCGCAAGCCGCTCGGCAAGCTGCCGGAACGGCACAATATCGCCCTGCCCTTCATAAAGCACACGGTATTCAGCGTGGGCATATACAGGAGAGTTAGTAAAGCGATAATTTACTCCCTCTACCTGAGGGAGAGGGTTGGGGTGAG
>SXIP01000074.1 GCA_005772825.1 Methylococcaceae bacterium | reverse complement strand
GCGTATGGAAATCACCGACTTTGCGTCGCTGCTGTTTAACCCGGCTGCGCAGGTCAAATTTGTCCATACCGTAGCCGCCGGTTACACCACCGCATCGGCATTCGTCCTGGGCATCAGCGCTTACTATATGTTGAAAGGTCGCGATTCCGCCTTTGCGCAACGATCGTTTACCATTGCCGCCGGTTTCGGCTTGGCGGCGACACTGTCGGTCATCGTGTTGGGCGATGAAAGCGGCTATACCGACGGTGAAGTGCAAAAAGTCAAGCTCGCCGCCATTGAAGCCGAATGGCATACCGAAGCGCCGCCTGCGGCCTTTACCGTCATCGGCATACCCGATCAGGACACGATGGAAACCCGTTATGCGCTAAAAATCCCGTGGGTGCTCGGCTTGATCGGCACGCGCTCGGTCGATGAGCCGATTACCGGTTTAACCGAAATCCTGGAAAAAAACCGCTTGCGGGTGCGTAACGGTATCAAGGCTTATGCGCTGTTGCAGGATTTAAGACAGGGTAAAAAAGACGCGGCCACATTGGCTGAATTTAACCGCTACAAGACTGATTTGGGTTACGGCCTGCTGCTCAAGCGCTATACCGAGGCCGTTGTCGATGCGACGGATGAACAGATAGAACTGGCAGCGCAGTATTCACTGCCCAGAGTCGTACCGCTATTCTGGACCTTCCGCATCATGGTCGCCTGTGGGTTTGTCATGCTGGCGGTGTTTGTGTTTGCCTTTATCGCCAGCTCGATTCGGCGCTGCCGGCAGAACTGGCTGTTAAAACTGAGTCTTTATACCATTCCTCTGCCCTGGATAGCCTGTGAAACCGGCTGGTTTGTCGCCGAGTTCGGACGTCAACCGTGGACGATCGCCGAGGTGTTACCGACCTTTTTAAGTGCATCATCATTGACAGAACTCGACTTGTACCTGAGTTTGGCAAGCTATATCGGTATCTATACGCTGTTTTTAATCATAGAAATGTTCTTGATGCTCAAGTTTATTAAAGCCGGCCCGAGCAGTTTGCATAAAGGCCGTTACCATTTTGAAATTGCCGAAGGAGCCGCATTATGATGTTTGATTATGAAACCCTGCGCTTTATCTGGTGGTTGTTGTTGGGCGCATTATTAATAGGCTTTGCCGTTACCGGTGGATTCGACCTAGGCGTGGCGATGCTGTTACCGGCTTTGGGTAAAAACGATAGCGAACGCCGCGTGATCATCAATTCGATAGGCGCAACCTGGGAAGGTAACCAGGTCTGGTTTATCACCGGCGGCGGCGCGTTGTTTGCCGCCTGGCCGATAGCGTATTCGGTGGCCTTTTCCGGCTTTTATTTTGCCCTGTTATTAACGCTGGTCGGGTTGTTTATGCGCCCTTTAGGCTTTGATTACCGCAGCAAATTGCCGAGCCTCAACTGGCGTCAAAACTGGGATCGCGCATTGTTTGCCGGCGGTTTTATACCCGCGTTGATTTTCGGCGTCGCCTTCGGCAATTTATTGCTCGGCGTGCCGTTTCATTTGGATAACGACATGCGTATTTTTTACGAGGGCTCATTTTTCGGCTTGTTAAGACCGTTTGCACTGCTTGCAGGATTGCTCAGCGTTGCGATGCTGGTTATGCACGGTGCGGTCTATTTACAACTGAAAACCGAAGGCGATATTAATCAACGCAGTAAAAAAGCGGTGAGTCTATTTGCCGCACTGACGCTGGTGATTTTTGCCCTGGCCGGTGTGTGGGTCGCCAATAGTGACGGTTACCAGATTAGCTCAGCCATTGTCCACGACGCGCCCTCCAATCCTCTCATTAAAACCGTGCAAAAAGCACCGGGCTTATGGTTAGCAAATTATGGTGAATACCCGTTGCTATGGCTATTACCCGGCTTGGGCTTTGTCATGGGCGCGGCAACATTGCTGCTGTCCAAAATTGACCGTCCGGGATTGGCCTTTATCAGCAGTTCGCTGACGCTGGCCGCCATCATCCTGACGGCAGGCACATCGATGTTCCCGTTCCTGATTCCATCAAGCATTGCCGTTAATCACTCGTTAACGGTCTGGGATGCCGGCTCCAGTCTGCATACCCTGAAAATCATGCTGGGCGTCACCGTGGTATTTTTACCCATCGTACTGACTTACACCGCCTGGGTGTTCCGTGTCCTGCGCGGCAAAATAACGCTGGAACACATTCACGCTAACGATCACAGCCTTTATTAGGAGACTCACATGTGGTATTTCACCTGGATATTAGGCTTATTGTTGGCCTGCTCATTAGGCATTATTAACGTGCTGCGGCTGGAAGCACAGGAAACCTGGGATAGAGAGCTGATTCCGCTGGACCCGTTGACGCACTTGATGACCCGGGACACGATGCTGGTGCGCTTGAAGGAAAAAGTCGAAAACTCGCGGCGCAACGGCTTTCCGTTTTCGGTTCTGACCGTCAATCTCAACAGCTTCAGTGATAAAAACCAGTTGCAGGATTATGAAATCGACGCGACCCTGCGCGGCGTGGTCGATTACCTGAAAGAAGAAATCCGCGCCGGTGTCGATCTGGCCGCACGCATGGACAAACAAACCGTGCTGATCGCCCTGCCCGGCTCGCCGTTAAAAAAAGCCGAAGACACGGCGGCGCGCTTCAAACAGGATATTCTTGCCAAAGTAAAAGCGCCGAGAAACCTGACAGTCGATGTCGTGGTAGGTACGGCTCAATATTTTATGGATTACGCCGCAGTGACTACAGTGGAGCAGGAAGTGGAAAACCTACTGCGCCTTGCCTGCGGTAAGACCCATGATGCGTCATAAAACCGCATTAATTCATAAGCTGGGCGATGCGCTGGTCGATGGCTTTCATTACATCGCCCTGTTCGGCATCGGCTTTACGATCGTCTGGTCCGCCGTTCATGATTATATCGAGATGATGAAGACGGGCCATGCGACCCTGGAAGACATCCTGCTACTGTTTATTTATATCGAACTCGGCGCGATGGTCGGTACTTATTTCAAAACCCACCGCTTGCCGGTGCAGTTTTTGATTTATATCGCCATCACCGCGCTGTCCCGTCACCTCGTCATCGATGTCCAGAAAGTCGCCGATAACTTTCATCTGTTTTTACTGCTCACCATCACCGTCGCCATCGCCATCGCAATACTCAGCCTGTCGATATGGTTGCTGTCCTACACCACCAAACATTACGGCTGCCCGGATCACACCGATGCACGGGAGATGAATAGCGAAAAGCGCGACTGAAACATCTGAAATAACGGAACCGTGACGGTAAAATCCGGCCTCATTGTAAAGCCATAAGCATTAGCTTTTTCGTCCAACAGCACATAGTCAAATCGCCTGCCATAACCGTTCCAGCAATGCACGGAACTCAGTGTCCTCAGGCAGCGGGTTTATATCGCTGTCGGCCAATTCGACTTCATAGATTGTTCGACCGCCCAGTGTTAATGCCTCTTTCAGAAAAGGCTCGCTTTCATCCACCCGCCCCAAGAGAAACAACGCATAGCCTTGATTGCCTAGAATCATTGCGCGAATTTCCGCTGCCGCGCGAGTAAGCGCCTGTTCAAAATTAAGCAAAGCCGCCAGTAAAAGCTCTTGTCGTTGCAAAAGGTCGTCCCTGCACCGTTTGGCGTTTAGCAATATAGCGAAGCCCTTGTCGTTTAACGCGCTGGCGACCGTGTCTTGTATAGCCAATGCCTGGGATTCGCCGAATCTCTGTATCAATTCATCATAAGTCGCCATGGCTTCTTCAAGCCGTTGCAATTTCCCCAACGCAACGCCTTTGTAGAACAACGCCTTCGCGACTTGTTCGGGCAATGCCGATGCCTGCGCGTCGCCGAATCGTCCAAGTAATTCGTCAAAGGCGGCGATAGCTTCTTCAGGCCGTTGCAATTGCCCCAACACAACGCCTTTGTTGAATAACGCTTTGGCGACTGGTTCACGCAATAATCCTGCCTGCGTGTCGCCGAATCGTCCAAGCAATTCGTCATAGGCGGCGATAGCTTCTTCAGGCCGTTGCAATTGCCCCAACGCAACGCCTTTGTAGAACAACGCCTTCGCGACTTGTTCGTGCAATGCCGATGCCTGCGCGTCGCCGAATCGTCCGAGTAATTCGTCAAAGGCGGCGATAGTTTCTTCAGGCCGTTGCAATTGCCCCAACACAACGCCTTTGTTGAATAACGCTTTGGCGACTG
>SXIP01000073.1 GCA_005772825.1 Methylococcaceae bacterium | reverse complement strand
TTGGCTCCTGATAACCGTGGTTCCCTGTTGGGTAGCTATCGGGAGTTTCTTTGGACACCCTTGCTTTCGCCTACATTTTCCCTTCTCACAGGGCAATGGCTGGACTTTCACCAGCTAGCTGACTACCATGCCAGTCGCACCGCGGGACGGGATTTGCAATCCCGTCCCAAACGTTTCAACAATGCTCGACAATACGGCAAAACGTTACGGGCGGTTTGAATTACCCATCCCGCCTCCTAAGCGGCGATAAGCGTGATTAATACAAGCTCTCTCAAAAATTCACCTTAAGAATAGCGAAATGGCTTTGCCAAGGTTTTACGGTCTTGGCAATCACCTGGAAGTAACATATCCTCTCAATTACATATCCAATCAATACCTAGCATATTGATCTGTGTTATCAATTCATAGCCACTGCTGCCGGTGACATAATCATTGCCATCCGGGCTAGCGTCTGCATCAATGCGCTCCAGTGTTCGAACAAGCTGGGAACAGGCTTGAGCATTTTGATTTCGGGATCTGTAGTGTCCGGTTGCGAGCAATTGGTTACGCAATGCCTCAAGTTTTTGTAGCGGGAAATTTCCTATGCCGATAATGTTCCCGGAAGCACTCTCGGAATCGAAAGACTGTACAATAGCGGATACGCTTTGCGGTATGATCGCCATGCGCTCGAATGCGCCAATATCGCAGAGCCCGGCGGCGAATTGCGAGCGTTTTATATGGCGCTGGTCAGTGTTCGTACACAAGGCATTGTCCGCCGCGTCGATAGCCTTGCTGCCTGTATGCAAGGCTTGGGTCTTGGTTATGCCGCCGTTATCCAGCAATGGCCCGAGTCTCGGGTCACCACTGATTGGAGCGTTGCAAGTGCCATCTTCGATGATGTTGATGCCTTGCAATGTGATGTATCCGGTACTGCTGTGAAAGCAGTCTTCATGACTGCTATTAGCGATCAGGCTGTTTCTTAACGTCACGCTGCCGCCTTCGTAAAAACTAATGCCGCCGCCGTGTTTTTGGGCGCTATTCCCTGAAATAGTGCTATTAGCCAATGTGAGCTTGCCAAGATTATGAATGCCGCCGCCATAGCGATAAGCGTGGTTGCCAGAAACAGTACTGTTGGTGAGCATCATATTTCCTCCAAAAATAGTGATGCCACCGCCGCTCCCATCGGAGGTATTATTGCCCGATACCGTGCTACCGATGAGGGTCGCCTTTCCTTGAGAATAAAAACCGCCGCCCCAAACACCGGCGCTGTTGTTTGATACGGTGCTGTTGTTCAATATCGCAGTATCTCGGTTGTAGAGCCCGCCGCCGACTGAGGAACAAGCATTACCGGTTATGGTACTGTTATCCAGTGTCAGTTTTCCCCGACTGAAAATACCCCCGCCGGCACTGGCGCTATTTCCTGAAACGGTACTCTTGTTTAATAGTACGCTTCCGTGAGCATCATTATAGATGCCGCCGCCATCAGATGAAGCGCTGCCAGAAACGCTGCTATTATTCAGCGTCAAGATGCCCCTGTTAAAAATTCCGCCACCATGGAAGAAGCCTTGATCGTAGTCATGCGGCACACTTCCGTTGGTTAAGTTAAGCTTGTTCAGCGTCAGGTTACCTTGTTGGGCAATATGGAACAAACGGAAGTCCGGTGTGCTGACAGCGCCGGAACGCTTAACGGTCGCGTTGTTGCCATTGATGGTTATGATACTGCGCACTATAGGTAGGCCGTTCGGCCCGAGGGCCGTTGTATTATTTGCGGTCTTTAGCGTGTAGACGGCGTTACCGGTCAGCTTAAGCGTATCCGCTCCGCTCCCTGCGCTACAACCGTTCGCACCGTCGGTATCCGCATCACTGTTGGCGTTATGAATGGCATTGACCAGCGTACAATCACCGTTCACATTGATGGTGGCTGCATTTGCAGGGCTGAAGGTTAACGCCAAGGTAAGCGCAAGGGCATGACGGCGGAAAGGGAAACGAGATGTATCGATGGTCATTTTATGTTCCTCGTTAAAAATTGAAGGCGCCTGTTTCGTAGAAAGTCACAGGTTAATTTATTTTAGTCATTGCCGACGTTACCCTAGTAATTATTCTATTGATTGCTCCTTGTGCCTGGATGCGCAACCATCCGGATTTATCCTTGTCATGGTTGACTTCCCCAGCAATATTTAGGGAGACTTGTAAACCGTCTGGACTGTTAATGTTTCTATGGGCATTGACAGCGATGCGGACGGGTTTTATAACCCGTCCTGCCGGGGGCGAATTTACTTAAGGCTGCTCTACCGGAAGTCTTATTATCACCTCTATCGACCGTGACCGTTTGCCGTTCGGTGAATTTCTGCATTAGTTGCATCTAATCGATTGTGTTTTAATATTTCGTTATTCTTCAAGTTACTGATTTCTTGATGTGTGGTATTCAAGCGGCTTTGTAAGGCGTTTATCGTTCTTATGCTTCTCTGTTGATCTGACGCCAGCATTGCAATTCTTTCGTTTGCCTCCGTCATCCGGCTTTGCAACTGGTTGAACTGCCGAGGCAGATCGTCGGCTGCCGCGTTGATAACCGGAAGCAAAAACAGGGCGAAGATAAACAAACCTTTTAGAAACGGTTTATTGGTATAAAGCATGAGTTTTCTCCTCTAAATTAAGTTCAAAATGCGCTGGGCGATTGGGTTCGATCATTTATTTTTATATTTTAATTACCTATCTCTACCATGAGTGTTAAAGATAAAAATAATTCATATTGATTTATAAGACTTTCTTGTTATTGCGCGATTGCCCTGCCGGGTGCGTATTGTATACATTGACACTTACATCGATATTAACGGGCACTTGCGGGGAAGATACGCCCGTAGCGGCATAAAAAGGGAAGAAACAGATGTGAAGCGGGCTCTGGAATAAGAACTAACTTCAGAATCCCCCCTGATTTTGAAAAAACCCAAAAAATTAAGCCGTTTTATTGAAGACTAAGATGTATGGCAATTAATAGGGATTCCCTTTACTTTTTCTCCAATGATTCAATTCTTTTTAGCAAGGTCTCAATGGTTTTTTGCTGCTCTTGAATCGCCTTAATCATGGGCGCCTGAAGATCGTTATAGCGGACTGTCAGATATTTGTCCGCTGAGGTGTCTTCGGTAACGATACCTGCGTCTTTATAACCCACATCGTTTAGTGTTTTCTGCAATTCCTGGGCGATGATGCCCCACTCTTTGGTTTGCGCCGAATTATTGTTGCGGATGTATTCTACAGGATGCAGTTTGGCAATGAAGTCCAGGCCCAGTGGCAGATCGGTGATGTGGTTTTTAAGACGCTTATCGGAAGTTGATGTCCAGGGCACTTGCCCCTCGATAACGGTGACAGTCGTATTGCCTATCCTCACTTTGTTGGAGGCGTTAACTTTTGCGTTATAGCCGATGGCCGTCGCATTTCTAAGGTTTATTGCTGCGACATCGGCGGCGTATCCTACTGCGGTGTTGAATTTTCCTGTCGTATTTTTATAAAGCGCATTGGCTCCATCGGCGGTGTTGTTGGAGCCTGTGGTGTTCGAACCCAGCGCGGCCAGTCCACTGGCGGTGTTGTTGGCGCCTATGTTGTTTAATTTAAGCGCATAAATGCCATTGGCCGTGTTGTAATTTCCGCTGATATTTTGCTCAAGCGCTGAACGTCCGGTCGCTGTGTTGCTAAATCCCGTGGTATTTTGAAGAAGTGCAGCCGCCCCATTGGCTGTATTACGGTCTCCGATGTTTGCATAAAGCGCTTGGTAGCCATTGGCGGTGTTAAGACTTGAGGTGGTGTTTGAATAAAGCGCCTGATAGCCATTGGCGGTATTGCTGGAACCTTCGGTGTTTGCATTAAGGGCATCGCTGCCATTGGCGGTGTTGTAACCTCCTATGGTGTTTGAATAAAGGGCATTGACTCCATTGGCGGTGTTGAAACCGCCTGAGGTATTTGAATAAAGCGCATAAATTCCATTGGCCGTGTTGTAGCTTCCTGAGATATTTGAATAAAGCGCAAAATCTCCAAGGGCGACGTCGAAATCTCCTGTGCTGTTGTTCTGAAGCGCACCATCTCCATAAGCGGTGACGGTGAATGCTTCTGATAAGCCGGCATGGGTCATAGCCAGCACTGCGGCCACAGAGGCGGTCAATAATGACGCTTTGAAGCGGCGAGCAGGTTTGAATGAATTAAAGGGGGAAATATTTTTTTTCATGATGTTCTCGCAATAGATGATTAGGTGGTATGGAATAGTAAAATCAGCAGATTTTTTGCCCGCCCGTAGGGACCGACCGTGTTGCGACTTCATGGTATAAATAATTTCCCTTGTTTTCACCCTGCTTAAGGAGGGTATATAATCGATTTGACCGGTGATTCTTAAAAGAAAATCTCGACAAGGGACAAATAAACCGTGGGGACAATAATGACCGCGATTTGATTTTTTAACGATGAACCATCCTCACACCTTGTTTAGCGAAAGCATTTACAGACATCAGGTTTGCATACTTTGTAACCTAATGCGTTTGCAATGGATCAACAGGACCCTGGCGTTTTGTGACTCAAGCCCTTATAACCATAAGAGGAGCGGAATTCTATGAATCAAAACCTGAAGCAAAGCAACGCTATCGCTTATTTGCGTCAGTTGTGTTGCCTGGGATTGGACAAGGGAATCGTTATTCCCGAGTTTCTCCGCGCCGTGCAAACCGTGATTCCATCGGGTAGCAACACGTTTACCGGGGTCGATGAGCGATTTACCCCCTCTTATCATCTACTTGAATTTGTTCCTACCGAATTTGATGAGGTTACCCCCTTAGTCGTTTCCAGTTTTTATACGCCTGAGCGATTGAGTCGTGGAGCTAATTGGTTTAGACAGCACCAAGTTTGTACAGACATGACTGTATTGGATGAATCATTCTATGAATCCGATATGTATAACTTGGTATTTCGCCCCTTCGATCAGCACCATGCCCTTAACTCTCCCGTGATGCAATTGGGTAAGCCAGTTGGCATGGTCGCCTTGTATCGCCCCTGCCAACAAAAGCCCTTCAATAGCAATGAGCAAGCCCTTTTTGTGCGCTTGTTGCCTTATGTAACTCATGCGTTACATACAGTTGACGGCAAAGACATCCAATATAGTGAAAACGGATCATTAGGCATGATGATTATGGATACGCATGGAACCATTCTTTATTTGACTAACGAGGCTAAAAACCTGCTGGCTTTGGTTTGTCATCCGGTATTAGCGGCCAATGCATGTGTTAAGAAAAATGAGCTGTTGGCAAAGCTGGCGCGATTGTGCCGCGATCTGGATACCATATTTCGAGGTAAAGATGCCGCTCCGCCAGCCTGGAGTCATACCAATGACCGTGGCCGCTTCACCTTTCGCGCCTACTGGCTGAACAAGCAAAACAATGAACCGGGAGGATTGGTCGGTATGACCATTGAACATCAGGAACCATTAGTGCTGAAAATCTTACGTGCCATGCAGAATCTGCCATTGTCGTCCAGGCAAAAAGAAGTCGCTTTAATGCTGGCGCAAGGATTTTCATCTGAGAAAATCGGAGAACGCTTGCATATCAAGTTGACCACAGTGAAAGACCATATCGACAAAATTTTTACCAAACTGGATATTTATCACCGCGAGGAGTTGTTACCCAAATTACTGTCTATGGACAGTTCAAAACCTGTCATTAGAATTTGGTAAAGCATGAAAACCCATTCACTTGGCATTAACGCATCAGCTATTTCCTAACTCGACATAACATTAAGACTTTCGCGGCCCTAAAAAGTACCTTATGTTATGCGGCATGATAACGAATTAAAGTTACATATACTCCGAGAAGCATATCTTACATCTTCTCTAAAACACCCCGCTCCATGCTGTACACATCATCCACCAAGCCCAAACCTGACTCCCGATGCGTCACCATGATCAAGGTCTTATCCTTGGCAAAATCAGCCAAGGCTGCAAAGACGTCACGTTCGGTATCGCTGTCGAGGCCTTCGGTCGGTTCATCGAGAATCAACACCGGCGCATTTTTTAGATACAACCGCGCCAAAGCAATGCGCCGTGCTTCGCCGCCCGATACCTGCAAGCCGCTTTCGCCGACCCAGGTGGTCATGCCTTCGGGTAAGCGGCGGATATAGCTTTCCAGTCCGGCGGCTTTAACGGCGCTATCGAGTTCCGACGCTGTCGCGTCCGGTTTGGCGATGAGCAGATTTTCTTTAATCGTCGCCGCGAACAACTGGCTGCGTTGCGACAAGACGCCGAAGCCGCTTAATAATTCATCGCTGTTGAATTGCCTGAGGCTTTGTCCTCCCAATAAAACCCTGCCGTGCTCCGGGTCGTAATAGCGCATGATCAACTGCAACAAGGTGGTTTTACCGGAACCGCTCGCACCGATAACGGCGATTTTCGCACCGTGCGGAATGCTCAGGTTGATGTGCTGTAGCACCCACGCTTGTTTCTCGTCATAACGAAAGCTGACATCGTCCAACTGCAAATCATAGCGATCAGGCAATGCCGACGCCTGTTCCGGTTGGTTGACGGTCGGCGCTTGTTCCGCCACGCTTCTGATCCGCCGTGCGGCTTTTTGGGTTTTTGCCAGCATTTGCATGGCTTGCGGCAACGGCGTCACCAACTCAAAAGCGGCAATCACGCAAAAAATAACCAGCGCCAGTTCTGCACCCGACAATAGGCCGTCCCGAAAGGACATCGCACCAATCACCAGAGCCGTTAACAAGGTAATTTGCGACAGCAACAACGTGAGTGCCGATGAAATCGCCGTCAATCGATTATTTTGGCGCTGGTTGTCGATTATCAGCTCGGATACCTGCCCCAAGTGATTGCTAAAGCGCGTGTATGCCTGATTAGCCAGCAAATCAGCCAGACCCTGCATCATGTCGATCTGCCGAATCCTGAAACTGGCCGTCAGCGCGACTAAAGCCTCGGCGCCGTTGCGTCCCAGGCGGTTAAAAAGCCACGGCGTCCAGACCGATGCAATCAGCAATAGAAGGCCTGTCGTCAGGCTGATTAGCGGCGAATAACGGTACAAAAAGCCGGTTACGACAAGCACACCCAATGCCGCTACCACAGCAGGTGCAAGCAGGCGCAGATACAGTGCGTCCAGCGCGTCGATATCGGACGTCATGCGCGATAATAAATCACCGCTGCGCATGGCCGACAAGCGCCCCGGCGCAAGCGGGATCAACTGCCGGAAAAACCAGCTGCGAATGCTCGCCAAGGCCCGGAAAGTCGCTTCATGAGTCAACAGACGCTCGCCATAACGGCCCAGTGTGCGGCAAATCGCCAGGGCGCGTATTTGCGCGGCGGGCAGCATAAAGTTAAATGCAACCGTCGCGCCTGCAAGCGCGGAAGAACTGATAAACCAGCCCGACAGCGTTAACAAGGCGATGGCCGCAAACGATGTCAGCAGCGACAGCACGATTCCGGCGGATAACCAAAGGCGATGCGGCTTGAATAATTGCAGGAAAAACCACAGATCCGTCATGACAGCAGCCGCCCTTGTTGAATCTCGGTGCGCCTGTCCATGCGTTTGATGACTTCCTCGTCATGACTGGCAATAATCAGGGTCTTGTCGTTAAACAATCGTTCGATGGTATCCAGTAAGCGTATTTTATTGGCGGCATCGAGATTGGCAGTCGGTTCATCCAGCAGGATAATATCGGCGTTTTTTAAAAACACCCGCGCCAGAGCGATGCGTTGCACCTGCCCGCCCGACAGGCCGAAGCCGCGCTCACCGACTGTAGTCAACAAACCCTCCGGCAATTGCTCGCTGAATTCGCTCACGCCGGTAGCGATTGCCGCATCAATGATGCTTTCCTCGGAGGCGTCGGGATTCGCCAAAGCAATGTTGTCGCGAATACTGCCGTAAAAAATAAACGCGCTCTGTCCGGTCCAGGCAATGCTTTGCGCGGCGTGTTCGCGGCTGACGGCTTGGCCTTCGAGCAACACCGATCCGGTGGTGGCTGCTTCAAAACCCAGCAGCAGGTTTAATAAAGTGGTTTTTCCCGCCCCGGACTCACCAACCAGCGCGATTTTTTCACCGGCGCTAATGTGCAAGTCGATGTCCGTCAAGACCTGACGCTGACCATAACACTTGCTGACCTGGTTAAACTCGATGAGCTTGGTTGACTGATGATTCCCTGTTTTATCCAGATGGATTGGATTATTTTGTTCCAGGATAGCGAGTATCGCATCCGCCGCGCCCAATGCAGCGGCCTTATCGTGGTAATAGACGGCCAACTGCCTGAGCGGCATAAAAAACTCGGGCGCCAACAGCAGCACAAACAAGGCTTCGCTCAACGTGATCGTTTGCGCAGGGCCGAAATGAATCTGTCCCAACAAGCCCAGTCCGACATAAACGGCAACCAGAGCAACGGCCACCGCACTGAAAAACTCCAGAATAGCCGAGGATAAAAAGGCAATGCGCAATACCGCCATCGTTTTTTCCCGGAAACCGTCGGCGATCCGGTTGATATTGTCCAGTTCCCGCCACGCTTGGCCGAACAGTTTAAGCGTCGTCAAGCCCTGCAAGCGATCCAGGAAATAACCGCTCATTCGCGCCATCGTCAAAAACTGGTTGCGGTTGGCCGAAGCCGCGCCCATGCCGACCAAGGCCATAAAAAGCGGCACCAGCGGCCCTGTCAGCAAAAATATCAGCCCGACCATCCAATTGACCGGCATCACCACGGCAATCATCAAAATCGGCAACACGCCGACTATCGTATGCTGAGGCAGGTAGCGCGAATAATAGTTTTCCAGCGCGTCAACCTGTTCCAACGTAACCGCCGCCAGTTCGCCGCTTTGCCGTTGCTTGACCGCCGCCGGGCCCAATGCTGCAAATTTGTCGAACAACTGTTGTCTGATCGAAGCCCTGACTTTTGCACCGGCTTCAAAGCCTGCGGTTTGTTGCCAATAGATGCAGCCGGCGCGCAGAATAAAAACGGCGAACAACCCTGATAACGGATTGATCAATGTCGGCCATTGCACCTTATCAATAATTAAAGCCTGCACTATGAATGCCAGCAACGCTGATTGCACAATGACGCCAAGCCCGTTGCCTATGCCCGCGACAGCAGCAGCCAGAACCGGTTTGCGGACGCTTTTACCCTGCTCTTTTAACCAGCCAGCACAAACCTTTTCCCTGGCCTTGTTTTTATCAAAATAACGTTGATCGTCCTGCATGAAGACCTGCTTGTTATGCTATATATCAGCTATCGGAAAATCGTATGCGATAGGGTTTAAAACCCGCATCGAAAGACCTGAATACCGAGGATGTTTTACAATAGTCTACCGACAAATAAGCAGGTTTTATTCATGTGGATACAAAAAGAATTTTCATTAACAGCAAAAAACCGGGGCTTTCACCTGATTACCGATGAAATCCTGAACGCTATTCCCGAACTCAAACAGATAACGTGCGGCGTGCTGCATCTTTTCATCAAGCATACATCGGCGTCATTGACCATCAATGAAAATGCCGACCCGACAGTGCGCCAGGACCTGGAAAGCCACTTCAACAAATTTGTACCTGAAAGAGCGCCTTACTATCGACATGATTACGAGGGCGACGACGATATGCCGGCACACATCAAAAATTGCCTGCTCGGCTCCAGCGTTAGCATGCCTGTTACCGGAGGAAGGCTTAACCTGGGTATCTGGCAGGGCATTTATCTCTGCGAGCATCGCAACCGCGGCGGTAGAAGAATAATCGTAGCCACCATTCACGGGCAGACCGATCAATAGCGGTTATAGAGGCGGAAGTTGATAAAACGACATTCAAACGCCCATCGCTCTAGCCCTCTCGCTGAGGGCTAGTACACAGTCATTCTTGTATTGACGGGCAGTAGACATTATATTTCATTATTGCAAAACAAATGAGATATAACCGGATGCCCAAAAAATACATTGTACAATTAACAGAAGCAGAACGAAGCGAACTTGATGATTTGCCGTATGATCCTCATTGAGTTCTCCAGCGATAAATTCCTGCCGTACTTGCCGGAGGCTTGTCAATCAAACCCCGGTGTCTATGGTTTCGAACTCGCCCTTTGGTTGTCGCAAGCACTCATGCGTGAGGCGTTGCCGACCAGCTACCCTCTGGAAGAAGATTGGGGTTGGTTTATTGAGTACATCGACGGTGAAGCTGAATTCATGCTGGGTTGCAGTTCCCTGACTGACGAAGGCGACGGCTACCGTGGACGGCCTCTTGACTGGCGGATCTTCGTGAAGCAACAACTCTCGCTCAAGCAACGCTTCAAGGGTCATACGGAGCCGAAGATCGCCGCAACACTCACCGACGCCATAGTCGCTGCGCTACGATCAGAAGGCATCGATCCTCATGTTTGTTAAAAAACCAGCCTAATATTTACGATGCTCGCTTTAGAGATTCCCATAACAGACATCTGGCAAAAAACAATCGTCTATTAAGACAGAGTATCGCCGTTACGGCATTTCCGGCGTAGCTTACTTTTTCACTGTCAACTAGCATCCACGACTGATATTGCTCCTTTCTCCGCCGATTAATCGTTAACATCGCTTGACAGACCGGCCCGGTAAACACGCATCAGCGCTATAAAAGCCAGAAAATCATACAGCCCGTGGATTATAATCGGCGTTAACAGGTTTCTATCGCCGCCGTAATCCAGCGATAGGCCCAGATAAATCCCGACCAATGCGGCTAATACGGCGTATAGCGGTGTTACGGCATGCACCAGTCCGAATATAAGATTACTGCCGATTAAGCCTGCCGTTATGCCCCAAGACGATTCCATCCAGGGCTGGATAACACCGCGAAACAGGATTTCTTCGGAAATGCCGGCAATCGCCGCCAGTATCAGTAAATCGGTCCAGTGATAACGATGTAAACCGGGGCCCAGAGTTTTCAGCAGCATGTTTCTGATAGCCACTATCGACTCGCCTTCCAGTTTTTCGAGCGACAGGAACATTAAAATTAGCGGGATGGTCCCGGCTATGCCGTAAGCGATGGCCGGTTCCGAAAAATACAGCGGCTGGAAGGGGTTGATGTCGGCGATCCAGCCCAGCAATACCGCAACTAAAATAAGCGAAGCCTCAAAAACACAGGCGGTCTTAAAAAAATCATCAAGTTTGAACAGTGACTTATCCATTGATTTACTTTGAAAAATAAAGGGTGGGGGATTCTAAACATAATTGGTTAGAATAGCCCATTTGAATCATTATTGCCTTTACTATGCTGTGTTTTATCTATAAAAGCTTAAAGAAAGACTATCTGTATCTGTATATCACTAAAAAAGACGATTTTTCGCAAGTGCCTGAGGCGCTTTTTAACAGTATGGGAAAAATAGAATTTGTGATGGAACTGGAGCTGTCTGCAGAACGCAAGCTTGCCAGGGAAGACGCGGTGAAAGTCATTGCCGGCCTGAAAGAAAAAGGTTTTTTCGTGCAGTTGCCGCCGACTAAAGTCTCTTGAATCCAGGCGTCGGGTTTTGTACGCATTCCTCTCGCGCCGAACACTCCGGATTTTGAAGACTCAATGAAATCAATATTTTATCGTCCCGCCAAACTCCGCGGCCTGGCGTTTTTAGGGCTGCTGTTAATGGCGCTGGCCATTCTCGGCGGCATGATCTGGCGAAATATCCATCACTTTGAGACGGTTTTATCGTATGTAAACTATTCGCATCGTATTCAAAATGTATCGGCGGGATTACAGCAATCGGTCATTGAATATTTGACCGAAACGGTGCCCGCTTCCCCGCCGGTGGCCTTAACTAAAACGCTGGAAGAAATGGATGCGTTAATGGCAGACCAGCATCACTTGTCGGCCACCACACGAGCCAATCTGGAAACAGTCAGGCGCACATTGACCGATGTCAATGAGCTGAACAGGGAGGAAAAGCACAGCCGCTTGATCGCCGCTCTTGATGTCATGAGCGCTACATTGGATAACGAAGGCTTGCTGCGCGAGACTTTATTGGAAGAAATCAGTTTCGACACGCAAAATGAACTCTACCTGGCGTTGGTTACCTTTACCGTTATTCTGGTCGGCGCCATGCTGTTCCTGCACTTCAGGATACTGCATCCGCTTAATGACCTGAGACAACTGCTGGAGCGCCTCACCGAAGAAAATTTCACGCCGATCAGAACCGATCATCTCGATCCCTTGCTATTGCCGGTCTTTGACAGTTACAACCAGATGGTCAACCATCTTGCCGAGTTGGAAGAAGCCAATCGCCTGCATGCACAATCCTTGCAACGGGAAGTCAGGTTGGCGACGCAAGCGTTACTGGAGCAACAATACAGCCTGGCGCGAGCCGAGCGTTTGGCGGCGATCGGCGAAGTGGCGGCGGAACTGGCGCATGAAATACGCAATCCCTTAGCCGGTATCCAGATGGCTTTCAATAACTTACGCCGTGAAATTGATGACCGGCAGCAGTGTGAAAGAATGGACCTGATCGGTACCGAATTGAAACGCATGGCGAGATTACTCAACGACATGCTGGACCAAAGTCGCCATTCACCGGAAGTCCCTAGCGATTTTGATGTGACGGTGCTGATCCGTGACCTGGTCGCATTGACTCGTTACCAGGTCGCCGAAACGATCAAACTGGACATTGATGCGCCGACATCGCTAATGGTGCATTTGCCGGAGTGCGGCATACGCCAAGCGTTGTTAAATTTGATCCTGAATGCAGCCGATGCGCTGGAAGGCAATGCCGGTTCTATTTGCATCAAGGCGCGCGCCGATAATCAGGGCCTGCGCGTTGATGTGCTGGATGACGGCCCCGGTTTTTCCCAAGATATATTGCAGCACGGTATCCGTCCGTTTCGCACCAGCCGCAAGCGCGGCAACGGTCTTGGGCTTGCGATGGTGCAACGTTTTGTCAAAGAGATGGGCGGCACGATAAATCTTAGCAACCAGCAAATCCATGGCGCCTGCGTGTCCTTATTATTACCCAACGCCTGTATTCCCGGAGATAAATCGTGATAGAAACGCTACTCATCATAGAAGATGAAAAATTGTTAGGCTCCGAGTTGTGTCGTCATTATCAGCAATCCGGATGGGATGTTGTGCTGGCAAGCAATCTTGCCGACGCGAAGGCTTTATTGCTTAAAAAAAGAATCGAGCCGCTGTTGATCCTTTCCGACATGAATTTGCCGGACGGCAATGCGCTGGATTTTATGGAAGCCGTGAAAAAACATACCGGTTATGCGCAGTGGCTGTTCCTGACCGGCTACGGCAGCGTGCCGGACTCGGTCAGGGCGTTGCGCCTTGGGGCTTATGATTTTCTTGAAAAGCCTTGCGACCTGGACCGTCTTGATCTGGTGGTGTCCAGCGCCGCGCGCAGTGCGTCGATGCAGCGGCGGGTTATTGATCAGACCAAGCAAGGCTACAGGCGTTATGCGCCGGAAGCCTATGTCGGTCATAGTCAACAGGCGCAGGGTGTTCGGCAATTACTGGCAAAATTGACGCAGGTGCCGTTCAGCGCGCTGATTATCGGCGGCGAAAGCGGCACCGGCAAGGGTTTGACCGCGCGCATCCTGCATTACGGCGGCCCGCGTGCGGAGCAGCCGATGATCGAAGTCAATTGTGCGGCATTACCCAGGGAATTGCTGGAGTCGGAATTATTCGGTCACGAGCCGGGCGCCTTTACCGGCGCGTCCGGTCGTCATCGCGGCTTGCTGGAACAGGCCGACGGCGGCACGCTGTTCATGGATGAAATCGGCGAAATGCCGCTGGATTTGCAGGCCAAATTGCTCAAAGCCATTGAGGATCACAAGGTCCGGCGCCTGGGCGGTGAAAAGGAAATTAATGTCGATGTTCAGATTGTCGCCGCCAGTAATCGCGACCTGGAAAAAATGGCGCAAGCCGGCAGTTTCCGAACCGATTTATATCATCGCTTAAGCGTGTTCCGGGTGATTTTGCCGCCGTTGCGCGAGGCGGTCGAAGATCTCGATGAACTGGTGCCGCTATTTATTGCCGAGTACAACGCCAAAGCCGGGCGACAGGTCAAGAATATTTCCGCTGACGTCTGGCAAAAGTTAAAGGCGCATTATTGGCCGGGTAATGTCAGGGAGTTACGCAACGTGATCGAACGCTGTGTTTTATTCGCCGACGGCGCCGATTTTCCGGGACAATGGCTGCAATTGCCGGGTCAGCCTTCGCGCACCGCCGAGACTATGGATGCCCATGTTCGGACGGACGCCGGCGAGCAAGGTATTTTTTTGCCGTTGGACGGCAGTATGGCGCTGGATGATATGGACCGGTTCATTATCAAAACGGCGCTGGAGCGGGCCGATAATAACCTGACCGCCGCCGCCAGAGCATTAGGCGCAACCCGCGAAACATTACGCTATCGGGTGAGAAAATATAACCTGAAAATTGAGGATTGAAGAGAATGGCATAGGCTAAAGGCTTGGCTTGTTTAAAGATTGGCTTTTTCGCCTTTGGTAACTTGCAAAAATAACTCCCCATCTGTTGTCTCCCAAGCTCCGGCTCTCATCGTTATAAACAACTCGACACAGACCGGAATAAACCTGTTCGCGCATTAGCGCAGAACAGGCGTTTCCGGCACTTCGAAGCCACCTGACAAAACCGTAGCGTCCCCTAATACTCGCAGGGCAGTCGCGCTATAGCGAAGACTTCCCTCTCCCTGAGGGATGCCTACATGGATGTAGGTAAGTAGAGCAACGCAGGAGCAGTTGCCGAGAGGGCCAGGGAGAGGGGGATTTTAAAGACATTTTTCCTTATTCTATTCCCCTCTCCCCAACCCTCTCCCCCCTGGGGAGAGGGAGCTTTCCTTCTTAAATTAACGGCAGTGACGGAGAGGGAACAATAAGCCTTAGTTTTTAACATAGCGCAATCGCCCTGCTAATACTCGTCCAGATCATTCAGCAGCGCATCGATATATTCAGTATGTTCAGTTTGTGCTTGTAATGCAGTTCTGTTCAACAGCATTTAAAACCGGCGTCTGCCGCATCAATTATCAAATAAGCGCACAAACGCAACTTTCATACAACGGTAAACAAAACTTCATTTCCTTGTCACAGGAAGTCTTTAATCTCTATCCCGAAAGTAAAAAACAATAATTACCGGAAAATCCACTATTTCCATTTCTGTAAAAGATACCGGGGCGCTTTTGCAGGACTTTCACTGAGAGGGTGCAACCATGAAATTACTCTATTCCATCCATAAATACGATGTTTTTATGTTCACCTGGCTGATCAACGCCAGAATCCACAGCGCCTTGACCAGATCGGGCCGCAACCTGTCAAAAACAGGCGATGGCGAGCTCTATCTATTGATCATGGCTTTGCTGTATTGGAGCGCCGGCATTGAAAACCTTTGCTTGCAAGCCGTTTTAACCGGGTTTTTAATCGAAAGACCGCTGTATTTTATCCTGAAAAATAGTTTCAGGCGCAACCGTCCGGAAGCCGCATTAAAAAACTTCCACAGCATTATCAAGCCTTCAGATCAGTTCAGCTTTCCATCCGGCCATACTTCGGCTGCCTTCATGATGGCGACCCTGCTTGGCTATTTTTTTCCGCCGCTCGTGATCCCGCTCTATTGTTGGGCGGCTTTGGTCGGTTTCTCCCGTGTCGTGTTGGGCGTGCATTTTCCCACCGATATTCTGGTCGGGATGATTTTAGGCGTCGGCACGGCATTTTTCAGCTTGGGATTAATTTATTAAATGAGAATTTTTTATGGCGTACAGGGGACCGGCAACGGTCATATCACGAGGGCAAGGGTCATGGCGAAAGAACTTTACGCCGCCGGATTGGAAGTAACCTTTCAATTTACCGGTCGCCCTGCGGATAAATATTTTGATATGGATATATTTAACGGCCACCAATTACGCACAGGCTTGACGTTTTACACCGACAACGGACAAGTCAGCTACCTGAAAACCGCACGCGACTTAAAACCGATCAGCTTTATTCGGGACATAAAAGCGCTGGATTTCACAGGCTACGATCTGGTTATCAGCGATTTTGAACCGGTTACGGCATGGGCGGCAAAAATCCATAAAAAAACCGTTTTAGGCTTGGGCCATCAATACGCCTTCAGGCACAAAATCCCCAGAGCCGGTTCGGATCCAATCGCCGAGCGAGTGATGAAATACTTTGCACCGGTCGATATCGGTATCGGTTTGCACTGGCATCACTTTGGGCAACCCATTTTACCGCCCATCATTGATACACCGAAAACGCCTGAAACTATCATCAACAATAAAATCGTCGTGTATCTGCCTTTCGAAGAAACACATGACGTCATCACGCTGTTATCACCGTTCACAAATTTTGAGTTTCACATCTATACCTCCGAAGTTGTTCCATCGCCATTCGGGCATATCATTTGCAATCCCTTGTCGCGGCACGGCTTCCAGAAAGATTTATATGACTGCGCGGGCATCATCAGCAATGCCGGATTCGAACTTGCCAGTGAAGCCTTGCAGCTGGGCAAAAAAATCCTGGCCAAACCGTTACATGCGCAAATGGAACAAATCTCCAATGCCGCCGCATTGCAACAACTGGGTTACGGCCATGTCATGTATGACATGGACAGCTCGGTTATTGAACACTGGCTCCATGATACCTGCGCCACCCGGATTACCTACCCCAATATCGCTCAAGTACTGGTGCAATGGATAAAAGACGGCATGCCTGAAATGGATACCGATTTTATCGAAAACATCTGGAATAGAGTGGAAGTCCTGAAAATCGACCATCAGCACAACTAGCGCCTTCGACTACAAATCGATTACGCCGCTATAGCTCACAAGGGCTTCTTAAACAAATCTTTGGGTTAATACCAATCTGTCCGCAACAAATTGGTATTAACTCACCGAGAGGAAGGCAGGATAGCCTGATGTGAGTCTGTCGGAACGGCGGCCTTGGAATTGGCTGAAACACCGTGCTAATCGGTTCTTTTATTACCTTGGATTTTAAAAAATGATCGTCGCAATAATTTTTCCAGCCCCACTATCAAATAAACACTCATGGCAACGCCTAAAATCAATAACCATTGCTCGGGGGCAAACGCCGCCGTACCAAACAGTTTTTGCATGGGGGGCCAATAAGTAAACAGCAATTGCAACAGCGTCATCGTCAAGGCGCCAAAAATCACCCATAAATTGGAAAATACCCCGACATGAAACATCGAATATTCCAAAGACCGGCAGTTGAACAAGTAAAACATTTCGCTAAAAACAAACACATTAGCCGCCACGGTGCGGGCCGAGGCCAGGGATTCACCGCGCGCCAGCTCCCATTCAAACAGTCCGAACGCACCCATCAACATTAAAGCCGAAACCAGACAAATCCGAAAAATCAGTACGCCGTTGAGAATCGGCTGTTGCGGGTCACGCGGTTTGCGGCGCATTAGACTCGGTTCTTTCGGTTCAAAAGCCAGCATCAGTCCCAGCAATACCGCTGTAGACATATTAATCCACAAGATTTGCACCGGCGTAATCGGCAGGGCGACACCGGCGAAAATAGCGGCGCTAATCACCAGGCCTTCGCCGCCATTGGTAGGCAAGGTCCAGACAATGAATTTAATCAGATTATCAAACACGCCGCGCCCTTCTTCTACCGCCGCCGCAATGGTAGAGAACAAATCATCGGTCAACACCATCGCCGCCGCTTCTTTGGCAACCTCGGTGCCGCCACGTCCCATGGCCACGCCGATATTGGCCTGGCGCAATGCGGGCGCGTCATTCACTCCGTCACCGGTCATCGCTACGATATGCCCGTTGGCCTGTAAGGCTTTCACCAACTGTAATTTTTGTTCCGGCGCGATACGGGCGTACACGGCGCAGGTGTTTACCAACGTTGGATAGCGTGTTTCATCTATCGCTAGTAATTCCGCTCCGGTCATCACCCGTTCGGTTTGCCGCATTCCCAATTGCCTGGCGATTGCCAACGCAGTGACCGGGTGGTCGCCGGTAATCATTTTGACTTGAATGCCTGCCCGATAACAGGCGGCAATTGAAGTGATCGCTTCCGGGCGTGGCGGGTCAATCATCGCTTGCAAGCCCAGAAAGGTTAATCCCCCGCTTACCTGTTCGTGCTGTACGGCATCATGATTATGATCGCCGCGCGCAAACGCCAAAACCCGCAAGCCTTGTGCGGCAAGGCTTTCAACTTGTTGGTGCAGCTTGGTTTTAGCCAATGCCGTCGGCTGTAGTTGCGAGTCAAACGCCTTGTCGCAACGCGCCAAAATACTTTCTAATGAGCCTTTCAGGTACACATGACGGGCATCAACAGCCTGATTGTGATGCAAGGTCGCCATGAACTGATGCCGTGATTCAAACGGAATCGAATCCAGGCGCGGATGAGCGCTGCTAACGCGGACATGATGCAAACCCGCCTTGTGCGCCGATACCAACAACGCACCTTCGGTGGGATCGCCTTCTATGCGCCAACTTTCCAGGTCTGCAAGCAAGCGCGCATCATTACATAATAGTCCCGCTTTCAGACATTCCATTAAAGCGGGATAATTTTGGTGAACAACCACTTGGCCATGTAGATAAATATCCCCGTCCGGCGTATAGCCGCTGCCGCTAATATCAAACAATTCGTCGCCCGCATACAGCGCCTGAACCGTCATTTGGTTTTGCGTCAACGTACCGGTTTTATCAGAACAGATTACCGTGGTACCGCCCAAGGTTTCTACCGCCGGTAATTTACGAATAATCGCATTGCGCTTTGCCATCCGTGATACGCCAATCGCCAGCGTGATCGTCAAGGCGGCCGGCAACCCTTCGGGGATGGCTCCTACCGCTAAAGCCACCGAAGCCATGAACATCTCCAGTAACGGCTGTCCACGCCAAACCCCGAATGCAAAAGTCACTGCGGCCAAGCTCAGAATGACCCAAAGCAACAATTGACTGAATTTGCTTATTTTATGCGTCAGTGGCGTTTCCAGCTCAAGCGTATTCCCAAGCAGACTATTGATACGCCCAATTTCAGTCAGGTCGCCGACTTCCACGACGATACCCAAGCCACTGCCATAAGTCACCAGGGTTGAGGAATACGCCATATTGCAACGATCGGCCAAGACAACATCTTCGTCTAGTGTCGCCGACGACTTTTCTACGGGCACGGATTCACCGGTGAGTGCGGATTCATCAATTTGCAGTTCACGGGATTGCAACAAGCGTAAGTCGGCAGGCACTTTGTCACCGGATTGCAAAAATACCACATCGCCGACGGTCAGCTCGGTGGCTGAAATGGATCGGCGTTGACCGTCGCGCAAAACGGTAGAAGTGACGGTTAAAACCCGGCTGAGCGCGTCAATGGCTTTCAGGGCGTTGGCTTCCTGAATAAAACCGATAAGGGTATTGACCAGCACCACGCCAAAAATAACACTACTGTCCACCCATTCTTCCAAAAAGCCGGTGATAGCCGCCGCAATCAGCAAAATATAAACCAAGGGCTGATTCACTTGTTCAAACAATAACCGCAACGGACTTTTGCCGCGTTGCGGAGTCAGGCGATTGGCGCCATATTGCTTAAGCCGCTTTTGGGCTTCCGTTTCGCTTAGCCCTTGCTGAATATCAATCCGCAAGTCGGTTGCCAGTGCTTCAGGCGGCAGATTATGCCAATTTTTTTGCTTAGATTTCATTGTGAATTCCGGATTAATATTACACATTTACCTGAAGAAACACCTCTGCCTGTGTAGTTCCAAGACCTACAAACTAGGCAGCGCGTTAGGCTCAATACCTATCATTTTTCTACAATTCATGATTCAGGATAATAAAAAGTTTGTTGGTGATAATTTCGTTTTTATGCAATTCACTTAAAACCTGCGCTTGTTCCGCCTGTAAAGAAATTTCCGCCGTGTGTTTATTTAAACGATTGAGCAAGGCGGAATTTTTCTTCAATATTCCCTCCATTTTTCGCTCTGTATTGATATGAAGCTCCTGATAGAGCGAGAGTAACTTTTCCAGAGCGGATTTATCGTCAAAAATTTCATTCAGGCTGGAGTTGTCGAGCGAAATCAGATGTTCAAGTACCCGCCCAATAAGATTATTTAAGGTTCGGTAGTAAAGGTAGAGTTCTTCCGGCTTGAAAGAATGGTCTCGCCAAAACGCAAGACGACTGATCAGAAGGACCAATCGTTCAATGCCGTCGATGGGAAAGTGTTCGTTTGCCGAGGATACTTGCGAATGGCCTCGCTCGATCCGTTCCGTTTGTATGCTCAGCATGTTGAATATCTTTTTATAAATTTTCTCGTTGGCTTCCCCCGTTGAAAAATTTCCTTCAGCTTATCAATTCCGCAACCTACTAATTTAGTCGTTCATAACGGCCTGCAAACACTCGCAGTTTCCCCCAAACCTATTCGCGCGTTTCTATCAATGTCTTGTATACCTGATAATGTAGGAAGCCTTACCTGCTAAAAACCTAGAAAACTTGCGCAAACAGCCGGTAGAAATGATAAATTGTTCCGGTTTGCCGGTCGGTCCTGATTAATGCAGGATCAATACTCCCCTGTCTGGATGGATATAATATCAAGCCCATGCAGAAATTTACGGTGGGCATGGCATAGCCGGATCATCTCGAAGCGAGTTACTTGGCCTCCAATTTAATGTGGGGCATGGTAAAACTACATTGGAGTTTATGGTATGAAAAAGGGCGTTATAAAATTACTCGGCGGGCTTATCCTGCTCGTTACGGCAGAGCTGTGCCAAGCGACGGCGGACGACTGGAGCGACACCGATATATGGATTTACACGGTCGAATCAGGCGATAATCTTTGGGCGCTGACCGAAAAATACCTGATCAATATGTCCTACGTGCAACGTGTGCAAAAATTGAATCATATCGCCGACCCTTATCATGTGCCGCCGGGGACTAAATTACGCATTCCCGCGCCATGGATAATCACTTCACCGACGCTGGCCGTTGTTAAAAATCTTCAAGGCCAAGCCGAATTGATCGCTGCAAGCACAAAAATGACCAGCCTGTTGCATATTGATTCAACCGTGCAGCAGGGCGACGCCGTGCGCACCAAAGCCGATAGCGCACTGGTGCTGAAATTTATTGACGGCTCCAGCCTGTCATTGATGGCCGACAGCTATTTGGCGCTGGATCATTTGGGGCAATATAACAATACCGGCATGACCGATACCCGGCTGAAGTTGCAACAAGGCCGACTGGAAACCCAGGTTGCGCCGAGAAAAGGTACGGCAACCCGTTTTCAAATCACCACGCCGGCATCGGTAACGTCAGTGCGCGGCACCTATTACCGTGTCAACGCCGAACCGGTTACGTCCAGAACCGAGGTCCTGCATGGCGGCGTCGCCGTCAGTAATAACGGCCAATCCAAGCTAATTCCCAAAGGCTTCGGAACCATTACCGTGCCCGATCAGCCGCCGCTGCCGCCCATTCCCTTGCTGCCTGCGCCGGATATATCGCAGGTCCCCAAACGCTTTACCCGCGTTCCGATTCAATTCAACCTTCCCGACTTGCCTCCGCAACAGGGCTATCGTGTACAGATCGCCAAAACAGCCGCGTTTAGCGATGTTGTTTTCGACCGGAAATATAGCTCCGCTTCGATCAGTAGCGCCGAGTTAGCCGACGGTGACTATCAACTGCGTGTCCGCGGTATCGACGAAAAAGGGCTGGAAGGCAATCATGCGGAACTGCATTTTGTGCTGAGCTCGCATCCTGAAGCGCCCTATTTGCTGGAATCAAAACCCTATACCGGCGATCCCGATGAAAAACCGGTTCTTGCCTGGTTGGGACAAGAGTCGATACAGAAATACCATATCCAGATTGCCGCGGACAAGGACTTTAAACATGTGATTATTGACCGCACCGAGCGGAATGGTGTGAAATTTACGCCCGAACAGCCGCTTCAAACAGGGCTGTACTTTTGGCGGGTAGCGTCTATTGATGCACAGGGTAATGAAGGTCCTTTCAGTGACGCGCAACCGTTAAAGCGACTGTTCGACCCTGAATTGGCGCATGAGATCGATGATGAATCGATCACCATTCGGGTTCCTGCCGGTTTGCCGGGACAGGCTTATCAATTCCAGCTTGCGCGTGATGCAAAATTTACCGAGTTGTTGATTGATCAGCATACGTCAGACCCGCAACTGAAACTCGCGCCCCAATCGGAAGGTACTTATTACTTACGGGTAAGAACTATTAATCCAGATGGATCTACAGGCGTTTTCGGCACAACCCGATTGCTGATTATTTCCTAGAACGATCTATCCACGCTGCTTGTTCTTACTTTGACCGACCCTTGCCGGAGACTATGTTGACATGAATCGCATTCCATATCCGTTTTCAATAGCATGATCCGTTTTCAACAACATCGCTTTTATTTAACACTGGCGTTTTGCCTGGCCCTCTTTGCGTCAGGAATTAATGAAGTTGGTGTAATACAGGGTTGGCAGCATGATCTTGCCGTCGGTTTATCGGCACGTCCCGCTGCGTCCGATGTCGTCATTGTCGCAATAGATGAGCGCAGCCTGGAACAGCTGGGACGCTGGCCCTGGTCGCGCAGTGTGCATGCCCGCTTACTGGATAAGCTCACCGATGCCGGCGTGAAAGCCGTTGCCATGGACATTTTTTTTATTGAAGCCGAGCAGGATAACCGAGATGCGGATACACAATTAGCCAACGCCATACGCCGCAACGGCAGCGTTGTTTTACCGCTTATACTCGATCAAAACGACACCGGCGGATTATCGCTCACGCCTCCTTTAGCGCAATTTGCAAGCGTTGCGGCAGGCTTGGGGCATGTCAATATGCACCCGGAAGCCGACGGGGTTTTGCGCGGCGTTTACTTGCAGGCGGCAACGGACGGATTGCATTTTCCCGTCCTGGCGCAGGCCTTGCTCAACGTAAAGCAGCAGCCGAATTCAAATTCCCCGCCGAGACCATCGGATTGCATCGCAGAGACCTTGCAGATGTGCGACTATCGTTTGATCATGTCATTCCCGGAATCCGCCGAACATTTCAAAAAAATATCTTACGTCGATGTTTTGCTTGATGAGCGCGTCAGTCAAAGCCTGCGGGGCAAGCTTGTATTCGTGGGCATGACCGCCTATGGCTTGGCGCCGCGTTTTACCGTACCTTCATTTAACCGGTCGTTATCGCTGTTTGGTGTCGAATTTAACGCCAATACCCTGAAAGCCCTACAGAATGGTTTTGCGATAGCACCGCTTGATGCGCGCCGACGGATGTTGATAACCTTTGCCCTGGTCTTCGTGCCGGTCACGTTATATGGGCTGCTTCGATCCGGGGGCGTGATGTTAACCATCATGGTTTTTTCCACTTTAAGTCTGGCTATGAGTTGGGGGTTTCTGAAGCTGTTTTCGCTTTGGTACGGCTCAATGACGCCGGTGGTTTTTCTGTTGATCAGTTACCCGCTCTGGAGCTGGCAACAGCATAAAATCGCCGCCCGAACCTTGTTTCGGGAAAAAGAAAGTGTCAATACAACATTACACGCCATAGGCGATGCCGTCATCATGACCGACGTGCAAGGCTTTATCCAGTTCATGAATCCTGTTGCCGAAGAGATGACCGGTTATTCGTTAAAACAGGTGCAGGGGCAGCCGATAGAATCAATCGTGCTGTTAAAAAACGATGAGCAACGCGATATGTTTCCTGCCATACGCCAATCATTAGCGGTTGACAACAATATCAGCATGTCCAAACCGCAATCACTGATCAATCGCCATCATCAGGAATATGAAGTCCGCATTGTGGCGAACACCGTGCGCGCCTCCTCGGGACAGATAACCGGCATGGTGTTCGCGCTCAGTGACATTGGTGAAATCGTTGCCATGAGCAACAAAATGACCCATCTCGCAACCCATGACACCTTGACCCAATTGCCCAATCGCACTTTATTGCAAGACAGATTGACAACCGCGATTCAGAAAGCCGAGCGCCGCAATACACAATTTGCCGTGCTTTTTATCGATTTGGACGGCTTTAAAAAAATCAATGACAATCAGGGCCATAACATAGGCGACCTATTGCTGCAGGAAGTCGCCGTACGTTTAATTTCCTGCCAACGCAAGACCGATACGGTGGCCCGCTGGGGAGGTGATGAGTTTGTCATTCTGCTGGAAGAACTGCCCCAGGATACTATCATCATTGATATTTCCAATGCGATTATCCAGGTTTTGGGCAGACCGTTTAATCTTCAGGAGCATACACTGTTCGTCTCGCCAAGCATCGGCATCAGCCTGTACCCGAAAGACAGCCGGATTGCCGATGAATTGCTGGAAAAAGCCGACATCGCCATGTATCAGGTTAAAAAATCGGGCCGCAATAATTTCTGTTTTTATTCCCCCGACCTGAGCAAACCCGTCCTCGGAACGGCTCTGCCACGGCTCTAAAACTCCCGGTTTTAATGTAAGGAATTCGAATTTACACCAACACCGATCTTAAAGCATGAGCCGCCTCGGTCATATTCGCCAATGAAACTCTGACATCCTGCCACTGCCGTGTTTTTAATCCACAATCGGGATTGACCCATAACTTGTCACGCTCTATTCTTTCACCCGCTTTTGTCAGCAAGGCGATCATTTCGTCAGTAGTCGGAATATTCGGGCTGTGTATATCGTAGACGCCTGGCCCGATTTCGTTCGGGTAATTGAAATCGATGAAAGCGTCCAGAAGTTCCATATTGGAACGCGAGGTTTCAATGGTAATCACATCG
>SXIP01000072.1 GCA_005772825.1 Methylococcaceae bacterium | reverse complement strand
GAAGTATTCGCCAATCAGGATGTATTGGCGTGAGTAGCCGAACATCTTTGCCATATGGGCGATCAGCTGATCCGGGTTGATATGAATCAGCACCCCCATGGTAAAGACAAGATCAAACGATGCCGTTTGAAACCGGCTATCAAGAATCGGGCCGTTATAGGCATGAACGAAATCGTGTCGAGCCGTCACAAACTCGAACGCCGGCTTGCTGATCTCGATGATCGACGGCTGGGCTTTTGGCAGGACAAGTTTGATGGGTTCGATATTGCGCCCGATATTGCAGCCGCATTCCAGGTAATTACGGATATCTCCTTTCGCGCTGCCCAACATTTTATGCCAGGCCTCCGCACCCAAATCAGGGTCGAATTGACTGTTTTTCTTGATATAGTCATCAGCGTAGGTCGTTGCCCAGAATTTTTCCTGCTCGCTATTGAATGACATTTCTTTTTCCTATTCGCGTTTAACTGTTTCTGCCCATAATCACGGGAGCCATCATTTCGGCTCGCGTCCAGTCATCCTCGGTATCGATATCCTGCACCCGCCAACGCGGGATGATGACCGGGGTGGAATGCTCGTCAAATATCCGCTTTCCTTCAGTCCAGGCACTCGGGCGTCCCCAATAAAACTGCCCTGCATCATGCAGGGCTATAGGCAAATCCTGAGAGCGCGTCAAAAAATGTTCAGGGAAATACATCTCCAACCCTCCGTCGGGCCGCGCATGAAACGACCTGAAAATGGGGGCCGCGTATTCCGTCGCGGTAAATGCATACTGCCAGTGGCCGGACTCCAGCAAATCCAGACCCCGTTCAAGGTCGTGGGCATTCACGAAGGGAGCTGTAGCATAGATGCAGCAAACGGCGGATAGCGGCCAGCCTTGTGCCCATGCCCACTGAACGGCGTGCGCAACAACTTCTATCGTGCCCGCATAGTCATTCGATAATTCAGCCGGACGCATGAAGGGCACTTCCGCTCCCCATGTTTTTGCTACCGAAGCTATCTCGGCATCGTCCGTTGACACAATAACGTGCTCAAACAGCCCCGACGCCTTCGCTACCAGAACAGGCCAGGCAATCATGGGCTTACCGCAGAAAGCCTTGATGTTCTTGCCAGGGATGCGCTTACTGCCGCCACGCGCCGGAATCACCGCAATATTCACGCACCAACCGCTCTAATCAAAGTTTGAACGACAGCCTCTTGTTCATTGTTCGTCAAGGCAGGAAATATGGGCAGACTGATGGCTTGCCCATAATATCGTTCAGCCTCCGGACAATAGCCGGTTTTAAAGCCCAAACCAGCATAATATGGCTGAAGATAGACCGGTATGTAATGTAAATTGACGTTGATACCCGCGAAGCGGATTGCCTCGAAAATCTCCCGATGCGTCTTGCCGGCTTTCTCCGGTTGCAATCGAATAATGTATAAGTGCCTTGCGGAATAGCTGCCGGGATCTTGCCACGGGATTACTACCGGCAAGTCATGCAAATGTTCATCATAACGCTTTGCTAGGGCATGCCGAATGGCAACGAATTCGTCCAGCCGCCGCATTTGACTCAAACCCAAAGCCGCCTGAAACTCGGTCATCCGGTAATTATAGCCAAGCTCGATCTGTTGATAGTACCAGGGGCCATCAGGCTCATGCGTCATTTCAACGGGATCCCGGGTAATGCCATGACTGCGCAGTAACTGCATGCGTTTGGCTAAACCGGCATCATTGGTCAAGACCATGCCCCCTTCGCCAGTGGTGATGATTTTAACCGGGTGAAAACTGAAAATACTGATATCACTATAACGGCAGCCGCCTATGGGTTCGCCCGAATACTTTCCGCCAATCGCGTGCGAAGCATCTTCAATGATCTTAAAACCATAACGCCGGCTCAAAGCATGAATTAATGCCATGTCGCAAGCCTGGCCAGCCAGGTGAACCGCAATAACCGCCTTGGGTAAACAACCGGCTTCCTCGGCCCTGGCGAGTTTTTCAGACAAACAGGGCACGCTCAGGTTGTAACTCAGAGGATCAATATCAACGAAATCAATGCTTGCGCCGCAATACAGCACGCAATTAGCGCTGGCTACGAAGGTGATGGGACTGGTCCAGACGATATCGCCCTTGCCGATACCCAGCGCAAGACAGGCAATATGAAGTGCTGAAGTTGCGCTATTCACCGCCAGTGCATATTGTGCATTGCAATAATCGGCCACGGCACTTTCAAAAGCCGGAACGACCGGCCCTTGTGTCAAAAACTCCGAACGTAAAACATCAACCACTGCCTGGATATCGATTTCGTCAATACTTTGTCGGCCATACGGAATCATGTTTTAAATCTTCCCGACCGTGTTGAGGTTTTTCGATATCCAGTCGTGTAACTGGCTCACACTCATCCACTCTTTATTATTACTGGAGGAATAGGTGAAATCCGGCGCCACTTTCACCCCGCCATTGATACGGACAGGGTCTTCGCTCCAGTTGTTGATCGCCGGCAGAATTTTAAAATGCTCAGGATATTCGTAAGTATAAAGCGCGTCCTCTTCGCCTATCATTTGCTCATGCAGCTTTTCGCCCGGCCGAATACCGACAATGTCCTGCCTGGCGTTCGGCGCCACGGCCCTGGCAATATCGGCCACTTTCATCGACGGAATTTTCTTGACGTAAATTTCGCCCCCCACCATGTCGTCAAAAGCGTGCCAGACCAGTTCCACGCCTTGTTCCAGGGTGATCATGAATCGGGTCATTCTGTCATCCGTAATGGGTAGCACCCCTTTCTCCGCGATCGACATGAAAAACGGAATGACCGACCCCCTCGAGCCCATTACATTGCCGTATCTGACGACCGAAAATTGGGTTGAGTCTTTGCCGGCGTATGAATTTCCGGCGACAAATAATTTGTCGGAAGCGAGTTTTGTCGCGCCGTACAAATTAGCCGGACTGCTGGCTTTATCGGTCGAGAGCGCCACCACGCGTTTGACTCCCTTATCGATACAGGCATCGATAAGATTCATCGCGCCCAAAATATTGGTCTTAACGCACTCGAAAGGATTGTATTCCGATGTTGGAACAATCTTGGTGGCGGCGGCATGGACAACATAATCAATCCCTTGCAGTGCGCGCGCAAGCCTGTCCTTATCTCGGACATCGCCAATGAAGAAGCGGACGCGCGGATCGTTGCCGTATAGCTTGGCCATTTCCCATTGTTTCATCTCGTCACGGGAAAAAATCACCAGCCGGCGAGGATTGTATTTGGCTAATGTGAGCGGAACGAATGTGTAACCAAACGAACCTGTTCCGCCAGTAATAAGAATGGATGAATTGCTCAGCATTAACGTATTCTCAAAATTTTATAGATCGGTAGTGAAGTTTTATGAATCAAAAAACCAAGCCAATATAAGGCCTATTATGGTTCTGGCTAGGCAAGCATCCACTCGAACAAGTTTCACTTAATGACTAAAAATTGTCACAATAAAGTTGCAAGCAAAAAAGATACCAATTGTTTTTTAGCCGTACTAATGGCATTCAAAACAAGCTTTAACGCCATTAATAACGGTTAAACGGCTTTTCAAACAATCGCTGATCAGTGGTCTGTAAATGCTTGATTTCACGCTGAACAACTTTGACTAAAAATCTAAGCCTTTCGATATCCGGATTAGCATTTATCACAAGAGAATACCTTCCCGCTCCGCCACCTTGTGAATTGAACCCTCCAATAAATTAGGTGCGCGCAATATGACATCAAATGCCCACCCTTGCAGAGCGCGAGAAATCGACACAGAGAGTAGGGTTGACAACAAGGCAGGCCGTTCAATTAGATGATTAAAATCGATCATTAAATCAATATCGCCACCTTTGGCTTGATCATCTATTCGAGAGCCGAATAAACGAATGGCATTCGCATCGGGTGCGACTTGGGACACTGCGGCTTGAAGCAGTGCAATGTCTGTTGATATTAAGCGCATTGGGGTGTTTACTCCCAGGGCTGAGAGAAAACAAAACTGTTTATTTAATTTCTAAATACATCATCCAGTGTCGCCGCATCCAGCACTCTATCGCACCATAG
>SXIP01000071.1 GCA_005772825.1 Methylococcaceae bacterium | reverse complement strand
GGCCAAGAGCCGAGGTGACCGTTTTGTTGGCGCGATCAATTTTTACCGCTTTATCGCCTAAATGAATGCTGATGTCGTGTTGCTCGAAAAAACCCTCTTCCACCAGCGATAGGTCTTCTGCGGTTTTACCGGAAAAAAACTCGGAAAGATGAACCCTGTCATAAGCCGCTCGGGGTTCTTCGCAAAAAGTCACTACATCAAAAGCTTCTTTGACAGGATTTGTGACCAGGTTGGACAAGAAATTTTGCCCGACCATGCCGTTACCGATAACGACCAATGTTTGTTTATTACTCATGACCAACCTCAATGGCTCCATAATGCTCTACGGCAACATAAAGCAGTTAACGTGCCATAATGGTAAGTTGCTGACTTTTAAATACCTGTCGATTAGGAACACAATAAAAAACGTGTCTATTCGCATTAAAAAGGTGCGTAAATACCCAATGCAGTGCAGTCATGCACCATTTTTTTCAGTCTTTACGCTATGGCGACAGCCCGGCTAAATCCCGATCCATTTGCAGTCATTTGCAGTTTAGAGTAAGCCGGATAGGGCTTAATTTGTTTCCTTGCTGAAGGGTAATTATTCACCTCCCCCTTTGAAAAAGGGGGATCGAGGGGGATTTATTTAAAGAATCTCCCCTAACCCCTCTTTTTCAAAGAGGGGGCTGAATAACTACGCTGAAGGAATAAGAGGTCCGTTATAAAAGGGGCGGGTTCTATAACTTATTCCCAAAGTGAGGGGATTGCCAACCTTGGGGAATCGGTTCAAAATGCCGTTTTTTGTTGAATTTTAGCGGCCTGACTTGGGTTAACATCAGCAAACTTAGCCTTATATATGCCAGGAAGCGGCGGATTTTGGATGATATTCAAGCAAAAAAATATCGCGGTGAGTTTGATCGGTTTTGCGTTTTGCAGCACGATCGTGTGAAGAACCTGTTTTTCACTCTGGGCAAAATATATAAACCGGGCGGACCCTGAATAGAAACTGATGTTTTAATCTGGAGGCTTTATGAATGCATGTTTTACGAAATGGTTTTTTACCTTGAGCGAAGCCGGGCAAGCCGTTGCGCACCGTTGGCAAGAACAGACAAAGGGGGTTAACGATAAAAATCGGCGGGCGGCGCTGGCGGCATCGGGAAGTCAGCGCAGCGGGGCGCGGTTAGCGGCGCCGGTCCGGTTTAAAAAGCTGGTTCCGGTGGTTTGCGGGATGCTACTGATAAGTTTCTGTGGATCTGTATCGGCTGGTGGAGATGCAGATAGTTCAGATGCTGAAGAAGAAGATACTGAAGACTTTCCTTTAGAATCCACAGGTCTTATGTTACCACGGCCTGTTAACCCCTTAAGAAGCCCAGCAGTTACCCAAGCCCTTCCTCCCCAAAACCCAAACAACACCTACCACGGTGCCTACCAAACCGACACCTCCGATTACACCACCGAACCCGGCGAACCCCTGCCCACCGGCATGGCTTACACATCCTGGCGTCTTTACACCCCGACCCGCAATGAACGGGCCGTCTTCAACACCTACGGCTCAACCCCTTTCGGCGCCGAACTCGATACCGTGCTGGCCGTGTACCGCCTCGACTTCTCGAACGGCGCCACCGGCTTTAAGGCGCTGAAACGCGTGGCCGTCAACGATAATAAAAACATCCCCGGCCATTTCAGCGGCGCCAGTCTGGTGCAATTCGACGCCGTGAAGGGCGAGCGCTACCTGATCCAGGCCGGTAGTAAAAATAATGGCGTTGACCTGTTATTGACCGGTTTTACCTTTCCGCTGTCTGGCGGCTTGACCATCCAGCCGTTGAGCATGGACAGCGGCTTCGGCTCTGCCGGTGGCTACAGCAATGCCTGTAATTTAAAGCAGGGCTTCGATTACGACGGTTATGGGGGAATTTGCCAGGACGCAGGCTATATCGTTCATAACAGCACGGCCAAAACGCTGACAGTGACTGCTTCGACCGGCTTCGGCGATGCTTTTATCGTGCCCAAGCCGTTTACGCTGGCGCCCGGCGCGGCGGTAGTCAAGACCTTTGTTTACAACCGCGCCTTCAATAACGATACGGTGCGCACGCTGAGCGGCGGCTTTAGTTTTACCGGCAAGGCGGGCTCGACCGTGGCGGCGCAAATCATGCTGCCGGGCCGCATTACCGTACATGCCGGGCTTGTTGCCGTGGAACCCAAGCTCAAATTGGCCGCAAAGCCGCAAGTATTGTCCGGCGCGACCGGCGAAGTGTTTACTTTCCCTGTCGCGATCAAAAATACCGGCACGGTGCCGGCAACCGGTTGCTACGCCACGATTGGCTACAACGAAAATACGCTGCAAACCGCCTGGGCCGCTTACGATCCGGTTACCCAGCAAGTCACCGGCAACGCTAATGCGCCGTTCGACATCGCCGTCGGTAAAACCGTGAATATTCTGGTCGCGATGCGTTCCTTCACCGACCGGCTCGCCGATCCGGACAGTCAACGTCCGATCGAAATCGGCTGCGCCAACGCCAGCGATTATCCCAACCCCGGCCAGTTCGATCTGACCAACACTGTCGATTTCACCAATACCGTCACCAAATACCCCAAATTAACATTGGTAAACATCTGGCCTGAAAATTCCATTTTCAGCGTGTCGGCGCCGGGTAATGTGTTCTCGGCGACTTTTCGTAACAATAGCAGCGATACCGCTGAGGTCACGGCGATTGTCGAAGAGCAATCGTTTAACGGTCAAACAGGCGAGGATCAGCCCTACGGCGTTTCCGTTTGTAGCGCCGGCGCGACAGTAGCCGCTTGTTTGGCGTCCACGGCACACGAGTTGCCGCTGGCTATCAAACCGGGTAAAACCGCCGTGGTAAAAGTCGCCGTGCGTTACCCGGCGGAAATTCGGGAATTTTCCCCTGATCGAGGAGTATCTCTGCTGTTGAAGCACGATTACGATGCCGGCGGTTTTGTGTTCCCGAACTATATACCGCTGACCGGAACCACGAAGGCCTTAGTGCGGAAGCCGTGATTGCGAACCGCAGTTTTGTTAGGAATAGAACGGTGGTGGGTAGAACAACGTTGCCTCTGAGCGTGGGAGGCTTGTAATCCCGACCCACCGGCATGTTCCTGCCAAAGGACTGCTATTTTATAAGGAGTGTATGGTATTTGTTGCGAGCTATGTTTCACAATTGGTACGGTAGCGCACGGACATCGACGGTGGATCGTTTATGCTCTCCAGTATCGGCTGTTACTCCTGACAGCCTAAAGAGTAACGGTTATGAAACGATTACATTTAGTGCTTATTGTCCCTTGCGTCCTGCTGAGTTTATCGGTGTTTGCAGAGCAGTTTCCGATTAAGCGACAAACTCAGGGTGAGATTGACTTTGTCAGCTGCGGCGTGGGAGTCGATGACTGGAAGTTGAGGCGGTTCGATTACAACTTGAGCCTTTTGTTTTCGATGAGGAGAAGCGGGGAATATCTCAGCGGTGTGACGGTTCGCATCACGGATTCCGACGGCAACACCGTTCTTGAAACCCTATCAGACGGCCCCCGGCTATTCGCCAAACTCAAGCCCGGCAGTTACCTCGTCACCGTTGAAGGGAACGGGCAGGCCATGCAAAAAAAAGCAACCGTCGGCGACAATGAGATGACCTCGCTGTCGATTACCTGGCTTACTGAGAAAGGGGACTAAAGCTTGTCCCAAGTCATCGAGAATAGGGGGCCAACTTCGCCCGCCGAGGAAAACACCGGCGACAAGGCGTCTTTTAGTAAAAATTGCCGACAACTGTGGATCATGTCCAGAGCGTTTTTCGTCTCGGAGCGCCGGTACAAGGCTCGCAGGCTGGCCGTCGTCCTGCTCATCCTGGTTTTATCGGTCGCCGGGGTGCATGTAGTCATGAGCTACGTGGCGCGGGATTTTATGACCGCGATCTCGAAGAAGGATGCCCCCGCTTACTGGCAATTGCTGTGGTGGTATCTCTGCACGTTCGCTATAGCCGTTCCGCTCGGGGCTTATTACCGGTGGACGGAAGAGCGGATGGCCCTGCTGTGGCGGGAATGGATGGCGCAGCACCTGATCAAACGCTATTTTAACAATCGCGCTTATTACCGGTTGCGCGGCTCAGCCAGTATCGACAACCCGGATCAGCGTATCAGTGAGGATGTGCGCAATTTCGCGACCGTTTCGCTGTCCTTTCTGCTCATCGCATTGAATTCCGTTGTGACGGTGATTGCATTTGTCGGCGTGCTGTGGACCGTCTCCTCGACCCTGGTCGGTGTGTTGATTGTCTATGCCGTGGTCGGCACCGGCTTAAGTATTCTTATCGGACGCCGGTTGATCGGCCTGAACTATCATCAGTATCAAAAAGAAGCTGATTTTCGCTATGGCCTGGTGCGTGTACGCGACAACGCCGAGTCTATCGCCTTTTATCGCGGCGAAAAGCGCGAGCGCCGCGACTTGGCGGGTCGACTCGCGGAGGCGGTGGCGAATATGCTGAAGATCATCGGCTGGAATAGAAACCTTGCGTTTTTCATCAGCGGCTACTTTTATGCCGCCGTCCTGCTGCCGGTCGTGATCGTAGCTCCTTTGTATATGAAGGGTGAGGTTGAATTCGGCGTTGTTACTCAGTCGACTGCGGCGTTCGCTCAAGTTCTGGCTTCCGTGTCGCTGATAGTTACGCAGTTCGAGCGCCTTAGCGCCTACTTGGCCGGCGTGCAACGCCTTGGCATGTTGTGGGACGAGTTGGATGAATTCGATGCCGAGGAAGAGCGTGTGGCGCAAGAGGGAAGCCAGGACATTGATGAAAACAGTCTCAAAGTGAGTCTGGACAATTTGACCGTGCGCACGCCGGACGGGACGAAAACACTGGTAAACGATCTGTCCTTTGAACTGCACCGCAACCAAAGCCTTCTTATCATGGGTGCAAGCGGCACCGGCAAGAGTTCGGTCCTGCGTACCATCGCCGGACTGTGGCCTATCGGTTCCGGCGCACTCGAACGACCGCCGTTGCGGGACATCATGTTCCTGCCGCAACGTCCCTACATGATCGACGGCAACCTACGCGATCAGTTGCTCTACCCGTATCCCGACGAGGGCTTTAGCGACGAGCAAATTCTTGAAGTGGTGGACAAAGTCAACCTGTCGGATGTGCTGGAGCGCGTCGACAGTGATCTGGATCGTGTGATGGATTGGATCAACGTGCTTTCAATCGGGGAACAACAGCGTGTAGCTTTCGCTCGGTTGTTCTTGCGAAACTCCAAGTTCGCCTTCCTTGACGAGGCGACCAGTGCGCTCGACGAAGACAACCAGGAGCGCTTGTACCAACTGCTCAAGGAATCCGGTACCGGCTTTATCAGTGTCGGACATCGCACCACGTTGGTCGGCTATCATGACCGCGTTCTGCAATTGGACCGCTCGGGTAGCTGGGAAATAATGGAAGGCACAGAACTGGAGCAATTCAGACCGGTTCCAGTTCATGCCGTTGAGATCGATATGACCCATGCAGGGCCACTATTCGATAAGTTATTTGGGCGTGATCAAGCACGCAAATTGCTTTAACTACCACACTTCTTCTTTGACCGAACAGTGAATTGCAGATACGCTTAGCACACAGGCATAGTAGTACCGCATTAGCCATCCTCTCCCATAGGGTAGGGGAACTTTCTTTTTAACTTAATGACAGTAAGTCAGGGTGGATAAAATAAAAATACGCTAGTTATTCACGCCAAAATCTATCACCAAAGCGGCTGCTCTTCCAGACGTTATTCCTTCCAATCGAAATAGCCCTTCGGGAAAAAATCATGTCATCTACCACTAAATCGACTTATGCTCTTGTCCCTTTTGTTATCTTCGGCATTATTTTGATAACGGCTTTTTTCTTAAAATACTTTCAACCCATGTTGCCGGAGGTTCTTAGAAATTGGGCCGAGCATTTATCCATCGCGCTGATTGTCGCCGTGGTTATTGGATTAACCTATGAATATACATCTCACCTCTTTCGGGAAGAGATTCTGAAAAATCTTCTTCATGAAAGCCAGGAGCAGGTCTACCAGGCACTGAGAGCCTATAGCGTACTGACGCCGGACGAAGTATTTCGTCTCTTAAAGGAGATAGCCAGCCAGATTAATCAGACGCCGACGCTGTTTTATCCGGCGCGACCGGAAGGCGGGGAATATACGTTTACCGAAAGCATGGACTTTTTCGACACGCTGGTCAAAATGCGGCCTAAAGAAATCGTCAAGATACTCGGTACATGGATAGAGCCCAAAAGCCATAAGAATCTCAAATATCTTGCCAGTGATTTTATCGGGAAATACCAGCTTGCTGAAATTGCCGAGGAACTTCGCCGTCAGGCGGAACCTGTTTTGCATTTGGGCAACCTTAGCGAGGAAGATAGAGGTTGGGTATTAAATTATATCTGGGGCTATTCACGATGCGAGAAACCCATGTACAAATTTCTGGGGGATGTGATGCGCACCACTTCAGACCATGCAATAGAAAAATGGATTCTTTTCCTCCCGGTGCAAATGCCTTCTGTTGAGTATGTCGCTATGATTAACGATTATCTGGAACGCGACACGCCGATTGCTGATGATAATTTGTTGCTGGTGATTCACTCTGTCGCGTCATTACATCGCGCAGAAGCGGTTGATGGTGTGGCACTGTTAAAGAAGTTTCCGAACCGCTTTGGACCTCATCACCAGGAAGATGTAGAACGTATTTGGAGGAATTACATGCTGGCCCCTGAAGAGTTGAAAGGCATTTTTTTGTCGGCGTGATTTCGTCTCTTTGAAAAATCAATAACCGAAACGGAAAGATCCAGGCGGGAGTAGACGTCGCTCTATCAATTCGACTGTCTGTACTTACTTTGATACTCGTTCCCAAGCCCCGGCTTGGGAATGCGGCCCTGGAAGCTCCAGCTTCCAGAATTCTCGAAGCTGGAGCTTCTCGAATTTGGGTTCCCAAGCCGGAGAGACTGTGAAAGTATTATCGAAAATCAGGTTAAAAACATTTTTCACCACGAAGGCACGAAGAACACGAAGAAAAATATCTATTTAATTCAATATATTGAAAACTTCGTGTTCTTCGTGTCTTCGTGGTTATTCTTTAATTCTGGTCTAAAACTGAATACTTTCACAGCCTCCGGAGCTTGGGAACCAGCTCTCAACCTCATTGAAAATAAATTGCGCTTAACTTAATGGCACTGAGGGAGAGGGTAACAAAATACTCAAGTATTTCATGCTCGTTCCTAAGCTGACGCGTTTGGGATAACGGGGTAATCCCGTTATCCCCACCCGGTTGGTTTACTTGGGTACCAGCGGATTATTGGAGATGGAGAACAAATGGCTGGTATCGGTGCTGGATGCGCCGTTATGACAGCCGAAACAACCGTTTGTGTCGGTCTGATGATAGGTTTCCATGGTGCTGTTGGCCAGTAGCTTTGAGCCGATTTGCTTGGCGGTATCGCTGCCGCTGCTGGGTATCGAACCGTTTTGTGTCCACACCGCGCCGACTTCGAAATACTTCGCACGCACATCACCCAATTTGCCCAAGAAGCCGCTGATGGTGTTGGTGAGCGTGAAAATTTGCGTGTTATTGTCTGCCGAGGCGGCGGTGGGTTGATTGCCCCACGGCATCGCTCGATAAACATTGTTGGCCTGAATGGTATTACCGGCTGTTGCGCAGATTTGGCCTGTCTGACAGGAAGGGGTTGTTGTGGGGCCGACCACCATTTGCGACACCAGCGCGCCTGTCTGCGCACCGCCGTTGGTCATGAATGACCAGGTTCCTTTAGAATTGTAAGGGACTAACTGCTGTTTGCCGCTGCCGTCGGTTAGATAATACTCGTTGTTAGGTGCGTTATCGCCGTGTTCGAAAGTCGCCCAAACCATTTCAGGATGACCTTGCACCGGGCCGACCACATGAACACCGACCAGCGCTAAAGTCTTGACCACCGTTGCCGGTGTGCCGATTTGCCAGAGCGTATCGCTGTTCTTGACATAGTTAGGTACTGCCGCCGAAATAGTCACATAATCCGCCACGTTTTTTACCGTCGCCGCGTCGATCCAGGCGGTCTTCATCTCCATTGTCAGCGCGTTGGCGTCACCCAGCTTGACCTTGTTCTGATTGGCATAATTGACAATACTGGTAAGCTCGGCCTGTGTCGTCGGGAACGGCGTAGTGGCCGGCAATACCCCGTTGGTAACGGCGGTATTGAACCACGCATAAACATCGTTGGCATGCATAGCAAAATAAACCAAAGAGCCATTCAAGGACAGCAAGATATCGCCGCCGCCCGCCTGTCCGCCCGGTTGAATATTTTCTTGCTTGGAACCGCGCAGGGCGAATTTGTTGTTTTGAACGCCCGGCGTATTCGGGATATAAGTGGCTTGACCTTGATCGTTGACATTGACATCGAAGAATACCGGGGAGTCGATCAGGATGCTCCCATTTATCGGTGAAGTCACCCATAAAAACATCTGATGCGCCCACTTGTAGAAGTCGCATGTGGTATTTTGCAGCGGAAAGCCAACACTGTTGGCGAAATTCATGATGCCTCCTTTGGAGGCTGTTCCTGAGGCGAACCAGGCGTCAAATTCCTGCGGTGTGAGGGTGCAGGTTGAGCTCGACGTGTTGGATTGCGCTCCGACGGCGCTGACAGCGCCCAGTGCAAAAAGGGTAGCCAAAATCTGTTTCTTTAGCACGGTTTTTCTCCAAAAAATGGTAAATAGGAAAGAATTGAATACAGCAAAAGCGGTTAAACATTGAAGTATGTTATTTTGGCCGTTAAGGTAGGGTGTTCCGGGTCTGCGTTACCATTGAGCCATCGGCAACGATTATCCTGATACTCCCGTACATCACTTAACGGCTACAAACAAGGTTGCGCCGACTGGGTTAAACGGACTTTGACAGCCTGACGATTTTTTCCAAATTCAGCAGGCGCGCCTGCACTGGCCGCAAAGTAGCTGCAATAAACAGCCGGACAGACTTCAAATGGTCAAGTTTTCAAATTTTGAAAAGTCAAACATCCAGATAAAAAAGAAAAATTGACCATTTTGAGTATAGTCTATGACTGAAAAGCGGCTGCCAGGAACAGCAAAAACTGTGATCAATTACCAGGTTCTATTGAAGATTAATCGGCCTGGGACTTGTTGCGGCTGATGCGGAGCAAGGCTTACTTCCTGAATTCAAGCGTTTTGATGTTGCAGTTATCTTTTTTCAAAGTTACTACTCAGCCTATATCAAACCCTTAGAAACATAATAAAGCCAAAGCGTCGAATACGTTGAGACCTTGTTTTTGGCGGAATGGTCATGGCAGGGTACAGTACATTCTGTCCACGCCCGATTTTTCGATGTTTCACTATGACAATTGTCTTATGATATAACATCGTCGTTCTATCATCGGACACCGAAATTTTATTTCAAAATTACCCGCACCCCTTGGAGGACAACCCAATGCCCAAAAAGCCCATAAAATCAAAAGAAAACACCGACAAGCCTGAAGATAAGGACGATTTACAAGGTGACAGCCATGACTGGCGGGAGGATAGCTTGGCGTTTTTCGAATCCGAAGAGATGTCGCAAGGTTTGCATAACCAGTTCATGGACTACATAACTGCCTTTGAGGAAGCGGAGTGGGTCACGACTTTTGATGTTTTGGTGCAGGGCGGGATGGAGTTGCCAAGGCCTGATGAATTGGATGACTCGCAACTGAGCGCCAAGCTGTGGGAAGTGATACGGGGGTTAGCGATGTTGCGCATGTTTCTTTACAGCACCAACCATCTGAGTGATCGTGAGCTGTATGAGAAATTGTGGGATGACGTGTTGCAGGAGGAAGGTCCGCTGCTGTTGAGCTGCGGGGATTCGGCCTGTCATATCGATTTGGTGAGCAGCGGCAGCGAGGAGGATAACGAGCTTTATCTGCGTTATTACGCCGATGAAGAAACCCGGCGCGATTGGCTTAAAGACTGGCCCGACGATATTATACCGGCGCATGAGGAACCGCCGTTTGACCGTGACCGGCATTTGCCATCCAGGGATCAGGCGCAATGGTGTCATGTCGGCAAGCCGTCCTGATGATTTATCTTTACGGCGAATTCGAAACCGTGGATGGCAGCGTTGCGTATTGGTTTTCGCCGGGCATAAAAAAAGCCGTCGTTCCGTAGGGAAGGCAGCTTGTTTTTATATCTTAAGTTTTTAAATCAGTTGGTGGAGGCGGGGGGAATTGAACCCCCGTCCGCAAGCACTCCGCCACAAGGTCTACATGCTTATCCCGCGCTTTTGATTTAGCTGATGACTACCCGTCGGGCCAAGATTATCATCAGCGATTCCGTAAGGTTTTAGCGCATCCACACCGGACAGATTTCAGCGCGATCTTATGTAAATGACCTCTGAACGTTCAGCGAACCGAACTCCACCCGCATAAGCACAGATGGTCAAAGGAATGGTGCTGTGTTTAAGCAGCTAAAGCCATTGAGTAGTTTTCGTCGTTTGCGAATACTTAGTTTCTGTAGATTTTACGAGGTGTACAGTCCTCGGCATGCACTCAAGGTTTTGCTACCCACGTCGAAGCCATGTCGCCCCCGTGTGATTTGCAACTACTAAAATAAGGTCTTGATAAAAAAATTCAAGGGCTGGTATTTTATATTAGCCGATTATTTTTATTGCCGAGCTTATTTTATTTTTAAAGCAGGCTGCGGCGCAAAATGCGCAACAGCCTGGATCTAAATTTAGATAATGACGCTGACGTTTGCAGCTTGCGGGCCTTTGGGGCCTTGCGTTACGCTGAACTGTACATTTTGACCTTCGTCCAGAGATTTGTAGCCACCGGAGTTGTTGATACTTTGAAAATGTACGAAAACATCTGGGCCTGATTTCTGCTCGATAAAGCCGAAGCCTTTATCGGAATTAAACCATTTAACGGTGCCTGTAGTGATTGTAGACATAATGAGTCCTGTAATATATTTGAATAATGAAGCCTTGGATAAGGCGGGTAAAGCCGGTAAATTTGGAAATTACGAAATGAAAAACAGGACGAGGAACTACAAGGAGAAACATCGAAAAGGTAAACAGAGGGTAAATCAGATTTTCAAGCTAGATTGCATTATAGGCCTTTGCTGATGAGTGTCAATATTTATTTTTTTATTTAATAAAATACTTATTTTGCTGTCGTGCAGCGGATAAAAAAATAGCTTCATTGCAGTGATAAGTGGTTTGGTGTGAGTTTCACACTCTGTTTAAAATTTGCCCTCTCCCCCAACCCCTCTACCGGAGGGCGAGGGGAGTGAACACTTACCATAAAAAAGCCCCGGTTGTTTTACCAACAACCGGGGCTTGAT
>SXIP01000070.1 GCA_005772825.1 Methylococcaceae bacterium | reverse complement strand
TCCTATCTCCACGCTCTTCCTATCTCCAAGCACCTTTATTTCCGTCATTCCTGATATTATCATCATATTTATAACTCATATTTACCGTTTAACCTCAGATTTAACCGGCACTTCTGCTATTTTTCATTATTTTATCCTGGTCAATATTGCGGTATTGGCTCACATTTTTCATATCTAATCAGGCAAAACCGGACACTTCAGCGTCAATAACACGCTAAAGTTTAACTTCATCAAAATATCATACTTTATTGATAAATCATGGCTTTTGTCGTGGATTATTTTCCGCGCGTCAAAGCATCCCCAAACGTCGCCTAAGTCATTGTGAAAAAGAAATATTTTAAGTGAAATCGTTCTTGACTAAGAACTGATAGAAATCTATAGTGGCAACATAGTGGTGAATTGTGGAGAATTAATGATAAAAAATGGATTTTTCCGACTTGTGGAGTCAGTTTGTTTCGGGGTATCAGCTCAATTAGTTTGGACGATAAGGGACGTCTTGCAATTCCTACTCGCTATAGAGAGGAGTTACAGGAGTGTTGCGATCGTCAAATGGTTGTAACAGTTGCTGTTAATGAGCGATGCGGTGGTGAAAACGGCTGCTTGTGGCTTTACCCTCTTCCCGAATGGGAAAAGCTTGAACAAACGATTATCAAATTACCCACACTGAATAAAACGGCAGGGAAGTTAAGACGCTTTCTTATCGGTAATGCATCCGAATGTGAAATGGACGGACAGGGGCGCGTGTTGTTACCTGAGAAACTGAGAAAATTCGCTGCCATGGACAAGAAAATTGTCCTGGTGGGTCAGCTTAATAAATTTGAAATCTGGAATGATGATGCCTGGAATGCAAAAGAAAATGAATGGATGGGCGGTGATGATAATAATGACGGTTTGGAAGAACTAGGCTCCTTATCTTTTTAATCAGGGCAATTTAATCAGAGGAAGTAGTGTGGATCATTTGCCCGTAATGTTTGCAGAAGCTTTGCAGCACTTGGCTATTAAAAAAGACGGCGTGTATCTGGATTGCACCTTCGGGCGCGGCGGTCATAGTCAGGCAATTTTAAATGAGCTGGGAGCGGCTGGACGATTACTGGCTTTTGACAGGGATGCCGATGCCATTAATAGCACCTCTGCACAAGCAATGATTAAAGACAAGCGCTTTACACTAAAACACTGTTGTTTTTCCGAGATGGAAAATATCGTAGCCGGCGAAAATCTGACAGGCCGGGTTGACGGTATTTTAATTGATTTAGGTGTCTCATCACCTCAACTTGACAATCCTGAAAGAGGCTTCAGCTTTTTGCGGGATGGACCGCTTGATATGCGCATGGATGGCAATACCGGCTGTTCTGCGGAACAATGGCTGAATACAGTGGATGAAAAGGAACTGGTCAGGGTTTTATTTGAGTATGGTGAAGAACGCTTTGCCAGACGCATAAGCCAAGCCGTTATCAACAGAAGAATAGTCTCACCGATTACCACAACCAGACAATTGGCAGCACTGATTGAAGACGCCGTACCGGTCCGGGAAAAGCACAAACACCCGGCAACACGGTCTTTTCAGGCGATACGAATTGAAATTAATAAAGAATTGGATGAATTAAAAGCCGTCCTGGAACAATCCGTTCGGGTTTTAAAACCGGAAGGACGATTGGTGGTTATTTCTTTTCATTCATTGGAAGACAGAATAGTAAAACGATTCATCAGGGATGAATCCAGAGGTAAATATATTCCATCGCTTATGCCCATTAGGGAAGTTGATATTGTCAAAGGCATTTTAAAGAAAGTAGGGAATGCTTTGAAAGCGGGAAAACAGGAGATAAACCAAAATCCCAGGGCTCGCAGCGCGGTAATGCGTGTAGCTGAGAGAATTTAAATGCCGATGTCCCGTTTTCTAGGTTTGAGCGGCTTGTTGATAATACTGCTGGTATCGGCTTTGGCCGTGATTTACAGCAAGTACTACTCGCGTTTGCTTTTTATTGACATTCAGAAGCAGGAAAGAACCCTGGATCAGTATGAAGTTGAATGGGGGCAAATGCAACTGGAACTCACGATGTTAAGCGAACAGAATCGTGTTGAGTTAGTGGCAAGAGAGCAATTGAAGCTGGTCATGCCGTTAAGGTAAAAAATTATTTATATAAAACCGTAGATGCTCTATTTTCAAGACAAAATAAAGACTAAGAAAATACCGGACGATTTTTCTGGCAGGAGAAAATTCTTAATCGGTTTTATGATGTCTTGCATGGTGTTGCTGGTTGGGCGGGCAGTTTATCTGCAAGTGCTGGACAAGGAATTCCTTAAAGATCAGGGCGAAATGAGACAGGTCGACGATGTACCTGTTTCTGCTTACAGGGGCATGATAAAAGATCGAAACGGCGCTCCTCTTGCGATCAGTACCCCGGTTGAATCCATTTGGGTCAACCCCAAAGAACTGAAAGACGTAACGCCGCAAGAATTCGAATTGGCTGTAAACGAACAGGTCAAGCAAACCAAAACGCGCCTGACCACCGAGCAAAAAACCGATCTGTTAAAAAAACTGCAAATGGAAAAGCAGCACAAGATACGGCAAATGGAAAAACTGCTCGACTTACCCAAGGGAAAGATAGCGGATCTGATCAAGCAGGATTCAAACAGGCAATTTGCATATATCGCCCGCCGGATTAATCCCGGACTTGGCGACCAAGTGAAAGAATTAAAACTGGCCGGTGTTAATTTCGAGCGTGAATTCAAGCGTTTTTACCCTGCCGGTGGAGTTTCAGCACATATAGTCGGCTTTACCAATGTCGATGATATTGGTCAGGAGGGGATAGAGTCGGGCTATGAAAAGCAGCTAAAAGGTATTCCGGGCAGCAAACGGGTTATCCGGGATGGTCAGCGCCAGATTATTGCCGATGTTGAAAATATAAAAGAGCCGGGGTCCGGCAAAAACCTAGAATTAAGCATTGATCAGCGCATTCAATACCTAGCCTATCGGGAATTGCAACTCGCCGTGAACGCCAACAAAGCCAAATCAGCCGCGCTGGTGGTATTGGATGCAAAAAACGGGGAAATTCTCGCAGCGGTAAACCAGCCGTCATTTAATCCGAATACCCGAAGCAACCTGAAAGAAGGCTTATACCGCAACCGGGCATTGACAGACGTATTTGAACCCGGCTCAACGGTTAAACCCTTTGTCGTCGCCGCAGCCCTGGAAGGCGGCTACGTGAGGCCCGGTCAGGTTTTTGAAACTCATGGGACCTATCAGGTTGGGCGTCATACGGTTAAGGATGTACACAATTACGGCACGCTGGATTTAACCGGCGTGTTGAAAAAATCCAGCAATGTCGCTGTAGCGCAGATGGCATTGAAAATGCCGCCTGACTATTTTTGGAAGATTTATCACCAGCTGGGTTTTGGCACATCAGCCGGCTCCGGTTTTCCAGGTGAAGCCCGCGGCAGTTTATCGGATTATCACAAATGGCAGGATTTCGATAGGGCAACCTTGGCATTCGGCTATGGCTTGAACGCTTCTGCGTTACAACTGGCAAGAGCTTACACCGCATTGGCGGATGACGGACTGTTGCATTCGGTCAGCCTGTTAAAACGGGATGAGGATGATATGCCGCAACGGGTATTTTCCAAGAAAACCGCCCAAAGCGTCAGAGCCATGATGGAAACCGTGATTGCGAAGGACGGTACCGCTTATGAAGCCAGAGTCGATGGATATAGAGTCGCCGGAAAAACCGGCACGGTAAAAAAAGCGCGTCCGGGCGGCGGCTATACGGAAAAAACCTATTTTGCCGTTTTTGCCGGTATGGCGCCCGCTAACGATCCGAGATTGATCATTGTCGTCATGATCGATGAGCCCTCGGCGGGCCAATACTACGGCGGACTGGTTTCGGCGCCCGTGTTTGCAAAAGTGATGGCGGGCGCATTGAGGGTACTGGATATTCCTCCCGACCAGGAAGATACCATGCCGGTTTTATTGACGCAGAAAAGTCCGTAACACTTGTTTATGCAACTGAAAACACTGTTAGAAGGATTCTGCCCATGTTTGGCTATGGAAAGCGATATGCCGATCAGCGGCTTGACGCTGGATAGCCGGCAGGCCGTGGCCGGAAATTTATTTATCGCCCTGGCCGGCGCCAGGCAGCACGGCTTGGCGCATGCCGAACAGGCGCTGTTAAATGGTGCCTGTGCCATTATTTTTGATCCGTCCGGCAACGGCAGGCAATTAGCGGAACAGATTAATGCGGCACAGCCGGCAAACACAGTGCCGATAATTGCAATAGACAATTTAAGCTTTGTTGTTGGGGATATAGCAGCCCGCTTTTATGGCCATCCTTCCCGACGTTTAAATGTTATAGGTATTACCGGCACCAATGGAAAAACCTCTTGCAGCCAATTTCTTGGGCAACTGCTGGATGATTGCGGAATTATCGGCACACTGGGCTGGGGCGAATGGGGCAAACTCAATAAAACGCTCAATACCACTCCCGATGCGGTGGCCATTCAGAAAATACTGGCTGAATTGGTAACGCTTAACAAGCAAGCGGTGGCAATGGAGGTTTCCTCTCATGGCCTGGAGCAACGACGGGTCAACGGCGTTTATTTTAAAGCCGCTGTATTTACCAATATCAGCCGTGATCATCTGGATTATCACGGCACCATGGAAGCCTACCTGCAAGCCAAACTGGCATTATTAAACAAGCCGGGTCTGGAGTTTGCCGTAGTGAACATGGATGACGCCTATAGCAAGCGGATTATTGCCGCGATACCTGAATCGGTAACAATTTGGGGCGTCAGCGCCAAAGGACTGGCACCCGATTCAGGAGAGAGTGTTATTGCAGAAAACATCTTGTACAAGGAAGACGGAATTGAATTTGATATTCGCTGGACGACTGCAGGGACGCAGGAGGTAGAACAATGCCAGGAGCAATTGTCGACGACTGCTGAGATGCAGGAGAGCTTGCTGCGAGAAACCGTTCAACGTGTAGTCGTTCCACTCTACGGCGATTTCAATAGCGAAAATGTCTTATGTGTACTGGCTGTCTTGTTGGCAATGGGTGTTTCACTGGCGGATGCGGCTAACAAACTGACGCAAATAAAACCGGTTGCCGGGCGCATGGAACGTTTTGGAGGCAACACCGAACCGTTGGTTTTTGTAGATTACGCGCATACGCCGGATGCCTTAGAGAAAGTATTATCCAGCTTGAGAAAGCATTGCCATGGCGCTTTATGGCTGGTTTTTGGCTGCGGCGGCAACAGAGACACCGGCAAACGCCCACAAATGGGCGGCATAGCAACACATTGGGCGGATCATGTCATTATTACCGACGATAATCCTCGCTTTGAAAACAGCCGGGATATTATCAATGACATTCTGGCCGGGTGCAGTTCGGCAATTGCTGACGACTGCATGGATGCAGGAGGTAGAACAATGCAGGGAGCAATTGTCGAAATAATTGAAAACAGGGAACATGCCATACGCAATGCGATAGCAAGAGCCGCTCACAATGATTGCATCGTCATTGCCGGAAAAGGCCATGAAGACTATCAGGAGGTTAACGGTGTGCAACAACCCTTCAGCGACCAACAAGTCGTGATTGACGCATTAAAAATGAGAATCGGAAAAGTATGAACATGTTGTTAAGCGAGATTGCCGAGTGTGTACAGGGGAAACTCATCGGGGATGATGCAGCCATCGCTTCGGTCAGCATAGACACACGCGCAATAAAGCCTGGCCAGCTTTATATAGCGATTAAAGGCGCTAACTTTGACGGCAATGAATTTATTGATCAGGCTGAACAGGCGGGCGCAGTTGCGGCCATCGTACAGGAGGGCGTCAGCACTCCCCTGCCCCATATCAGTGTTCAGGATACCCGACTGGCCCTGGCGGAATTGGCCGGTGCATGGCGGCATCATCTATCGCCGGCTGCAAACGGAAACCTTTCGCTTGTCGGCATCACCGGCAGTAACGGCAAAACAACCGTTAAGGAAATGGTGGCGGCAATACTTGGCGTAGCGGGCCCCGTGCTGTTTACCCAGGGTAACCTGAATAATGACATCGGTGTGCCTTTAACTCTGTTACGTTTAAATGAACAACATCGCTATGCAGTGATTGAAATGGGCGCCAACCATCACGGAGAAATCGCCTACACCAGTCGATATGCTCAAGCGGATGTCGTGATCCTTAACAACGCAGGGGCCGCTCATATAGAAGGTTTCGGCAGCCTGGACGGAGTTGCCGAGGCGAAAGGGGAAATTATCCGAACGCTTAAACCGGACGGAATTGCCGTCATCAACAGGGACGACCGCTATTTCGACTATTGGAAAGAGCTGGCTGGAAACAAACAAACCCTGTCCTTCGGTTTGAATGCACAAGCCGATGTCAGGGCCGAAGCGATAAACACAGAAATCCGTGACAAGGTCTTTGCCACCACGTTTAAACTGATCACGGCACATAGCACTATTGGTGTAAACCTGAAACTGGCAGGCCGACATAATGTTGTCAATGCCTTGGCGGCGACAGCGGCAGGCTTGGCTTTGGGCTTAAATCTGGAGCAGATCAAACAGGGACTGGAAAGCGTCAAGCCGGTCACCGGCCGCTTGCAGCCGTTGGTGAGCCGCCTGGGTAATATTGTGATTGACGACACTTATAACGCTAACTCCGCTTCATTGAAGGCCGGTCTTGATGTGCTGAGCGCTTGTGCGGGCAAACCCTGGCTAGTGTTGGGCGCTTTTGGTGAATTGGGTCCCGATAGCGCGCTTATGCATGAAGAAATGGGCGAACTCATTAAGTCCAGCGGCGTTGTAAGATTATTGGCCGTAGGAGCGGACAGCAAAAATACCGTTAAGTCATTTGGTGAAGGAGCCACTTTTTTTGATAACCAGGATGACTTGATTAACGTGTTAAAGCAAGAGCTAAAAGGCGAAGAAACGATTTTGATCAAAGGCTCGAGAGCGCAGCATATGGAAAATGTAGCCGCCGCTCTGATTGATAATTTCAGGATATAAAAGATGTTACTGTACTTGGCAGATTATTTAATGACCTTTGAAGGCGGATTCAGGGTATTTCATTACCTGACGTTTCGAGCCATTCTCGGCGCATTAACCTCATTGGTGATTTCTTTTATTATCGGCCCGGTTATGATCCGGAAATTAAGCCGTAATAAAATCGGCCAAAGTATCCGTGAACTGGGGCCGCAATCCCATTACGAAAAATCAGGCACACCAACTATGGGCGGCACCCTGATACTGGTTGCCATTGCGGTCAGCACCTTGCTGTGGGCTGACTTGGGCAACCGCTATATATGGGTCATCCTGTTGGTCACCATGGGCTACGGCATTATCGGTTTCATTGATGACTATAGAAAAGTGATCAAGCGCAACAGTGACGGCTTATCGGCCAAAGCCAAATACATGGGCCAATCGGTGATTGGCTTGGCCGCCGCCGTTTTTTTATATAAAACAGCCGTGCTGCCTGCTGAAACGCAATTCATCATCCCGTTTTTTAAAGACGTCATGCTGGATATGGGCTTGATGTATGTCGTGCTGACCTACTTTGTCATTGTTGGCACCAGTAACGCGGTCAATTTGACCGACGGGCTGGATGGACTGGCTATTATGCCGACCGTGATGGTGGCATCGGGCTTGGGTATTTTCGCCTATCTGTCGGGACATGTAACTTTTTCAGAATACTTGGCTATTCCTTATTTGCCGAATGCAGGGGAATTGATCGTATTTTGCGCCGCTTTGGTCGGTGCAGGACTCGGTTTTCTATGGTTCAACGCTTACCCGGCGATGGTATTTATGGGCGATGTCGGCGCACTGGCCTTGGGAGGGGCTTTGGGCGTACTGGCTGTACTGGTCAGACAGGAAATCGTGCTGATGATTATGGGCGGTGTGTTTGTGATGGAAACGCTATCGGTGATCATCCAGGTCGCTTCTTTCAAAATGACCGGCAAACGCGTATTTCGCATGGCGCCGATACATCATCATTTTGAATTGAAAG
>SXIP01000069.1 GCA_005772825.1 Methylococcaceae bacterium | reverse complement strand
CGGCGTAGGCTTGTCTGCTGATTTTGCTCATGGTTTAACCTCCGCTGCTGTTGAATCCAAATCGCCCATCACGGCTTGCCGGAAGCCGTACACGCGGCGTAATCCGCCGAACGGTACCAGGCGGATTTCCCTCTGTTGGCCGGGCTCAAAGCGCACCGCGGTACCCGCCGGAATATCCAGCCGGAAGCCGCGCGCCAGTTCGCGGTCAAAATGCAAGGCCGGATTGGTTTCGTAAAAATGATAATGCGAGCCGACTTGTATCGGCCTGTCGCCGCTGTTCGCCACCACCAGGCTGATAGTCGGGCTGCCTGCGTTCAGCTCGATGTCGCCCGCGACGGGGATGATTTCTCCAGGGATCATGGGATGCTCCTATTCGATGGGATTATGTACGGTCACCAGCTTGGTGCCGTCCGGGAATGTAGCCTCGACCTGCACATCCGGCAACATTTCGGCCACGCCTTCCATGACATCGTCACGGTACAGCAAGGTGCGTCCGTATTCCATCAAATCGGCAACCGTGCGACCATCGCGGGCGCCTTCCATAACGGCGGCGGAAATGTAGGCGACGGCTTCCGGGTAATTCAGTTTAAGTCCTCTGGCCTTGCGTCGTTCAGCCAGTAATCCGGCGGTAAATATCAGTAATTTGTCTTTTTCTCGTGGCGTTAATTGCATGGGTTGATTTCCTCTTTAAGCTCGTTGCCAAGCGACTGCTCTCATTAGGTTATAGACAAATTGAAGCCATGACCTTTATTGAAAAAGTGCTGTAGACCGGAGATACGGATCATGTTTTCTGGTTTGATTGTGGATCAATCAGTTTAATTAAGGAACGTGTATGAAATACATGATCATTTGATTCCCCTCTCCCTAGCCCTCTCCCCCGGAGGGAGAGGGAACAAGTTGTTCAAGTTATTTCATGCACGTTCCTAAACATAATCCTACTCTCGGTTCGTAGTTTAATGGCGATGGCGGGGTATATCGCCATACCCTGTTCAGAAGCATTGCATCGCCTGACTCTTAGAATGCCACGTTTCACTTGCTATTTCTATAGGCTCTCTATCATCCGAGCTTGTTAATCTCAGGCGTGTTAATTCACACAACATCCGACCGGCTCAATAAATGATGAAACCGGGCAATATCTCGGCAATGCCGGTTTATAGAATAGATCCGAGGGTAGGTTCCGGCGGGTTTAATATTACCGGTAACCAGAGGTGTAAACGGAGGCTTTTATTGGCACCGGTTCGCAAGCTTAGAGCTTGGGAACCGGCGCCGATTTATTTAGGCGGGTAGAATATTTTGCGTGTTATTTAACATCACTTAAACAAGCAACAGCAGGCAATATCCTTTCTGTAAAAGCGCGGAGAAGACCTTCGCGGTATTTATTACATTGAAGTTTCAACTGTTAAATTAAGGTGTTTTAGGGCAAACCGCCGTTGCATATTCGACATCGGTGATCTTGAGTAGGTCGCGATTTGCAACCGTGTTCGCGGCACCCATAAAAGAAAGCACTTTCGCCTTTATGTCGGCGATAGCCAAAGGATTGTCCCTGATTTTGATATCAAATTCGATTAACCGGGGCAACGCGTTCAATGCCGCAAAATCAGCAGCAATAAGAGGCTGTAAATTACCTTGGCCGATCATAAAGACAATCTTGTCGGAATGGTAAACCTGCGCCTGTCCAGAGATCGTGGTTGATGGACAGGTCGTAATTGCTCCCCTGCCAACCGTTTCAACAGGAGGAACGGCGGACAGTGCAGTCGAGGCGGCACCCATGCCGGCAACCAATGTTACTGCAAGAGTTAAAGATTTTAGTGTTGTTGTGTTCATGATAATATTCTCCTGCCGGTAGCTTTGCTAACGGCCTTCAATAGTAAAAAAATAAAATGCTGGCGATAACATCCTTTTACTCAACAGCTCAGGCAGTCAAATTGCTACATTTGCCGCCTGGTTATGCGGTTTTTCAACCCTGCTACGATTGAAAAACGCTGATACCTTCCTGGTATCTTTAGCAGGCTGCCGGGGAGATTACTTTCCCGGTAGCCTGCCAATTTTCTTCTCCCCTGTGAGGGCTGACTTTCTTGGGAGTTGAGCTCTACTCTCCAAGAGTGAAGCTAGACTGGCAATGTTGCTGCGTCCCCATGCTTCTGCTCTGGTTCAAATCCAATGGCAACTCAAAAATGGTTGAGACAGGATTGCGGCCCGTATCGAATACTAAGAAATGCGTATGAAATAATCCCCCTCTCCCCAACCCTCTCCCGGAGAGAGGGAACAATTGTCCAAGTTATTTCATGCATGTGCCTAACCCGGCTTTGAGTGATACTGTATTGGATTATTGATGAAACAACCGGCAGGAAAAAGGCAAAAAGTATGAAAGCTTAAGGAATTATGAACGGCTAAGTGATGTAATCAGGTAGTTTTTCATCGATTCCACAGGAATAATAAGATTTCATATCAACATTTAACGTAATCGCTTGATATGTCGCTAAACTTAAACCGATATTATTAAAACCAAAGTTTGATTTTTTACCGGGATTTTTCCGTATGAGTATAAAAATTGCCTTCGTCGAAGATGATGAAATCATTCGAAACAATTATTCAGAAATCCTTACCGATGAAGGGTTTGAAGTCGTTGTTTTCAGTAATCGGCAAGAAGCCATGAATTATTTTCAGACTGCATTACCCGATATCGCTATTCTCGATGTCGGCCTTCAGGAAGAACGGGACGGCGGATTTAGGCTCTGTTCGGATTTGCGCCGCTTGGCGCCAAAACTGCCGATTATTTTTTTAACGTCGCGGGATGATGAAATCGACCGGATTTCAGGGCTGCGTCTGGGAGCTGATGACTACATTATGAAAGATGCCAGCATCAACTTTCTGATGGTCAGGATTGAAGCCTTATTTCATCGCATTGAAGTGATCACACAACGAGAACCGCCTGAATTAAAAATAGAACAACATCATTCAGAGCTTGGCGCGCTCAGATTGGATAGGAAATTATTGAAGGCGGCGTGGAAAAATACGCCTTTAGATCTCAGCTTAACCCAATTCTGGATTCTTTGTGAACTGGTGACGAATCCGGGAGAAGTTAAAACCTGTGACAAATTAATGCATGCGGCGCATATTTGCGTGGAACCCAATACCATTACCGCCCATATTAAAATGATCCGCTCCCGGTTTCGTGATATTGACGGCGATTTTGATTGCATCAAGACCGAACGGTCTGCGGGTTATCGATGGTTGGACAAGCATTGAATTCAGCTTGATATTGAAATCTTAGCTAAACAAGAATGGGGATTCTTACGGTAAAAATTGCTCCGTCTTTATCCGACAGGTCGCTTGCCTGCACCGAGCCTCCATGCCCTTCGGTAATTAGTTTGACCAAATAAAGGCCTAAGCCCAAATTATCGCTTTTCCAATGTCCGGCATCTCGCAGGGAGACGAAAAGATCGAACATTTTGTCTTTATCATCAGGCAGTTTGACACCTTCATTGGTCACCGATAATTCCACAATGCCACTGTTGTGCGTTAGCTTAACAGTAATCGGGGTATGCAAATGGCTGTGTTCAATGGCGTTGTTGACCAGATTATCCAACAGTTGCCTGAGTCGGTCTTCATTGCCCATAACAGTCAATTGCAGGTCAATATCGCCGATAAATTGGTGTTGTGGGTAGGATAGTTTGTATTCATTGATTTGCGACTGGACAATATCACCTAAATTGACAGGCTTTAACGGCTCTTTACAAATCATAGCCTCCATGCTGCTCGCATTGCTGACGCTGGCCAATAAGATATTCATATAATTCAGGCTTTTTTTAGCGCGCTCCAGATAAATATCGATAGCCGGCTGTTGTGACTTTCGCTCTATCAGCTCAAGGGAACTTTTTACGCCTATCGATGCGTTTTTCAGTTCATGCTTTAAAATCTTGGCCATGTTTTCCAACCATTGGATGCGGCGGTTATTGGCCTCCGTCAATTCATCGGTGCGCTCGTCAACCAACCCTTCAAGGTGCTTGCTGTATTTGGCAAGTTGTTGGTCTCGAATTTCGATTTGTTCCAGCATTGCATTAAAGCTGTCGATTAAATTGCCGAGTTCATCGCTGGAATCATTCGGAATTCTCACCGAATAATCGTCACTTTCAGAAACCTTGCCGGTCACCTTTTGCAAATTCAAAATGGGCAGGGAAATCAACTTATGCAATCGGCTGGAAACGACTAAACTGAGCGAAAAGCAGGCCAGCAGCGTAAAAACGACCCAGCTCAGATAACGTAATATTTTCTCAAAAAAATGAGTCATATCGGAGAGTATCCGCACTGTTCCGATCTGTTGTTTTTCAAAATAAATAGCGCTGGAAACCTCGATCATCCCGGTAAACTTTCCGGAAGATAAATTCAAAAGCGATTTTGTCAGCCAGGAATAGTCTTGGTGTTGCCGGGATGAGTTCTCCGGATTAGCTTTGTATTCGGCAAATAACAAACCTTGTTCCTGATAAATCGCTGCGTAGACGATGTCTTTTTTGATGGCTAAGGCATTCAAATTTTCGATTGCCGTCCTGGGGTCATTAAATGCCAGAGATCCGGTGCTTCGTGAGCCGATAATCTTGGCCAATGTCGCCAATTCCGCTTCGATATCGTTACGCATGGTTAACGCTTCATTAATCGAGATGACGACAGCCATGACGAATATGCCAATGCTTGCAGACAGCATCATCATGGCGATCAGTTTGGTTTTAATATGCAGGTTGCGTAATGTCATCATGTTCAATTACGCCCCGCATTTGAGGTTTTAACCAAGGTTGCCAGTTCGATGATTTTGGAGCTGACCGTTAGTGCGGCTTGCTTGATCGCATCGGGATTGATTTCAAATTGAATGTGATCGCCCGATTTTATCAGGGTAATCATGCCGCCACGCTTGGAAAAGCCTGGAATATCGCTGATGGTCAGGATGGGAAATTGCTGAAGGGAATTGAGCAGGGCCGGCAAGCGTTGCATTTCGGAATTGCTAATATACGCAACATGGCAATTGTTTAACGATTCTTCCGACAATACGCCGCTGTCATACACCTCAATGTGAATACTTTTGTCTTTAATGGGCTTGTCTTGGATAGCATCCATCGCGGACTGGCCGAATGGGTTTCTGCCGATAATACAAAATTCCAAAGCGGCGTTGCCGTCATTGAGTTTTGCCTCCGGCCATTCGGTAAAAAGGGCAAATTTGTAACTGTATAAGGCTTTTAGGGTGTCTTCGCCAAAAACTTTTTCCTGACTGAATACCGGTAAGGAAACGATAACAGTCAGGATAAGGATCGATATAAACCGTAAGGCTTTAATTATGTTTGACACAAAATATGAAATTGCCGGAGACACACGGTTTTAATATTTCAGGTTACCCTGTAGCCAAAACATCCGTTCGGCTTGTAAAGGGTTCTTGGAAATTCCATCATAAAATTCCGAATGCCGGGAATTGTTCAGGTTATTGGCGATGAAAGCGAGCTCCAGGTTTTTATTGAGCTTCCAGCCCAGTCGCGCATCCACGGTTACGTAACTCGGAACAGCTTGTTCTGCATCAACTCCCAGAACAGAATCGGCATAGCGCAACCAAACGTCCATTTCGAATGCAGAAGTAATATCGAAAGAACTTCTGAATGCCACAAGAATAGGAGGATCCTTGGCGGTTTCAATAAAACCACCAATCGTACGTTTAGACTTTATGGATAAGTCCATAAAATTTGAACTGAGTTGAAATCTCGTCCAGTCAAAGGGACGCCAAATGACAGCCGCTTCCAATCCCAGGGTCGTACTTTTTTTAATGCGTTGTTCGGGAAACCATTTAAAGAATTCATTGTTAGCAACAAGATTATTTGTGTTTTGGTTATAGTACGCCGCCACATCCAAGGAAAAACTGTCTGAGTTCCAATAACGGTAACCTAATTCATAACTGACAACCTCGTCGGATTTGAGATTTTCGAATTGCTTAAATCTGAATAGATAGATATTGTTACCGGTGGATGGATCAATCTTATCTGATGATGTGGTCGCAACTAAATCCGTCACTGCCGGTAATCGAACCGCCCGCGAAACACCCGCCCAAACACGATGCTGATTGGCGGCTTTCCAAAGCAGTCGGAAGGATGGCTCGTACTCAAAATTGTTATTGTTGTGGTGTTCGAATTTGCTGCCCAAGGTGATTTCCAGCGCATCGTTCCAACGCCATTTATCCTGAAAGAACAAGCCGAAGCGGTTGTTTTGAAATGTTTTGGGGAAATATGCTTTGGTAAAAAGGTTTTCGTCACTGTTGAACGGTTCCAGCTGCACTAAACTCAAACGGTAATTCAAGCCCCAGGTCAATTCGTGTGCTTCATTGAGAGCGAGTACATGCTGAAAATCAAAATCAACGACATCGTTATTATATGCAGCGGGATTGTTACGGCTTTCTTGAACCTGAAAAGAATCGTAAAACAACTGCGCCGACATGCGGGACGCCAAAGACTGATTGTAATTCCAGCGTGCCATGATATTGCCGCCTTTTTTAACGACCCGATTCAAGATGAATTTATTGCTGAGAGATTCTTGGTTTTTATCGTCGTTTTCATTATAGACGCCGTAATAAAGATCCCCTTGCGCCATCAAGGCATGCTTGCCGTCGGAATTGGCCCAATCCAGGCGAAAGCCCCCGCGTCCGGAGGTCCATTCTTCGTTGGCATCGTTGCCTAGTCTGTTGTCGAAGCTGTCATCTCGCAAGAATTTGCCGTAAAACCGTGTATAACCCTGGTCGGCAAATTGCCAGCCCTTGCGGAGCCCCGCCCCGTGTTTATCTCCGCTAAATAAGGTCAAACTTGCTTCCTTGGTGTCGGCGGAATGCTTGGTAATGATGTTGATCACGCCGTTGACAGCGTTTGCTCCCCATAGGCTGGCGCCGGGGCCGCGGATTACTTCAATCCGTTCGATATCGTCCAATACCCGATCTTGAATATCCCAAAACACGCCTTTATTAATCGGCGAGTACAACGAGCGGCCATCCATCAGCACCAGTAATTTATCGGCGACTACGCCATTGAATCCTCGGGCGGAAATCGCCCACTTCGTGGAACTGATCCTGGCAACGTGCAAACCGGGCACCATGCGCAACGCCTCGGGTATGTTAGTCGCTCCGGAACGACGGATATCGTCTTGCGTGATCACATAGGCGGCCGCCGCCGTATCGGTCAACTGTTGTTCGCTTCGGGTTGCGGTGACCACTTTGCTGTCCATTAAATCTTCTATAGATAATTGCTCCAATCCCTTGGTCTCGTTTGCCAAACCGCTTACCGGATAGACATAGCAACAAAGCATCCAAAGTAAAACGCGATTAATCCATCTTTTTATTTTTTTCGTTATCAAGACGAACTCAAAAAAGCTTGATTTAGGTGCTCAACATTTTATTAATGATTATAGAAATCCGGCAAATGATTTAACGATAGAGTTAAGATCCTGTTTACTGGTTTAATCTGAAAAATAACTTAACAGGGGTCTCAACGCCCAGACTATCTATGCACTGTGCCTCGACGATATAGTCTTCTAAATCTGCGGCGGATTTATGCACGGTCAGTGCATAAATACCGGGGCCGTCCGACGTGTTTGTCGAAAACTGGGACCCCGTACTTGTACTCTCGGTATCAAGGGCCGTCAGGGTCGGATTTGCGTCTTCACCAAATGTGGCATACACGGTTGCCGCTGAATTGAATATAGTATTCATATCCATTATTCTGACACGAGATTGTGCGGTGCCCTTGGGACAGGTAAATGTATAGGTATCGGTGGCTGCTGCGGACATGCCCAATGTTCCGGAAACTGATGCGGCTTCTGCAGTTGAGAGTGGAATTCCCCATGCAAGCAAGGTAAAAGCCATAGCTATTGTTTTTACTGTTTTGAATTTCATAATCTACCTCTCCAAGCGTCATAAAATATAACGTCTATTTATGGTAAAAACACAAGTGTGCGAATCCCGTCTCCCATTCATAACGGATTTATCTGTTATTTTGGTTGCCTCGAAATCTTATTAAGCCGGCAATAATTTGGCATGGCTGATTGGTAACATCAGCCTTCAAAGCCACTTTATAGTTTTATCGATTAAATAACAGACAAGAAATATGAAAAAAAATGAAGAAATATGAAGAAATATGAATTTCTACTGATGCTTATAAACTTCTCAGTCGTAAGTTATCCCCATCGTGACAACTATAATAAGCTTGGACGCTTGTCCTAAAAAAGCGAAAAACCCATGCAAGATTACATTGGATTTGTCATTGAAATATTTTCGACGTGTTTATTGAAGACGGCGTAGCTGGCTGTCGTTTAGCAGCATCCGGCCGGACTTTATGGAGGGCTGAGCAGTTACGGCATTTAACAGATTTGAGCGCGACGGTCTGAAAACCAAGTCAGGTCTGCTTTCCTGACTACCCGGCCATTGAATTATCAATGACCGGGTAGTTTATTCCGGGTGTTTTGTCTATCCCGCTTTACTTGTCGATTTTAAGCGCCAGGAAAGCCGGACTGCCGCGGCGCTGAATCAGGACTGCAACCGATTTGCCTGGCGGTAGATTTTTGACGGCATCGTTAAAATCTGAAATGTCATTAATTGCGTTGTTCTGGATGCGCAAAATTACATCACCGCGTTGAATGCCGGCATTTTTGCCCGCACCCTTACCGACCTCCTGAACAAACACACCGCCTTTTGCAACTTCCAGCGCTTCTCTTTGTTCGCTATTCAGGTTTATAACGCTGATTCCCAGCTTATTGGCCGGTTTTGCTTCCGGTTTTTTGCTGGCGACAACGCTTTCATCCTGGTCGGGCAACAGGCCTATTTTGAACTCGATGGTTTTGCTTTCACCTTGCCTGATAATCTTCAGCGTTGCTGTATCATTAATCGGCGTCATACCCACCATCGGCGGTAAATCGGCTGAGGATTCAATCGGCTGACCGTTAAACTCGGTAATAATATCGCCAATCTGCAACTCGGCTTTCGCGGCGGGACTATCCGGCATGACTTTGGCAACTAAAGCGCCTTCCGGTTTTTTCATGCCGAAGGATTCCGCCAACTCGCGTGTGACATCCTGTATCTGCACGCCCAACCAGCCATGCGACGCTTTTCCGCTGGCCTTTATCTGGTCAACGACATTCATCACCACATCCATCGGAATAGAGAATGACAAGCCCATAAATCCACCGGTGCGGCTGTAGATCTGGGAATTGATGCCGACCACCTTACCGTCCATATTAAACAGCGGGCCGCCTGAGTTACCGGGATTAATCGCTACGTCGGTTTGTATAAACGGCACATAATTACCGCCCGGCAAACTGCGGCCTTTGGCGCTGACGATACCGGCGGTAACTGATTGTTCAAAGCCGAACGGGGAGCCGATAGCCAACACCCATTCACCGACCTGTAACTGGTTGGGATTTCCTATGGCGACGGCAGGCAAATTAGCGGCGTCGACTTTTAATAAAGCCACGTCGGTACGCGCATCGGAACCGATGAGTTTGGCGACTAATTCGCGTTTGTCGGTTAATTTGACAACTATCTCATCGGCATCTTTAACGACGTGATGATTGGTCAGTACATAGCCGTCAGGCGAGATAATAAAACCGGAGCCCAATGATTTGGTGTCTCCGGGGCCGTATCCGCCGCCACCATCAGGGTTATTGAAAAAATGTTTAAACAGCTCTTCCATTTCCGGGGGCATACCTTCGGGCATAGGCTGTTCTTTTGCCGGCTCTTCCGCTTCCGGCGGGGCTTTCTGGGTGGTGCTGATATTAACCACAGCAACCCCATTGGTTTTTACCATTTCGGTAAAGTCGGGTAATTGTGCCAGGACATTTTGATTAAACAGAACGACCAGAAAAACGCACAAACTAATTTTTTTGAGCATAAAATCTCCATTTCCTACCATTAAATAAAACAACTTTTGTTACCAATATCAATTCAGTGGAACACGCAGCGATGAAACAAGCTTCGTCCAAACTCAGGTCTGTTCCCTAATTTTTCAAGTCCCGCAGTTTGATGCCGTCGGCAATCAATTTGACTGTTTCTGCCGGCACTTCACCCATCACGGTAAATTCGAAATCGCCCAGTGTTCGGCTGATAAAATTCACGGTGCCGATGGATTGAACGCTGCCCTGCCCATAAAGTTCCGGTTGCGAAGCGGCATTTTTGTTTTCCATGTAGACTGAAACCGAGGCAAAACCATCACTCATTAACAGATGGTCGACTTGCTCATCGGAATTGTGTATGGGTTTTCGGGTAAAAAATAATTCCTGAAAACCTTGAGGGAGGTTTGCTAAAACGAAGTTTGCCTGATCTGATTTTTGAATCGGTAGCGGATGCACAGGCGGGGGCGGATTGACGGCATTTAAAAATTTGACATCCACTAAAGGCAAGGTCTCTTTGAGCTGAAGTTCAGTGAAAACAAGTTGCTCGATAGCTTCATTGGCAAGGTTATAAACCAGCACTTTAAGCGGTAAAAAATGCTGTTTTTCCACCCATATTTTGCGGGCATAGCGGAAATTATCTTTAGGCTGGATGGCAATGACGAGGGCGGGTAGCATGGCGACATCTTCTTCGCCGACCACTGTGATGTTGTAGATGGCATCGAGCGCATCCAGATTCGCCGGTATATCGATCAGGAATGATCGCTCGAAGGGCCGATGATCGACAATCAGTTGATGTCGCGCTTTAAACAGGCAACTTACTCTGTCGGCGTCTCGAACGATTTCACGCAACGGTGAGTTTAATGATAACAGTCGTTCCTGTTCTACACCCTTTTCGACCGCATGAAAGTATTTCATCGGTTCCAGCCTGCCGTTTTTTAAAAATGCCACGGTACCCTGATAATTCAAGGTTTTCATTGCCTGCGTCATTTTTATTAATACGTCCTTGCCGTTCGTATTATGGGGAATAGTGAGACTGGAATCTTCTGCATTGACGGCTCCTGAAGATAAGAAAAGAGCCAGGAAAAAAAACTTTAACACGGCTGTCATTCCTGACTATAAGCCGTTACTCGGGTCATTGGTTCGGCGTTAACCTCGCCATGCGTATAAACACTGTTGTCGTGTGCCTGAAGATAATCGTTAATACGGGCGTTAAGTGGATAGGGTTCGGTTTTATGGGTATTAACGACGCTTTGTGACGGTTGTTTTATTGGTGATTGTTTTGCTATTTGTTGCTCCGCTATGGGTCGTTGAGCCAGTTGCAGTATAGACGAGGTTTTGACGCGTTCAGCCGGGTTATTCATGTTTTGTGTAGCCAGTACGGCGACAACGGCGACCGATGCGGCCAAGGCCAGCAATTTGGGAGAGGGGCGCCTGACCGGTTTTTTATTACGCGATAATAAATACGTCGGTTCCTGTTGTATTGCTTCAGAGATTTTTGCTGAAAAAGCAGGATCGACAGCTAAAAATACATCAGATTTTATTGCGTGGCTTATTGCCTCATAACGATTCTTGGTATTGATCAGTTCCGATCGTGACTGCATCTTTTGCAATAAACTCAAGGCTTCGTCATGATCAAGCTCATTATCAAGAAATTGAGAAATTTTTTGATTTAACTCTTCATTCATCGAGAATCACCGTGTGCGAGCAAGGGGTTTAATTTATTATCAATGGCCTCACGCGCCCTGAATATGCGCGATCTGACCGTACCAACAGGACAATCCATTGCTTCAGCAATTTCTTCATAACTCATACCTTCAAATTCACGCAGCATAATGGCTATACGCATTTCTTCCGGTAAATTATCAATTGCTGTTTTAATCGTCTCAATTATTTCCTCGTTTAATAATGACCTCTCCGGCGTTTCCATGCCTTGCAGCTGAGGTGCATTTTCACAAGCTTCCGCGTCATCTATGTCTATCTGGTGGTCAGAGTTTCTTCTGGACCGTGAGACAAGATAATTTTTTGCGGTATTAATAGCGATTCGGTATAACCAGGTGTAAAAAGCGCTGTCTCCTCTGAACCCGCCGAGTGCGCGATAGGCTTTAATAAAAGTTTCCTGAGCCACATCCTGCGCTTCACTGTGATCTTTAACATAACGATTCACCAGCTGGATAATTTTATGCTGATATTTAATAACCAACAGGTCAAATGCTGACTTGTCACCTTGTTGCACTCGCAACACCAGTTCTTGATCAAGTTGTTCGCTGGTTCTTATTTGACTGTTCACTACGGCTCTTTGATGGTTGAATGGACAGGATTAAACCGCATAAGTTCTATGATTACAATTTTTTGACAGAACTTTATTTAAAGTCTATCGTTTATTTATCGTCTACTATTGTCGTTATTACTCTGAAAGACGCTATTATCCACAAACAATCCATCTTAAGCCACTGCCGTTAGTGGTTGAATCAAACCTTTTCTCTTTACTTTATGTCCAGTTCAAAAAATGTTGATGTACTTATTATTGGTAGTGGCGGCGCGGGTCTTAGTTTAGCGCTTAAACTGGCCGATCATTCAATACGCGTCGCGGTGCTGTCAAAATTCGCGTTAACGGACGGTAGCACCTACTATGCTCAGGGTGGCATATCCGCCGTTTTCGATGCCGACGACTCGATTGAATCTCACATTGAAGATACGCTGGACGCCGGTGCGGGTCTTTGTAACCCTGAAATTGTACGGCTTACCGTTACCCACGGCAAAAGTTCTATAGACTGGTTGCGTCAGCAGGGTGTGGTTTTTACAGAAGAAAAAAACGAGTCAGGCGAAAAGATCCTGCACTTGAACCGGGAAGGCGGGCATTCGCACCGGCGTATTGTTCACACCGCCGATGCAACCGGTAAGGCGGTGTCGTTATCGCTGATTGAACGGGCCAGAGAACATGAGAATATCGAGTTGCTCGAACACCATAATGTGATTGAATTAATCACCCGGCCCATACCCGGCCAAGCCGCAAAACAGATTGTCGGCGCTTATGTCCTGGACTCAAAACAACAACAGGTCAAGACGCTGTCGGCGCGCGTCGTTGTCCTGGCAACCGGTGGCGCCAGCAAGGTGTATCTTTACAGCACCAACCCGCAAAGCGCGACAGGTGATGGCATTGCGCTGGCTTGGCGTGCGGGCTGTCGGGTCAGCAACATGGAGTTCATGCAGTTTCATCCGACCTGTCTCTACCATCCCAATGCGCAATCATTCCTGATCAGCGAAGCGGTAAGAGGTGAGGGCGGTAAATTAATATTACCGGATGGCTCGCCTTTTATGCAGCGTTTCGACCCGCGCGCGGAATTAGCCCCACGGGATATTGTCGCCCGCGCGATAGACCACGAAATCAAAAAACGCGGCATAGATTGCGTTTATCTCGATATCAGTTACAAGCCGGAAAGCTTGATCCGTGAACATTTCCCGACTATTTACGACACCTGTCTTAAATTCGGCATAGATATTACCCAACAGCCTATTCCCGTGGTTCCGTCCGCGCATTACACCTGCGGCGGCGTTTTAACCGACAGCTATGCGCGAACGGATATTGCCAATTTATACGCCATAGGCGAATGCGCCAGCACCGGCCTGTCCTCAGCTCGCAGCTAACAGCTGGGGCTTGGGGGCACCTTGTCCCACGGGGCGAAATGGTGCACCTCGACCCCTTTCTTCGTGGGCAGGCCCGGTTCGCCAAGAAGGCT
>SXIP01000008.1 GCA_005772825.1 Methylococcaceae bacterium | reverse complement strand
GAGGCCCGACTGGTGCGCGCGCGCGCCTGCCGCGAGCTCGGGGACGACCCCTGCGTGGCCGACGAGGCCGCCTGGCTCGTGGCCCACGGTCGCCTCGGGGAGGGGCACGCCCTGGAGGCGCAGCTCGCGGCCCGCAAGGGCAAGCTCGACGTGGCGCGGGCCGCCCTCGCGGCCGGTCGGCAGGCGGCCGGTGGGAACCCGAGCTTTCTGCGGGTCGCGGCGGAGGTCTCCGCCGATATCGGCGACTTCGCTGTCGCCCGCTCGGCGCTCGACGATCTCTTCTGGCACCACGCCGCCGAGGCGCCGGACGCCGCCGCGGTCCTCGCGCTCCGTGCCCGGGGCGAGGTGCGGGCCGGCGACCCCGTGGCCGCCTACCGCGCCGGTTGCAGGATAAGCGCCCAGACCCATCAAGGTATTGGTGATCGGATAACCCAATGTGCGGGCAAATTCGGTCAACTCTTTACTGGCTTCTCCCAAAACCACACCGCCGCCCGAATAAATAATCGGCTTTTGGGCGCCCAACAATAAATCGACCGCCTTCTTTATCTGATCCTTTTGCAAAGTAAGCACCGGATTATAAGAACGCATAGTGACTTTTTTGGGATATTTATAAGGCACCTTGATTCTCGGGTCGGTCATATCCTTAGGGATGTCGACAACCACAGGACCGGGACGTCCGGTTGTTGCTACATAAAAAGCCTTCTTGACCGTCTCGGCCAATTGGGTAACATCCTTGACCAGGAAGTTATGCTTTACGCAGGGACGGGTAATGCCGATCATATCGACTTCCTGAAAAGCATCACTGCCGATCACCGGTAATGACACCTGGCCGGAAATAACCACCAGGGGAATTGAATCCATGTAGGCGGTCGCAATCCCGGTTACCGCGTTGGTAGCGCCCGGCCCTGAAGTCACCAGGACCACGCCGGGCTTTCCGGTTGCCCGGGCATAACCATCCGCCGCATGGGTTGCGCCTTGTTCATGCCGAACAAGAATGTGTTTGACATCATCCTGTTGAAAAATTGCATCGTATAAATGCAATACCGCTCCGCCGGGATAACCAAAAATATACTCTACGCCTTCGTCTTTAAGACTCTGAACCAGGATTTGTGCACCGCTTAGCTCCACGCTAATACCTCAATAAATAGGATATGATTTGTCGATTCGAGTCGATTATATTCGTTTTTCAACATTCCGGAATTAACCTCCTGAAAATCATGTTGGGAAAACGGTCGATTATACTATTATTCGTCGTTGTTTTTTGGACAACATAATGCCGGTTATTTTACTAGGTTATTTGCAAAATTGTAATTGTCATCTGTAGTTATGCGCCAAATCGCTTAAACGACTCGCGTTTGCTATATTTAAAACCAACGGCGCAAGCCCCATTTTCAGCACTATCGCCGTTTAATCCGCAAAGCACTTAAACGTTGTCGGCATCATCACAAAAGATTCAGGTTGCAGAAATAAACCAGCGGGAGTAGAGTCGCGGAATTTTTTATTAATCTGCAGCTACCTGTTTTTCTTAGAAAAGCACTTTAAGTGACGGCAAACAAGCGGTCTGATTTATTGACTTGCTTTACCCAGCAGTGTCCCTTCCCGTTTTGAGTTTGAAAGTAACGTCCCGATGTCTGAAAAATCACTAAAATTTATCAACAACCATCTCGTATTAGTACTTACCGGTGTTTTTTTATTCCGTACCGGCTATCTTTTTGTCAGCGACCTGGATTTGATCGGCGATGAAAGCTATTACTGGGATTGGTCGCGCAGACCTGACTGGTGCTATTACAGCAAACCGCCGATGGTGGCATGGCTGATCGCTGTTTTCACCGGCTTGGGCGGCGACACAACAGCGGTGGTGCGTTTGCCTGCGGTGGTGTTGGGAACCGTGTTTCTGGGTTATTTTTATGCAACGGCTCGGGCCTTTTATTCGGCACAGACGGCAGCGCTAGCCTTATTGTTAATGCTGTCCATGCCGTTTAACGTGCTGGCCAACTTCGTCATGACCATTGATCCGCCGCTTTATTGCTTCTGGATGATGAGTCTTTATTACTTGCACAGGGCCTTATTCAAAGATAGCCAAAGCGCCTGGTTTTGGGCGGGTCTTTCAACCGGAACCGCCTTGCTCAGCAAACAGGTCGCGGTATTGATCCCCATCATGCTGATCTGCTTTTTGTTGCTGGACAGACAGCGATACCGCTTATTCAAACGCGAGTTTTGCATTTACCTGCTGCCCGTCATCGTCTGTTTAATACCGCTATTAATCTGGAATTACCAGCATGACTGGGTGATGTTCGGCCACAGCAAAGGCCATTTCGGCATCAAGCAAGCCGTTGCCGTCAGCACACGATTAAAAGATGCCGGCACTTTCTGGCTTTATCAACTGCTGCTCGCAACACCGGTGATTTTTGTATTAGTCCTTATCCTTAGCGTTAAATCCAGTCTCCGGCTCAAGCGCTTGCTCCCGGCTGAACAATTCCTGATGCTGATGGGCCCGGTGTTATTGCTCGGTATACTGGCGCTCAGTTTCTTGCAAAAAGTGCAAGGGAACTGGCCCGTGCCTTTTTATTTCAGCGCACTGATCTTATTAAGCGGACAATGGCAAGTCGACCCCTGGAGAAAACCGCTTAAATCAGGATTACTGCTGGGCGGCCTGATGGTATCGCTCACTTACGTGCTGCCGCTGTTAGTACAAACCTTTAATTGGCATCACAGCATGGTAGACCCGACATCGAGGTTCAGGCACTGGCGGGAACTGGCGCAATCGATTGATGATGAACGCCACAAAAACCTGACGGTCCCGGAACAGGCGTTTATCATGGTCGTCGGGCATCGGAATATAGCCAGCCAGCTCGGTTTTTATCTTCAGGATCATCCCACGGTATTTCGTTATGAAGTCAGTGGTCTGGTTGAATCACAATATGAGTTATGGCCAGGCCCGGTTGAGCATATAGGCCAAACCGGCTTTATTATCAGTGAACAAAAAGAAGCCGATATACCTGTGGCGCTGAAATCGGCCTTTGAAAAATTCCATCAGGTAGGCGAAGTCATCAATCCGATGAAAAAGAACGCCCGTTATAATTTGTTCCTGGGCGAGAACTTATTGTTTTGGCCGCCGATTAATTCAATAAACAAATAATATGACAGTCAATAATTTAGAGCGTCGCTGGCGCGAGTTGCTTATTCTTGTCGTCTTGGCCTTGCTGACCACGCCTTTTTTCTGGCTCACCGATCTTGACCTTCACGGAGCCTCTCTGTTTTACCGGCCCGGTGACGGCAACGCTCACTGGCCGTTACAAGAAGGCTGGCTTTTCCGCATGCTGTATCGCCACGCCTTTACTTTTGCAACGATTGTCGCGGTCGGCGCACTCATCACCGCTGCTTTGGGATACCTGAAACCGTCGTTAAAACAATTGCAAAGGCCTGCACTGTATATTTTCCTGGTGATCATCCTGGGGCCGATAGTAGTGGTCAACCTGGTTTTCAAGGATCACTGGGGGCGGCCAAGACCGGTACATGTCAGTGAATTCGGCGGCCCGCATCACTATGTCCCGCCCTTGCAGATTGGCGATACCGATGAAAAATCATTTCCCTGCGGCCATTGTTCGGTAGGCTTCGCGTTTTTTTCCCTTTATTTTCTGTCGCGCAAACGCAAGACGCTTTACTTCATGTTGACGATAGCTATCGCATTGACGCTGGGTTTAACCCGGATGACGGCGGGGGGGCATTTTATCTCGGATATTTTATGGTCCGGCTACCTGGTATTCCTGGTAGCCTGGCTCACTTACTATGGCTGGTATGAGCGAAAACAGGCGGGCCAATAAATCCCCGCCCGGTTTTAGCCGATATGTTCGGAAACTTCCAGATCAAATCCGGACAGACCGACATATTTTTTCTGCGTACCTAATACTTTCAATTTATGCACGCCCAAATCGGCCAATATTCGGGCGCCCGTCCCGGTCATGCGCCAATCCGCAGCCTCCGGCGGATAAGTCTGGCTCACAACTCCGTTATCTTCCAATTGATAGCGGTGGATTAATTCCACCAAAGACTTGTTGCTGTCGGCCTGCCGGATAACCACCAGCACGCCGCGGCCTTCCTCGGCTATTTTCTGCATCGCCGCGCGAATTGAAATGCTGCAATCGCTACGCTTGGATGCGAACACATCATCCAGCAGATTCCTGGCATGCACTCTAACCAAAATCGGCTCGTCACCGGAAACCTGGCCCATCACCAACGCCAGATGCAGGTTATTGTCATTCCGGTCCTGGTAGGCATAGAGTCGGAAATTGCCGAATTCAGTCGGGAAGTTGCACTGACTGATGCGCTCCAGCGTATTTTCGTGCTGAATACGATAATGAATCAAATCGGCGATGGTGCCGATTTTAAGGTTGTGCTGTTTGGCAAAAACTTCCAGGTCGGGGCGTCTGGCCATTGAGCCGTCTTCATTGAGTATCTCGACAATCACCGACGCCGGCTCGACACCGGCCAACCGCGCCAAGTCACATCCGGCTTCGGTATGCCCGGCGCGATTCAAGACTCCGCCGGACTTGGCCATTAACGGGAAGATATGCCCCGGCTGCACCAGATCATCGGCCTTGGCGTCAGGCGCTACCGCACATTGCACGGTGCGCGCCCGGTCGGCGGCTGAAATTCCGGTCGTCACGCCGGTTGCCGCTTCGATCGAAACGGTAAAATTGGTCGAATGCGCGGTTTTGTTTTCATTGGTCATCAGCGGCAGGCGCAACTGCTGGCAACGCTCACTGGTCAGGGTCAAACAAATCAGACCGCGACCGTAACGCGCCATAAAATTGATGTCTTC
>SXIP01000068.1 GCA_005772825.1 Methylococcaceae bacterium | reverse complement strand
TCTGGTCAAATACCAGATGACCGCCCGATTTCAATTTGACTTTACGCTCCAGCGCTTTTTTAATTTCATCTTCAACGCTGTAAATATCGAAAACCGGGCATTCACCTGAGTAATGTTCGATGACGGGCACGATTTCCGGCACAAAAATTTCTGCAAATTCCAGTAATCGATGATAGGTTTCCTTGGAGTCGACACGGACCCTTTCTATTCCTTCCTTGTATAAATCCCTAAGAGTCCTGATGCTCAACGGTAAATCCTTGTGAATAAACTGCTTGGGCTTGGCGCTGGCAATCTTGGCCGAGATGGATTCCCATAATTTCAACAGAAACATCATATCGGCGATCAACACGGATTCTTCCGCGCATTCCGCCGCCGTCCGGGCGATAAAACCGCCGCATTTGTGCTCTTGCCGAAAAGCATCCAGGCAGGCTCTAAGGCGCACACGCTCCGCTTCGTATTCAATGCGCTGGGACACGCCCGAACTGTTCGCGTAGGGCATATACACCTGAAACCGCGACGGAATCGAAATTTCCGTCGTTAATCGTGCGCCTTTGGTGCCCAGCGGGTCCTTAAGCACCTGCACGACAATATGCTGGCCTTCATGCAGGTAATGCTCGATATTTTCCGAGCCCTTTTTTTCCAGGTCTTTGCTGCATAAATCGGACAAATGAAGAAAAGCCGCCCTGGGCAGGCCTATATCGACAAAAGCGGCCTGCATCCCCGGCAAGACCCGGCATACTTCACCTTTATAAATATTACCTACCAGCCCTCTGTCCCGGCTTCTTTCAATAATCAGCTCCTGCAACACGCCATTTTCGATAACGGCGACGCGTGTTTCAGGCGGGGTCACATTAATTAAAATTTCTTCACTCATTTAAAAAGATCAATACCTTGTCTGGATAAAAGTTCAGCGGTCTCAAACAAGGGCAAACCGACTACACCGGAAAAACTACCTTTTATCGATTCCACAAAGAGTCCGCCCTTGCCTTGTATGGCGTAACTACCGGCTTTATCAACGGGTTCGCCGCTGTACCAGTAAGCCAGCATTTCCTGTTGCGTCAAGCGTCTGAAAGTGACTTCGGTAATACTAACTGCCAGATCATGTGTACGCCCTCTCAACGAAACGGCACTATAAACCAAATGTGACTGACCGGACAACTGCGCCAGCATAGCCAACGCATCCGCCTGATCTTTGGGTTTACCCATAATCAGATCGCCTAAAACCACTGCGGTATCGGCCGCCAATACGGGCAAATCGGTATTCAACCGGGCAACGCACACCGCCGATTTTTCGGCGGCAAGCCGCTGCACATAGGCCATTGGCGCTTCATTTAACAAAGGCGTTTCATCAATATCAACAGGAAAAACGCTATAACGGATTCCGGTCTGATCCAGCATCTGGTCCAGCAGTTCCTTTCGACGGGGCGAGGCAGAAGCAAGAATAATTTGCACGAGTATTAACGATGATAGGGATGATTATGAAGAATGCTCCAGGCGCGATAAATCTGTTCGGCGACAACGATACGCACCAGCGGATGAGGAAAGGTGAGTTTTGACAAACTCCACGATTCCCGAGCCAGTTCCTTGGCCGAATCAGCCAGGCCTTCCGGTCCGCCAACCAGCAAGGCGACATGTTGACCGCTTTCGAGCCAGCGTTGCATGGCGACCGCCAATTCCGGTGTCGTCCACGGCTTACCGGGAATATCCAGCGTCACAATATGCGCACCCTGTGGAATGGCTGCAATCATCCGCTCGCCTTCGTCCCTGACGATTCTGGCGACATCGCTGTTTTTACTGCGTTTACCGGGAGCAATTTCCTTGAGCACCAGTTCACATTCACGCGGCAAGCGTTTGGCATATTCATCATAGCCTTGCTGCACCCAGCCCGGCATACGGTTTCCTACTGAAATCAGATTTATTTGCATGGGCGTGCAGGATACAGACAAGCCGTGTTTGATGCAATATTAAGACCCGACGGGTTTTTTTCCTATGCATACCTAAACAGTCGCTAATGGAACACACCCTGCCGGGTTGTTTATCGAGTAAAATGGCAACAACAAGCACCATGACTGACAAACTGATTACCCCCTTACCTTGACTCCTTAAATAAATGCTAGAAATCATCCAGATACCGGTATTAACCGACAATTACATTTATATCATTCACGATTCTATTTCCAGGGAAACCGCCGTTGTCGATCCGGCGCTTGCCGAGCCGGTTTTGGATGTTCTGGCTAAAAAAAACTGGTCGCTCACTTACATTCTCAATACGCACCATCATAGCGATCATGTCGGAGGCAATTTGCAGTTAAAACAGCAAACTGGCTGCCGGATTATTGCCGGGCAATCCGATCGGGCACGCATTCCCGGTATTGATGCCGGTGTAAACGACAATGATGTCGTGTCACTCGGCACACATAAAGCCAAGGTTATTTTTACGCCCGGCCACACCAGCGGACACATTGTTTATTATTTTGCTGAAGAGCATCTGTTATTCTGCGGCGACACCTTGTTTGCAATGGGCTGCGGTCGCCTGTTTGAAGGCAGTGCCGAACAAATGTGGCATTCGCTGCAGAAATTGAAAGTGCTACCTGCAGCGACCCAAGTCTATTGCACTCACGAGTACACGCAATCGAATGGACGTTTTGCTTTAACGGTGGAACCGAATAATCATTTATTGCAACAAAAAATGGTCGAAGTAGACAAACTGCGGGCCAATCATCAGACGACGGTACCGTCAACAATAGTCGAGGAATTGGCGACCAATCCGTTTTTCAGGGAAGACAGTGTGGAATTGCAAAAAACCATCGGCATGTTGAATAAAAAACCGGTACAGGTTTTTGCGGAGATACGTCGGCTAAAAGACCATTTTTAACATCTCAGGCCTTCAGGCGTCTGGGAACGATTGACCCGGACTTGTTGGTGTATTTCAACCCAAAAGCTTAAAGCGTACCGGCCAGTTTTAACACTAAAGCGCTTATCAGCACTGTTTGCAGTACACCAACACTCACTACCCAACGGATTAACTCGGCCTTCGACTCCGCAATATCGCGCTTGGTTTCCAGGCGCAAAATCTCAATATCCTTTCTCAACTCAACTTCGAGTTTTCTCAATTCAACTTCGAGCTCTTTCAAATCGCGCTTGGTAACCAGATTGTCAAGTTCATAATCATGCCGGGCTTGTTCTATCGCGGCATCAATGGTTTTGGTAATAATTTCAATTTGCGCAACGGCTTGTTGTTCAGGAATACCGGCCTCTTTCAATTTTGACACCAAGGCATAGGTGTCAATAGTTAGCGTAGACATAATTTAATTTTCTCTTTTAGCGTTGGAAATGCCAACCGACCGATACGCAAAATGTTGTCGGCTCAACTTGCCGCTCTTTCAACAAAAATAGCCGCCGGAATGGCGGCTATTTAATGACATCGCTCCGTAAAGAAATAACCTACAGCAGATCCAGAATCAGGAACAACACGACTGTTAAACCCAAACCGCAATGAATCACGCCTTTAATACTGGCATAAAAACCCATTTTACCGGCAGCCGGGCATTTTTTTAATGCGCCGATGTTTTTAATGGCCGGATACGCGCCGTTATATTCCAGCGCCAGGATGATTACGACAGCCAGGATAAACGCGAGTGGATGAAAGGAATGCGGATAATGCGCTGAAGCGCCCATAAAAAACAACATGGGTATAGAGAACAAGGCGTTGGTTCTTGACGCCAATCCCGCAGTAGCCAAAGCACCCGCCGCTTCAGGTAAGGCTTCCCCGCCGCCGGCAACCTGTGTTGCCGAAGCAATCACTATTTTCTGGTTCGGCCAGATGATGAGCCACACATTCAAAAACATGAACGTGCCCAATAATGCGCCGACATAAATATCGACCGACATGCCGCCGCCCCTGACGGCAAAAATGCCCAGACCAGTCAGGAATGTAAACATCGCGCCCCAGCGAAACCACCAAAGCGCCCTGGGAACCAGTTTTTGTATGGCATCCGACTTGGAAGAAGCGTCCGCCTCTTTAAAATATTCTGTTTGTACAAAGTTAAAATAGTAGAGTAATCCGATCCAGGTAATACCCCCCAAAAAATGCCCCCACCTCAATAGCATTTCAAAACCGATACTTGTTGTAACTATACCCATAGTAAACACCTCTATTGTTATTGTATTAATAGCACCACCATCATTTTATGACGGCGCACAGATTTACACCTGAATATAGAAAGCATGTCAAGTTAATTAATAACAAATTTAGTAAAAGTTCGGCGATTATGAACAAACGCAGGGCATGCCATGGACAGCCTATTGGCAAAATTATCGCCGTAAGGTTATTTGCAGAATGCCGCGATGGATAGCAGGGATACAATTAAATTTCGCGAAACAGGCTTTGTTTGACGGGTCAACAAAGCCTGTTTGCCTGAGAGATGGGTGAAAATGCGGAGTTACAAAGTCCGCAAAAATTGATGGCTCAACCTGAACAAGCAGGGGTCTATGCCGGAATTTATTCCGACGCGTTGCCGGAAACGGCAGGATCTCTAATAATTCCTCGTTGTATCAGCAGGTTTACCACACACTGAACACTCTCATCCAGGGATTGCGCGTGAGTATTGACAACCAGCTCGGGTTGCTCGGGCGCTTCGTACGGAGAGCCTATGCCGGTAAAAAAAGGAATCTCTCCGGCCCTGGCTTTTTTGTAAAGTCCTTTTACGTCTCTTTTTTCGCAGGTTTCAATGGGACATTGGCAATATATTTCCAGGAAATCGCCATGCGGCACCAGATTGCGGGCGGAATTACGATCCGATTTAAAGGGGGAAATAAAGGCGGTTAACGTGATAACGCCGGCTTCAATCATTAACTTGGCCAGTTCACCGATTCGCCTGATATTTTCAATGCGGTCGTCATCACTAAAGCCCAGATCACTGCATAATCCGTGACGGACATTATCACCATCCAGAACAAATGTAGAGATTCCGGCATGATGAAGATAATCCTCGACAGCATGGGCCAGGGTGGATTTGCCGGATCCTGACAAGCCGGTAAACCAAAGGATGGCGCTTTTGTGTTTATGCAGGGCCTCTTTATCTGCGCGGGTTATCGTGGCATGGTGCCAAATCGTATTGGTGCTTTTTTTAGTCATGTTGAATTGTAGATTGGTGAGGATGTTAGAAGTATATGAGGCGGTTATGCTGATTTTAACGGTATTTTTGTTCAAACGCCGTAATAAATACAGACAGCTGATCCAGTGGCAGATGGTTGATCCCGGCAGCGCTTTTGCGTCCTCCGCCGGTTGGAAAAGACGAACAGAGCTCATCGGCGCCTGTTTTGTTGTTTAAAGCGGCTCGAACACTGATTTGATAGTCGCCCTGCTCCGTATAACTAAACACCGCATGAGCGCAGTCCGGGTTGCGATTGGCCAGTTCGTTGCCGAAGACACCGCTGATTCGACGTGCCCAGGCCTCATCGGGAAGTATATAAACCGCGATTCTGTCGGTCCGGTACTCGGGTTTTATTTGCAAGGCCTGAGACATATCCGCAGCATACCCTGCCAATAACTTTTGATAGGTAACCGCGTTGTCGGTCATAAAATCAAAAGGAGAAGCATAAGGAGCTAATTCACGAAACAACGCATCCGGTGCAAAATGCAGATCCGAAACATGGCTGCCATAGCCGTTATAATTGATACAGACTCCGAGATCATTGAGTTTTTTAAGCTCGCTGGCAGACAACGATAATGAGGCTGCTGCTTGTTCCGCACTGTCAATCAGGTTATCACCGAATGCCGCAGTGACTGCCCATGCGCGGTATTTGCCTTTAAGATGCTGATCTACCAGCAAGCTGGTACAAGTGTTTGCATCGGTGTTGATAAGCGTTTTAAGATGCGGGTGTTGCGGTATTTCTCCGGGCTGGTGATGGTCCACATAAAAAACACTGGCGCCCTGTTCCAGAATCCGGTCCAAAGCTTTACGATTTTTCTCCAGGGAAATATCGAGCACAGTGACCTGGTCGTTTGCTTGGGCAGATACTTGTTCGAGTAACTGGATGTCTCTTTTTACGCCGGTAATCAATTTTGACTGGATAGGCTCGGCAAGGCGCAATTGCACCAATGCACAAATGCCGTCTGCATCACCGTTAAATACATCAATATGCATGGTGTTATCTTCCAATGGGTTAATATCCTGAGGTTTTATCATGATAGTTTGTGCTGTGGTTTACTTCGGTTATCTACATCACAAACCTGCTTTTGAGTCCGATTGTTTATGCGGTGCCCTATTTTACGGGATGGATGGCGGCAATTCAAAATCATCATGGAGCCGGCAGCTGTATTGGGAGTAGAATGTAAGTCAATAAAAATAAAAATAAACAGGCTGTTACTCAATGACAACTCAAAACAAATCAGTCAATCTGGATTTTTTAAAAGCGTCTTTCAAGCGATTTTTGCCAAACGCCCAAGCTGTTTCACTGGCCATTATTTTAATCGTCAGCTTTGTCCTCATTTATTCCCTATCCGATTTATTGATGCCCGTATTTGCGTCTATTGTCCTGGCTTATTTGCTGGAGGGCCTGGTCGGCAAACTGACCGGCATTGGATTGCCGCGTGTTCTGGCCGTGTTCCTGGTATTTTCAGGTTTCATGGCCTGCCTCGCGTATTTGTTGTTTTATCTGTTGCCGATCATTACCCAGCAGGCGGTGGAACTGGTGCAAAACATCCCGGAAATCATCAGCACAACCCAAGCCGGCATCATGCGCCTGCCGAAAATGTACCCGAAACTAATTTCAGAATACAAAATTCAGCAGATGATGTTCGCAGTTCAGAACCAGTTGCTGATCTATGGACAGAATGTGTTGTCAGTTTCAGCGGCGTCTGTCGTCGGTCTTGTCAGCGCGATGATTTATCTGTTTTTAGTGCCGATGATGGTGTTTTTCTTTTTAAAGGACAAGCAGATACTGGTATCCTGGTTTTTGCAGTTTATGCCCAGGGACCGCCATTTGACGGTACGCGTCTGGGAAGAAGTCGATACCCAGATTGGTAACTATGTGCGCGGCAAGTTTGCCGAAGTCTTGATACTGTGGTTTGTCAGTTATGTGACTTACGCGACCATGGGCTTGAATTACGCCATGTTGCTGTCGGTTTTAATGGGTTTGCAGGTGATTATCCCGTACATAGGCGCAACGCTGGTTACTTTCCCCATTCTGATTGTCGCCTATTTCCAGTGGGGTTTCAGCGGCGATAATTTTATGTACATCGTGATAGCCTACTCCATCATCCAGGCAGTGGACGGCGTATTTCTGGTGCCGTTATTGTTTTCCGAAGCGGTTAATTTACATGCGGTCGCCATCATCATCGCCAGTTTG
>SXIP01000067.1 GCA_005772825.1 Methylococcaceae bacterium | reverse complement strand
GGCGATAGCGGCATTTTCTGCCGGCAGACCAAAAGCATCCCAGCCCATCGGCTGCAATACATTGAAGCCCTTCATGCGGTGGTAGCGGGAAAGCACATCGCCGATGGTGTAATTACGCACATGACCCATGTGTAATTTGCCGCTGGGATAGGGGAACATGGATAAGCAGTAATACTTTTCCTGTGTAGAAGATTCTGAAGCATTAAACACACCTGAAACTTCCCAGGCGGCTTGTACGTCTTGCTCAATAGCGAGCGGCTGATAATTTTCTTGCATCCTTCTCGTCTTTTACCGATCAAAAGCGTTAGAATACCGTACAGTTGCTTAAATCTAAAGCGTCATTTTTCAAGGAGTCGTACCATGAATAAAAATAAACTTATCAATGCCTATACCGATCTGATGGAACATCTTTATGAAGCGATGGATGACACGCTGCATTCTTTTGCCGACGCATTGGATATTGCCAAAGAAAAAATAAGCAAAGTCAGTGACTTGACTAATGAAGAACTGGATAAGGTGTCCGGCAGTGTCAAAAGGGATATTGAACATGCGGCGCATGGCTTGTCCGACAAGGAAGATAATGACTCGCTTTCCGAGTGGTTTAAATTCGATATAGAGCTGATAGAAAACTTTACGCTGGACGCTTTTTTAAGTATTGCCGACAAAACTCGCCTGGAGCTGGCGAAACTGGGACAACTGGCGGAGACACACCGTTATCAGAGCGGCGACATTACCGGCCCCGGCACTTTTATTTGCGATAACTGCGGTAAGGAAATCGCTTTTAAAGCGCCCAGTGAAATTCCAGAATGCCCGGCATGTCACGCAAAAACCTTTGTCCGCATTTGAGAATACTTGCTCAAACAGCACTAATAAATTTTTTATCTATCTGATTTCATGAGGAATGCTATGCGCAGGGTTATTTTCAATCAAAAAGGCGGAGTCGGCAAATCCACGATTACCTGCAATCTGGCCGCTATCAGCGCCATGCAAGGCAAACGTACGCTGGTGATTGATCTGGATATTCAGGGTAATTCCACGCAATACCTGCTGGGCCGCAAAGTCAGCGAAAGCGATAAAACCATCGCGCTGTTTTTTAAGGATTGCTTGAGCCTAAACCTGTTTGGCGGTAATAATGCCGCTTCCGGCCTGGAAAATGTCATCCATGAAACGCCTTTTCCTAACCTGTATATCATTCCTTCGCATCCCGATCTTGAGCCGTTGCAAGCCCGACTGGAATCACGCTTTAAAATTTTTAAATTGAAAGAAGCACTGGAAAAGCTGGCGGGCTTTGACGCCGTCTACATCGATACACCGCCGATACTGAATTTCTACAGTCAATCGGCTTTAATCGCCGCCAACAAATGCCTGATTCCTTTTGATTGCGATGCTTTTTCCAGAGAAGCCCTCTATACCTTGATGCAGGCGGTAACCGAAGTCAAGGCGGATCACAATCAAGCCCTTGAAATTGAAGGCATCATCGTCAATCAATTCCAAAAACAGGCAAATCTGCCGCGTTTGCTGGTTGATGAACTGATTGCCGAAGGACTGCCCGTGCTCTCGGCCATGATTTCGCCGTCAATCAAGGTCAGGGAGTCACACTCCGCATCGCAACCGCTCGTGCATTATGTTCCCAACCATAAGCTGAGCGACGAATACCGCGCCTTATATAATGAAATTCACGGCTCTTAGACAATTTTCTTGCCTGTGTGCGTACCACTATTGGTACTTTGCAATCGGGGATTATTAAGAAAATTAAAGTAAAAAAACAGGCGGAATGTGAAATGAATTTACTCGAAAAATTCTTTAGCTATGACCGTTTCGAAATGGATTGGCGGCGTTTGTTGATGCAGGGCACGATTGTGTTGTGTACAGGCATCACACTGGCCTTGGCCAGCGCACTCAATCCTCACGCCATTGTCTTGTCGGCACGGCATCTTTCCTGGTTGCCGTTGAGCGGCATGATTATCTTGGCTCTCGGTTTGCTGGAATGTCTCGACGCTTTTCTCGCCAAGGAGTCGCGTGATTTTCTCCAAAACCTGCAAGTCGGTGTACTGGATGCCGTCATCGGCGGCCTGATTATTCTCAGCGTAACTGAAGAGCCGGTTCGCTTCAGCATGATGATAGCCGCTTTCCTGATCGTGCGCGGCATTGTGCGAATTATATTGGTTTTTGCGTTACGTTTGCCGCAAACCGTATCCACCTCATTAGGTGGCTTGGTCGCTGTTATCATGGGGTTTATGATCCTGCTGGAATGGCCCACCGCAGAAGGTTGGTTTGTTTCTTTGTGCTTGAATATCGAAATCGCCGTACGAGGTTGGGCCATCATGATGTTTGCGTTGTGGGTCCGCAAGCAAAAAACCGCGCTATTACCGTAAGCTATCTTCGGTCGGCGGTAACATTTAGCCAGCTCCGCCGTATGTACGCGGTGTCAAGTGAGTGGATACTTTGCAGAACAAAGTAACTACCCGGTAGTTACTTGACCGTTATCCTCTTAGTGATCACCGGCAGGTGCTTAATAAAGCCTGCATTTTAGCGAGACCCAGTTTACGGGTGAATTCAATATTGCGTTGCGGGATGTTTTCCGGATCAGGGTAAGCGTTTACAGCTTGTTCGATGCTGCTTTCCCGCAATAGATGGAGCATGGGGTAGGGCGAGCGGTTGGTGTAATTGGCGGGATCATCGGGATCGGCGCCTTCAAAACAGTAGTCAGGGTGGAAACTGGCCAACTGGTAAATGCCTTCATAGCCTTGTTCATGCAGGAGCGTTTCGGCCAGTTCAAGAAAATCCAGATAGTCGTCAAACCCTGTAAAGGCATCGGTATAAATCAGCAATGTCGTTTCAATGCTTTCATCGGTATCGAGACGGTCACATTCACGCATCAGATTCAGCAAGCACTGTTCAATATCACTATCCTGCCGGACGCTAAAACGGATGCTGCCGCGTTCCAGTTCGCGCTTTGCGAAGGGGCAAATGCTGTATTCAATGATGATGTTTTTTAACCAGGAGCGGGTGGCGTTGATACAGCGTTCGTCTTTATTCATGTATTCTGTTAGCGGTGTGAAAGCGATAAGCATTTTAACAAAACCTGATACAACGCCTTAAGGTTATTTTTGATACACTGTCCGGATAGAACGACAAAATAATTGAAATAAGGACAGATCTGATGGAATCCAGTTCACACACCACATCATGCCTGGATTGCAGGCTCGCGGATTTATGTCTCCCTTACGGACTTCAGATCAGTGAAGTCATGCTGCTGGATAAAATCGTTAAAGCCAAACGTCCCATCAGGACGGATGAGTTCCTGTATGTTCAAGGCGAGCAATGCCGGAACTTATATGCGGTTAAATCGGGATCTTTCAGAAGTTTTATAGCCAGCTCGGAAGGCGTCGAACAAACCATCGGGTTTTATTTGCCGGGCGAGATCATGGGTCTGGATTCTCTGCAACACGGTAACTTTACCTGTTCTACGGTAGCGCTGGAAACGGCGTTGGTTTGTGAATTGCCGGTAACGCGACTCAATGAATTATGCGCGCAAATACCCAGCCTGCAACGGCAAATGATGCGTATGTTAAGCAAGGAGATTGTCTCCGATCATGAGCAGATTGTGTTGCTTGGGCATCGTTCCGCAAAAGAAAAGATGGCGACTTTTTTATTGATGCTGTCGCAACGCTATGGCGCCTTGGGTTTTTCAGATACGGAATTTAACCTGAGTATGCGCCGTCAGGATATTGCCAATTTTCTTGGCTTAAGCATTGAAACAGTGAGTCGGCAGTTCGCGCTTTTAAACAAGAACGGTGTCATCACCATTAAACAACGCGGTGTGCAAATTAATGATTTGACGTTATTGAGGTTAATGATAGAGCCTTGTTCGAATGAACGCTTTTCCACTGCAAATTGAGTGCGTTGTTATGCGGCAAAAACCAATGAACCAACGTACTGCACACTCAAACTGCAGCACCATTGGTTCAATCAGCCGAAAACAGCGATTATTTTTGTGACATTTCTGTAGAATTTGCAGCAGCAGGTTTGCTTGGCCCTTTGCCCATGTCATCACAAGCTGTAAGGGTGACAACGGTAATAACCAGCAATAATAAATGGCTAACAATTTTCATAGACTTTTCTCGTTCGTGAGTTTTGAAATAATAGACTTCCGCCTTATTACAGAGGACGAGAAGTTTTTGGCGTCCCCCATTTTCTGAAGGACGGGGCTATTATTGCACTTGTGGCGGAAGGGGTATTGATCTAGATCAAAAACTCATCAAATAATCTGTTTTTGTGCCGGATTTATTTAAGGATGGTTTGTTAATTCGGTACATGGAAAGTATGGTTATTAATCAGCGCGGGAATTTTTTCGGGCGGCACAGGGTGGCTAAAAAAGTAGCCTTGTATGATATAGCAGCCCAGTTTTTGTATGGCGATCGCTTGCTCCCTGGTTTCAACACCTTCGGCAACCAGCGTATAACCGAGTGCGCGGGCTAATCCGATGATGGTTTCCAACAGCAGGGAGGTATTCGGGTTATAAAGTATGTCGTCAACAAATCGCTTGTCGATTTTCAGGCAATCGAGAGGCAGTTGTTGTAATGACGCGAGGCATGAAAAACCGGTGCCGAAATCATCGATGGCTATTTTTACACCGAGTGCCCTAAGTTGCGTAAATACTTCTATATGACCTTTTGTTTGCATCGCGCTTTCGGTGACTTCCACCTCCAGGTATTGCGCAGGCACGCCTGTTGTCTCCAGTAAGTCGCGTACAGTCTCGACCAGTCCCGGATCCTGGAAGTGGGCGGGGGAAAGATTGACCGCCACTTGAATAAAAGGCAGGCCTGAACGGTGCCAGTTTGCTATTTGTTCACAGGCGGTTTTTAGCGCCCAGTTACCCAGTTCTATCATCAGGCCGAGGTCTTCAGTTAGGGTGATGAAGTCAACGGGGAAGACCATGCCTTTTTCCGGGTGTTGCCAACGAACCAGGGCTTCCATACCGACTATCTGCCCGGATTGCATCGATAACTGTGGTTGATAGTGAAGAATGAGCTGTTGTTTTTCAAAGGCGGCGCGCAACATTTTCTCATTTTCACGGCGTTGAGCCGCTTCTTCAGCCATATCATGGGAATAAAAAACGTAGCATTGTTTGCCGGCTTTTTTAGCGGAATACATCGCTGTGTCCGCGGCTTTGATCAGTTCACTTTCATTGCGTCCGTCGCGTGGAAAAACTGCAATTCCGATGCTGACCCTTGGGTTTATCTGGTGACTATTTAAAAGCAGAGGCTGGTTGATTTTGTACAAGGTGCGGGTAGCGACATCAGCCACACTGTTGTCATTGGCAATATTGTCAATGATCATACAAAACTCATCACCGCCCAGACGGGCGACAAAATCAATATCTCTGACAACCTGTTTTATACGCTGGGCAATAGCTTGCAGAAATTGGTCGCCGATATTATGACCAAAGTTGTCATTGATTTCTTTAAAGCCGTCCAGATCGAGAAACAGGAAGGCAAACTGCTGGTGGCGATTGGTGGCTGTTTTGATATAGCTTTCGATACGTTCATGATAGTAGGTTCTGCTGGCAAGGCCGGTCAAATTGTCATAATAAGCCAGCTGGTGGATTTGCATCTCGGTTTCTTTTTGGCGGCTGATATCCTGTACGGTGCCGGTAATAATGGGTTCATTTTTGTCGGTTATCACCTCCATGACCTGACGCACAAAAATATCGTCGGAATTGGCGACTTGTAAGCGGTACTCGGTGCTTTCCAGGGTAAGGCTGTGAATGGCGTTAACAATAATGTCTTTGACAAAATCACGATCTTGCGGATGAATCAACCGGATAAAACCGTCCAGAGTGTTATCAAAATGTTCAATATCAATACCGCATAAATTGGCCAGATGCGCGGAAATATTAAATTGGTTGCTGTTGGTATACCAGATCCAATAGCCGAGGCGCGCTATACGCTGAGCGGCGCTCAACGCGGTAAAGGTGGTCAGCTGGAGGCGGCTGTTTCTGAGTTCGGCAGTGGTTTGTCCCGCTCTTAAGATAAAGTACATCCGATTGATAAGAATCGGATAATTAATGGGTTTGACAATAAAGTCGGTAGCGCCTGCATCGAATGCCAGATTGATGGAATCTATATCGCCTAGGCCGGTTGACATAATAATCGGAACATCGGTCATGGCGGGATTTGCTTTCAATAATTTACAGGTTTGAAAACCGTCAATTCCCTCCATCACGGCGTCCAGCAGAACGATATCCGGGAGTTGCTGCTTTATTTTTTCAAGCGCCTGGGTACCGCTGGAGGCTTCATCAACAACAAAATCGGACGCCCGCAAGGTTGCCGAAGCGATAAATCTGAAGCCTGGATCATCATCGATTAACAATATCCGAATAGCGGGTGACTGGATTTGTTGCAGTTTCTGGGGATGAAGTTCGGCGCTTGTTATTTCATCCGTCATGATTTGCTCAGACAACGCCGTAGATATGGTCGGCAGGTCGAATTCCATTGCTTTCAACAGGGTATCGATGCCGTCGGTGTGACCTTCCTTGGCGATTTTCTCAACAGAGGCCGCGTAATCGGCCAGAGTTTGCGCACCCAGGTTAGCGCAGGACGATTTAAAGCTATGGGCAATTCGGGTCAGGCTGTCGGTATCGTTATTTTTCAGAGCCTCTTCCAGTTTATCTATTTCCTGCGTGGCGGTATCTAAAAACATTTCGATTGCTTTATTCAGTAGACTATCCCCGGTTGCTGTCGTTAATGAACGCAAATTTTCCAGTGCGGCAGGATTCAACAATGGCGTGGAGACGCGATTAATCGAGCCGCTGCTCGCTTTCAAAGCGGCAGCGTTTAATGCGCCGTTAACATGGGCGTCGGTAAGTTGTATGGGCAGCCATTTTGCCAGTGTATCCTGTAATTGTTGTTTGCTAAAGGGCTTGCTTAGATAGCTGTCCATGCCGGCATCCAGGCATTGTTCGACAATGCCTTTTTGAACATCCGCGGTCAATGCAATAATAGGCACAAGCGCTTTACCGGCGGCTTGTTCGCGTTTTCGAATTTGCATCGTTGCCTCGAAACCATCCATTTGCGGCATGTGGCAATCCATCAAGATCAGGTCATAGTCCTTGTTGGCGCTGGCGGCCACCGCTTCCAGGCCGTTATTGGCTATATCCACCTGACAGCCGATAGCGAGTAGGATGCCCATACCGACTTCCTGATTAATGGGGTTGTCTTCGGCCAGCAGAATTTTTACCTCTATCAGTTTAACGTTGTTGCTATGTTTGGATTTCTGTAGGTGTTTCTGGGTTGTGGGTAGGGCGCCCAGCACTTCCAGTAAACAGTTTTGCAATTTTTGCTGGAGTACCGGTTTGTTCAGGAAATAACTGATGCCGTAGTAATTGTCTCTGTCATCGGCAAAGGTAATGCTGTCCGAGCTGAGCATGACCAGCGACAATGGCGCTATCTTGGGTTCTGTGTTGATAGCCAGCGCCAGCGCCAGACCGTCCATATCCGGCATGTGCCAGTCCAGCAGGGCAATTCGAAAAGGGTTCTGCTGACGGGTTGCTTCTTTTAGCAGTGCCAGCGCTTGTGCGCCGCTGGACACGCAATGACAACGTACGCCCCAATGGCTTAACTGGTCATGCAGTATCGCCCGATTGGTCGCGTTATCATCAACGACCAGAATAGCCAGACCTTTCAAAATGCTGATATCGGCTTTCGGAATAAGAGGAAGCACACTTTGTTCCAGATGAAGACTGAACGAAAAGCAAGAACCTTCACCGACTGTACTTGTCACCTCCAGCTTTCCGCCCATTAATTCCACCAGTTGCCGGGAAATAGCGAGGCCCAGGCCGGTGCCGCCGTAACGCCGGGTAATCGAGCCGTCTGCCTGGGTAAAGCTTTTAAAAATATGCTCTTGTTGGTCGGGTGAAATGCCTGAGCCGGTATCGGTGACCTCAAACAGCAGATGCTTGGTGCTTTTGCCGGTGTTGTTTTCAAGCCAACGGACTTTTAATTGCACTTCGCCATTATCAGTGAATTTGATGGCGTTGCCGAGCAGGTTGACCAATACCTGACGCAGTCTTTCTTCATCGGCTTTGACTATTCCACTCAAGTCATAGGGCACATCCAGGATAAACTCCAAGCCCTTGTGATGCGCCTGGATGGCGAGCATTTCAGCGGTTTCCTCGAGTAATTGGCGCAGATCAAAGTCTTTGATGATCAGTTGAAATATGCCCGATTCGATTTTGGAAAAGTCCAGCACATCGTTAATGATGCCCAGCAGACTTTCAGCGGAGCGGAATGCGGTTTTCGCCAGACGTTCCTGACGTAAATCCAGGCCGGTATCAAGCAGCAGTTCCAGCATGCCGATAACGCCGTTCATCGGCGTACGAATTTCATGGCTCATGGTGGCGAGGAACTGGCTTTTTGCTTTGTTGGCGGCATCGCTATCGGCTTTTGCCTTGAGCGCCTCGGCGGTTGTTATTTCCAGTTCCTGGTTTTTGACGGAGAGTTCTAGCGTGCGCTCGGAAACCAGTTGTTCGAGTTTGAGGCTATGATGAGCCAGCTGGTTGTCACGGCGGTGGATTTCAGTCAGCATTTTATTAAAAACACCGGCCAACTGACCAAACTCATCGGCGCCTGATTGATTGACCCGGCTGGTATAGTCTTTTCCTATTGCGACTGCATTCATTACCCGCATGAGTTCCAACAGCGGTAAAGAAAATATTTTCTGGAGTTTGGTTGACAACAGCAGAATAACTATCAGTGTTGTGATTAAGGCTACTGCGATAATAATATAAAATGTTTTCAGGTTTTCTCTAAGCTTGTCCAGATTGTTAATCAGATGTATCGAGCCTATCACCTGATCGTTGATAACAATCGGATAGATAAGGTGCAAGAAGCCCTGATCATCATATTCAAAATAGTCTGTTGTATTGGCGCCGGCGTTGTTATTTGAAAGATTGTTGATCAATAACGAAATCCAGGTCGTAGAAATCGACGTGACATCCGGAATTTTCCGGTTCATTATCCGCAGCGCTTCGTCGGTTGCAATTTTTTGCAGATGTTTTGCATTCCACGGCCCGGGGACTGCCGATTGATGCGTAAACTTGACAAAGACCTGTCCTTCCTTGTTGTATAGGTAACCTGCAACAATATCGGGTCTGGATTTTAGTACGGCTAATGAATCTATGGCTGTGTTTTTGTCACTGAACGCCAATGCTGCTGAGCAATTCCAGGCCAATACACCCGCCAGCGAAGACATTTCGCTTTCGACAGAGCGTTTGATGCTCTGGTGTTGATAAGCAACCATAGCGGTGGTGATCAATAGCATCGCAAACACGGCCGTAATGGCCATAATCAAAATAAGTTTGGTGCGAATTGAAATATTGCGAAGTTTTAGCATTAGGGTACGTCCGTTAACGGTTCTGCTGACACGATATGGGCTAATTTTAATAACCGGGCACTTATTTCCAATTGGTTTTGTTGTGCTAATTTAAGATTGATATTTAACTCGATTTTGCCATCATGGTAAGGTAAATTCACTACGCTCCTATAGTTAGTCGGTTCATTGATGTCGTCAATTGTCAGGATCGGTTTTCCCGCTGCTGCTGCCTGCATGCGCGATAACTGGATTCGATCCTGACCACCTATAAACAGGATATGGCAACCGGCTATTTTTCCTGAACGGGTAATATCCGATAGGGTAATTTTTCTATGTCCTATTTTTTTGCCGGACGTCTGCATAAAACTCTCTTGTACAGTATTATCACCTATTACGCAAAGGTGAATGGCATCGTCCATGCCTGTAAAAGCACTTTTCGGCCATTCTGTGAAAATAGCCAAATTAAGTGTTAAAGCGCTTTTAACCGTGTACTCTTCCAACGTAGTGGCCTCGGCTGTTACATAAAATATATTTGTCCCCAGAACAAGGAAAAACCAGGATAGAAGGGCTCTGGCATAAGAGCCAGGAGTTAAGACTCCATGGACGGAACAGGTAGAGTCGCGTCCGGAACAGCGATCGGGAACTGCATCGGGAGTGCTTGATGTGAGTACACGCGCATCTCCAGGCATTGGCGATTCTTGGCGAGGTTCGGATTGTGTTTTTACCCATCTTGCGTACTTCATCCAGCGTGAGAGTTGCTTGTTGTGTCGTATGAGCTTTAAAACTGCCACGCTATTTTTCCATATATTCCGCGCGGAATTTCCATAAGTTTACTGAAAGATTCCTGGATATATTCAGGATGTCGGTTATCCAGTAAATTTTGTCCTGTGATAGAAAGCTCAACTTGTTTATACGGTTGCCAACCCAAACGCATATCCAATGTTACATAACTGTCGATAGGGACAGGTCCTGCTACATTAAACGCGGTATTGCTATCGATATAGCGCAGCCAGAAATCAATGTTGATATTTTCCCATGGCGTGACTGCCGTACGGACGGAGATCTTTTGCTGTGGAGAAATCGCTTCTTGGGATAATGCCTCATATTGCAGCCGGGTATTGATATAACTGTAGTTTACATCCCATCGCCACCAATCCAGCATAGACCATGTCGTAGTTGCTTCAAAGCCGTAGGTGTAGCCTTTGCTGGCGTTATTGTCTATCAGTGGTTGGAAAATAACACCGTTATTAAAGCCGGGAGAACCCAGTTCAAAAGTGCGCAGACTTTTATAGTCATTATAAAAGGCGGCGAGGTCGAGAGAAACGGATTTGGATAAACTGATGCGGTAGCCTAATTCATAAGCAAGTAATTGTTCGGCTTTATAGGCATCCGAGCCGGTTACTTCCAGGGCGACAGGAAACGGCGTCGGGTTTTGAGGACTGCCGGGCGGTGTAACGCTACCTGTATAGGTCATGTCTTGTTCTATTCTCGATGGCGTTCTGACGGCTCTGGATATTGCCGCCCAAAGCCTGTGTTTATGGTGAGGTGTCCACATCACCCTGGCAGAGGGTTGTACTTCAAAGCCGGTATAATTATTATGCTGAAATTGTGAACCCAAGGTCAACCATAAGGTGTTATCGATCAGGGTGATTTCATCCTGCAGAAAAGAACTGAATAAGGAATCACCACGTGTAGCCGGGTGTAGGATAAATATGTCCGGTTTTGCAAAGGTATTTTCACCCTGCGTATAGCGGTATCCCAAGCCCCAGATAACATCATTCCATTCCAACAGAGCAAAACGGTGTTGAAATTCTATATCCGCTGTTTTCCTGGTTTCATGATCAAACGCTTCTTTGCGCTCATAAACGTCATAGTACAGTTGCAGGGTATAATTTGAGGTATCGGAAAAAGTGTGGTTTATCTTGCCTAACAGGTTTCCGCCCCAGGTCCTGGCTTTATCATTGACGGATTCCATATAAGGAGGCGCCAGGGTGGCTAATTGCAGATTCTGATTGATATTGCTTTGATAAATATCGCCTTGCAAGGTGAGGTTATCGTGCGTCGTCCACAGCGAGTCGATACGGAAACCGCTTTGTATCTTATCCCAGTCATCACCCCCGGCAGCGCCGGACAATTGTGTAAATTCATCGCGTTTAAAGCCCTTGACATACACTCTTCCGGTACTGTCGTTGCCCAGTTTTGCACCGTAGCGTAACGCACCGAAGCCCAGTTCCTTATTACCGCCACCTGCCGTCAGTAATCCTCCCTGTGTGTCTGCAGAATGTTTGGTAATGATATTGATAACGCCGTTTACCGCGTTAGCGCCCCACAATGCCGCGCCGGGGCCGCGGATGACTTCGATGCGGTCAACATCTTCCAGCATGACGTCCTGGTTCTCCCAATAGACGCCTGAAAAAGCTTGTGTATAGGCGCTGCGCCCGTCCACCAGCACCAGGAGTTTGTTGGCAAAACGGCCGTTAAACCCGCGCGAGGTAACGGCCCACTTGTTTGCGTCGATTCTGGCCACATCAAGGCCCGGGGCCATACGCAGTGCATCGGGTACGCTGGTCACGCCGGAACGCTTGATGTCCTCGTTATTAATGACAAAAACGGCGGCGGCTGCATCGGAGAGTGACTGCGCTTTTTTTGATACGGTAGTCACTTTTACAGCCATTAATTCTTCAATATCCAGTTCATAAACTTCTTTTCCGCTTGCTGAAGCGGCACCGGTAGAACAAAGCAGTATCGCGATTACACAAAAAGACAGGAGTTTATTTTGCATGGCCGATTTGTCGTAGAAGGTGTGAAAATAATAAAAGGTGTGAAAAGAATATGTTAAAAATGCTTGTACAGATTTTAGACTAAATCAACGATAAAAATCAGTACAAAACAGCAATTGAGTGATTGTGTGCGGGGTATTCGACACTATTGATCGGGTTTAACAGGTAGCCACGTTTTCAGGATATCCTGTAATCGTTGCTTGTTGAAAGGCTTGCTTAGATAGCTATCCATTCCTGATTCAAGACACTGTTCGACGATGCCTTTCTGGACATCAGCGGTCAATGCAACAATAGGTCTGCGGGGTTTATTGCTTGCCTGCTCGTATTGGCGTATCTGGATTGTGGCTTCAAAACCGTCCATTACAGGCATGTGACAATCCATTAAAATTAAATCAAAATCATCGTTTTTACAGGCTTGTACCGCCTCCAGGCCATTATTCACGACTCGCCCCTGGCAACCGATTGCTCTGAGTAATCCCATCGCCACTTCCTGATTGATGAAATTGTCTTCCGCCAGAAGTATGTTACCTTGCAGTTTGATGTCCGGGTTTAAAGGCGATTGCAAGGTGCTTTCAGGGCTTTCCAGCATGTCCAGTAAACAGTTCAGCAATTTATGTTGAGTCACCGGTTTGTTGAGAAAGTAGCAGATACCGTGATCAATGTATCTTTGTTGGTCCTGCGCAATACCGTCGGAACTTAATAGAGCCAATTTTAAGGGCGGTATTTGCGGATCGCTATGGATAGTCTTTGCCAAGGTTAGGCCGTCCATGTCCGGCATAGTGCTGTCCAGCAAGGCGTATTGAAAGGGCCGGTTCAGGCGGGCGGCGTCAATTAACGCCTTAACCGCTTGCTCTCCGCTGGAAGCGCAATGACAATCGGCTTTCCAACCGGAAAGCTGATCATGCAGTAGCGTCAACTGGCTGGCATTGTCAGTCACGACAAGTATCACCAAACCGTTCAGTGCGTTGATATTTATTTTTGGAATAACGGCGGCTTGCGGATTTTTTTCCAGGTTAAGACTAAAGTGAAAACAGGAACCTTTGCCCGGCGTACTGGTTACCTCCAGTTTACCTCCCATCAGTTGCACCAGTTGCCTGGAAATAGCCAAGCCCAGTCCTGTGCCGCCAAATCGGCGGGTAATTGAGCCATCGACCTGGGTAAAGCTTTCAAAGATTTGTTGCTGTTGATCGGCAGCAATCCCGGAACCGGTATCGATAATCTCAAAAAGCAATGGCAATTGTGTAGCGGATTGGCTTGCTTGTAGATAACTGACTTTTAATTGTATTTCACCCTGCTCGGTAAATTTGATGGCATTACCCAGGAGGTTAAGCAGGACCTGACGCAGCCTGTCGGCATCACCGCGAACAATGCCATCCAGGTCATAAGGTAGGTTCAAGATCAATTCCAAGCACTTTTGTTTAGCCTGGATTGACAATGTTTCAGCGGTTTCCTCCAACAATTGGCGCAAGTTAAAGTCTTTTATTATCAACCTAAACTTACCTGCTTCGATTTTAGAAAAATCCAGGATATTATCGATGATCGCCAACAGTGATTCGGCTGAGTGAAAAACGGTTTGCGCCAGATGCTGCTGGCGGTTGTTGAGTTCGGTGCCAAGTAACAACTCGGTCATGCCGAGCACCGCGTTCATCGGAGTACGGATTTCATGACTCATGGTAGCCAGGAATTGACTTTTCGCTTTATTGGCGGCCTCCGCTTTAACGGCAAGCTGACAAGCTTCATCGGTTTTAAGTTGTAGATCCGCAGTGCGTTGGGCAACCAGTTCCTCCAGGGTTTCCAGATACGATGACATGGCGGTTTGATACCTTGCCAAATCCCTGGACATGGTATTAAAAGAGGTGGCCAGTTCGCCAATTTCATCGTTCGATGAAATGTTCAGCTGCTTGTCAAAATCACCTTGGGAAATAAGCTGGGTTGCCAGCGTCAGTCTTTTCAAGGGCCTGATAATGCGCCGTGTTTGCCAGAGGGTCAGGATAATGCCTATTATCAGGGTCATGGCCCCAACTACCAGGTTTTGCAGCAAAAATTGCCTGGAATCCTGGTAAATCTTATTCTGGCTTAAACCCAGTTGAATATAACCAATCAATTCGGGTTTTTTCTTCAGGCTGTTTAAAGGGGGGACGCCTGCTGTTAAATCTCCTGGCATGGAGGGGGGGCGATAAACGGGGGCGATAATATCAATGTAAGCTTCATTGGTATCAGGGTCAATGGTGTCTCTGCTGATGATTTTGCCATCGACGAGCGTATTTTTCAGCGCTGTCAAGGCCGGTATTTTGCTTAGCCCGAAATACTTTTTTTGCAATAAAACTTTATGATCTTTATTAAGAATGACCAGGTAGGCTATATCGGGGTTTTCTTTCAGACCCTGAATGGAATCGGCAAGAGCCGGCCGGTTTTCGGTGTAGACGGCGGTTTCTATGTTTCTGGAAAGCATCATGGCGGTTTCCACGCCATGCCGGGCAAAGTTCCTGAAGGCATTGGCGTGTTGTTGCAACATCAGATAACCACCGGTAACCAGCGTTGTCAGCATGATCAAAAAAATAGTCAACAAGTTAAACTTAGATGCTATTGATTTCATGCTGTTATAGGCCGATTTTCCGATTTAATTTGATTAATAGCGTAACATGCAAAATCAACAAATACTGAGCATGATGCCAGTTAATCTAAAAAATGCCATGCTTTTTTGATTTCGCTGAAAGTGGACTTAAATGAGACAGGGTGCTAAATTTAATTTGAATAAACGATTGTTTAGTCATCTAACTCGTTACATGAAAACAAGGTCAACAATATGGGGCGATACGATCAAGCCAAAAGTAGAAAATCCGGGCGATATAACCGGAGCAAAAATAATCAGGCCAGCAATAGAGACTCAACCGGGATTAGTATTTCTGCGGTGATTGTTCTTATTATACTGGCCAGCGCAGGCGGTTTTTATTTTGCTACACAGTTTACCAACGGTGTCTCACTGCCGGAGCTAAAAACTTTGCTGATGCCCTTTGAAAATAATAATACGGAAAACGATGCAGGGACGGATTCAGAAACTAATACGGATATTGCCGACGCCGAATCGAATGTTGATGAAAAACAGACCGCAGCTGATATTGAAGCCGCGCCTGACAACCTGGTAGAACTGCAACAGGAAGAACAAATTATCTTGCCGCTGTTGGATAGTAGCGATGAGCCTTTCCGGGACGACATCAAGAAGCTTTCTCCGGGGCTGGCGCTGTTAGTCAATACCGAGCGCTTGATCAGTAAATATGTCGTCATTGCCAATGATTTTTCGCAGGGCCTGCGCATTGAAAATCACATGCGTTTTCTTAAGTTGGACGAACCGTTTGTTGCCGATCAAAGCGAAAAAGGTCTGTTTATCGCCGAGAAAAGCTACCAGCGTTATGACAAACTGGCGGCAGCAATAGACGCCATGGATGTACAGGCAACGCTGGCCGTATACAAGAAATTCAAGCCCTTGTTGATGCAGGTTTTTGCCGAGTTCAGTTATCCTGAAGACATCGGTCTGGAAGATATTTTCACTAAAGCGGCTGCGGAAATTCTGGCGGCGCCGGTTATTGAAGAGCCGATTGCGTTGGTAAAGCCTTCGATACGTTACAAATTCGCCGACCCCAGGCTTGAAGCGTTAAATCCGGTACACAAGCAGATGATACGCATGGGGCCTGAAAATACACACATCATCCAAAGCAAAGTGCGGATGTTGGTGGAAGAACTGGCTAATTTGAAAGAGTAGCGGTTGACGAGGAATAGGTCCCGACAGGTTTTATAAACACCTGTCAGGTTTGACGTTACTAATGCTAAAACGGTGCTTGATTTATGCCTTCGGCAAGGTAACGCCGGTCTGGCCCTGATACTTGCCGCCCCGGTCCTTGTAAGACGTTTCGCATACTTCGTCGCCACCGAAAAACAGCATTTGCGCTACGCCTTCATTGGCATAAATTTTTGCGGGTAGCGGCGTAGTATTGGAAAATTCCAAGGTGACATGACCTT
>SXIP01000066.1 GCA_005772825.1 Methylococcaceae bacterium | reverse complement strand
TGGGAATATAAACAAACGAACCATCGGTAAAAACGGCGGCGTTTAAAGCGGCAAAAAAATTATCGGTATGCGGCACGACAGAACCCAGATATTGTTTGATTAAATCCGGGTGATCGCGCAAGGCTTCGGAAATCGGGCAAAAAATAACGCCGGCATCTTTCAATTTGCCTTTGAATGTCGTTGCCACCGATACGCTATCAAATACCGCATCCACGGCTATCCCAGCCAGACGTTCCTGCTCATCCAGCGGAATGCCGAGTTTTTTATAGGCGTCCAGCACTTGCGGGTCGATTTCATCGAGGCTTTTCGGGCCGTCTTCCTTACGTTTGGGCGCGGAGTAGTAACTGATGGTCTGGTAATCGATAGGATCGAATTTGACGAACGCCCATTCCGGCGATTTCAGGGTTTGCCAATGACGGAAGGCTTTTAGCCGGTATTCCAGCATAAACTCGGGCTCGTTTTTGACTTTCGACAGCTTATGAATAACCGCTTCATCCAGACCCACAGGAAACGTGTCGGTTTCCAATTCCGTCACAAAGCCTTGTTTATAGCCTTTGTTGATGAGGTTGTTGATTTCTTGCGCGCTTGCTGACATAAAAAACTCTCTTATTTCTGCCAATTACATGGCTCTAAGTAAATGCGGACAATGCAGGGGCACTATCTGCGATATAAACTGGACACCGGAATCCTAATTTCTTCCGGTATGGGCTGGGCGGTTTTGGCGGGCCTGATCATGTCCGCCAAGGTGATCGATTCCAGCGCGTTATGAATAGTCTGGTTAATCAAACCCCAGTTTCCTCGTACTTCACAGCCGGAAGCCTGTTCACAGCCCTGATGGGTAATGCTGCATTCCGTTAAGGAAATCGGCCCTTCCATCGCACTGATCACGGCGGCAACGGAAATTTGTTCAGGCGCCCTGGCCAAGGCATATCCTCCCTTGGCGCCGCGTGTAGAAATCAATACATCGGCATTGACCAGCAATTTAAGGATTTTACTCACCGTAGGCAAGGCGATACCTGTTGCCGTCGCAATTTCCATAGCCGCATGTACATAGGAATTATCTTTTGCCATAAACCCCAGGATAACCGTTGCATAATCGGTTAACTTACTCAACTTTAACATAGTGCATAGCCCTTAATAATTGAGGACTATTTTAGTACTATTTAATTCCATAGTAAAGTAGTTGGTTATTGTCATGCTGTTAATTTTTAAAGCCACAATTTACAGCGCGTGGAAAGGATGGCAATCAATATGTCGCAATAGCTTGTTTTATCTGCATAATAGCCTCTCTGCTTAACTGCCCGGTTCTATTGTGCTGCTCGCATAATGCACCTCTAAAGCCGAGGTAATCGGTCTGATATGGCATCAGTTCAAGAATATCTTCCAGCCTCAGCGAACCGGCAAGCCCGCAGAGCAATTGCCGGGTCTTAGCCTGCCTAACGAATTGTTCAATCGCGGGCTTTGCCATGACCTGGGTTAACGATCCTTTCTGCTTGTCCATGGTATCCAGCATGACGCCTGTAAAACCGGCGCTGCCCAGCATGGGTATGACGTCAAAATCAGGTTGACTGTCGGCAAATAATACCGCAACCAATGCCAGATTTTGCCGGGTTAATACAGACAGTTTTTCCAGCGTTCCCGGCCAATCGCCGCCTGGGAAAAAACCTATTTTTATATAATCAACGCCGGTTTCCGCCATTGCTGTTACTGCATTAAAAACGAGGTCCGCTTGCATGGGCAGATCGCCAATGGTTGCACTCACCGGTTTACGTCCGTCAACGCGTGCGACAATTTTTTTAACGCTGTCAGTATCCAAAGCACCCAGAGCGCCTCGCGCAGGTTGTTTCAAATCGATAATATCGACGTTCGTGTCCAATACCAGAGAAGCCTCTGTTTCGCTGTTAACACTGGCAAGCATGCCGGTCATTGCGCGACCCCGACTTTAAAATTTTCAATAACCGTCATTAGCCAACCCCAGGCTTCCCGCTCGCGGTCGCCGGCTGTTTTTTCAAAACCGATACGCAGGTAGTCAATTTCCGATTCGATTTTTTCCAATGGCAGCCGGTCTAATCGACTGATTAAGATAGCGGCTTCCAATACCGCATACTGGGCGCGGTTAAAGCCTTTAAACGGTGAGTGATTGACCGTATGCACGGCTTTACAAAACAATTTTGGCCGTATAGCGTCGTCTTCGATTCGCACCAGTTCAACTTCCGTATGCGCCAAAGCGCATTGCAGCACTGAGCCATCGATTTTCTCGGCTGCTTGCAAGGGCCAGTCGCGCCGCCCCGTCAGGCAGCCGGCAAAAACGCGCACATCATCGCAGTAATTCAGCACCGCTGTTTTGCTCTCCAGCACATTAGTGAGGGTTGTTGAAGGCCGGAACGGGAGAATGATAAATTCATCATTCCGACTATGAATACCCATAGGGGCAATATGAACAATACCCGCGTTGTTCCGGGTTGTTACAATGGTTTCCTGTATCATTTGTTTTTTTGTAAGGTAGTGCCTGCGGGCTTAAAGGTATGCAGATCGACGGTTGGCTCGGCATGATCGCTAGCACAGCCCCAGTTCAGAGGTTGATCCTGGCTAAAACGCTTGCCCAATTGCCAGGCGATTTCGGCACGGGCCAATTCCACGCCCAAATAAAAAGCATGGCCGCCGTCATTTTCAACATGCAGCTTCGGATATAAATCGAATGGATCGGTGGCGCTGTGAAAGCCGTCACGGTTAAAAATATGCAAGCCTTCGGGGCTGGTTTGAATGCGAAAACTGGGGTCTTTGATTTGACCGGCAAGTTCCCTGATTTCTTCCAGCGAATAGGGAAACGGCGCTGTTTCATGAAGAGCCATCAAGCCGGGATTAATGTGCTTGGGCAACATTTCGTGTTCCTTTGCCGCAAACATGATACGCCGCGCCAGATCGGCTTCTTTTATCGCCCGGCAGGCGTGTTTGCTGACTTCAGTTGCCAAAATGGCATTGATATTCAGCTCCGAACAAATACCCAGCAACAAGGTATTCATACCCAGGGTATCGGCATGAGTCAATTCGGTAATATTGCCGACACCGAGCATCATCTCGATATCAGGATGGTTTTTCCTGACCTCGTGGTAACGCACGATCGACTGCGTGAAGCCAAAATGCAGCGGGTCCAGAATCGGATCAACGATAAACGCCCGGTTCTTTGCCTGCATGACTTTAATCGCCCTGTCCAACGACGCCAGATCTTCATGCCTTTCCGGAATCAGGATAGGCGTTGCCGCGACTTCATCGGCAATCCAGAGACTGCTTTCGTGCAGACTGAGCAAGTAATCGGCTCCGGCTTTGCCTCCCCTAAGCAAATCATTGTTATCCAATGAATCGATGCTGACTATGAAGTCCTCCTGTTTCAACGCCTGGATGATGTCTTCCATGTGGGGAAAATCGGTGCTGGGTAAGCAACCGATATCGATCACATCGGCGCCGTTTTTCTTATAGTACCGGGCGCGTTTAACGACCTCTTCAACACTGATATTCGGTGCATCAACAATTTCGGCAAAGATTTTTACGCTGTAGCGGTTTAGATCCGGTTTGTGCGCCTCTTTACCGAAATAAAGCGGCAAGTCTTTGAGCTCTTCCGGACCCCGCTCAACCGGCAAGCCCAACGTTTGCGATAAAGCGTCCAGATCACCCCGGCAACGTCCGGGCACCAGAATCCGATCTGCGCTAAAGGTATCGGTCAGGCGGCGAGCTATCATATCCGCTGTCATTAATGCGGCGACTTTCAACCCCAATTGATGGACGGTGTAGCTGAATTCCGGCTGCATTTTTTCCAGGATATTGCGCAGTTGTTTTTCCGCCAGTTTGCCGGTAAGAAAAAGAATGTGTTCAGTCATTATTATACTCTAGGCCATGACGTTAATTTGAGACTGACAGCTATGCAAACAGTCGTTTTTTCATGCGGGCAATCAATTCGACGACGCTATCAACGACAATTGTGTATTCAAAGTGACGCAATTTGTCAGTACCTCTTAAATCAATTTTGCAGCAAAAAACCATTTACTTAGTCGCCCGCGGCGCCTTGATTGCCATTACCGACATATCACGAAAAAAAAAAACAATACGAGAAACTTTGTATTTTCCAGCTTGGAAATTCAACATCCAGATTTGCAAATATTTCGCTATTATACCTGAATACCTACTCTACAACTCAGACAGGAACTCAGGAATGTTCAGCCATCTTAATCACCACGCCACATCCCGAGCGGCTTGCGGCATACACGCTATCCTTGGCGATCGCCGCGCCAGTTCCCAACTGGCTGGCGGCATACACACCTTCCATGGCGATAAACCACTGATTATGGGAATTTTAAATATGACGCCGGACAGTTTTTCCGATGGCGGTCAATATACAAATATCGATGCCGCTTTACGGCAAGTCGATCTTATGCTGTCCGAAGGCGCCGATATAATCGATATAGGCGGTGAATCAACGCGTCCCGGATCAGATTCGGTTGACGCCGCCGAACAACGACAGCGAGTGATTCCGGTAATAAATGCTATTAGAAATCAAATATCCAAAGAAGCATTAATTAGCATTGATACGACATCCAGTGAGGTTGCCGATGCCGCATTAGCTGCCGGCGCAAATATAATTAACGATATTTCGGCAGGCCAGCATGATCCGGCTATACTTTCCTTGGCGGCTGAACGTAGTGTGCCGATTGTTTTGATGCATAAATTGGGAACGCCGAAGACAATGCAGGACAGTCCGTATTATGAGGATGTTGTCCGGGAAATCATCGATGCCTTAACGGAAAATATCAACATTGCCTTAAATGCGGGCATTAAACGGGAAAACATCGTCATTGATCCAGGCATAGGATTCGGCAAGCGTAAACAGGATAACCTTGATTTGTTGGCCCATCTTGATGTATTTACAGCAATGGGTTTTCCTGTTCTGTTGGGAACCAGTCGTAAGCGATTTATGGGCTCAATCTGCACGGTAACAGAGCCTTCCGACTTGGTCACGGCAACAGCCGTGACCACGGCTTTAGGCGTTATGGCGGGCGTACAGCTGTTTCGGGTGCATGATGTCAAGGAAAACAGGCAGGCGGCTGATATTGCCTGGGCGATCAGGCAGAGTCGGTAAAAATTTACTAACCGACTTATCCTTAAGAACAAAGGCACTAAATTTGCTTATATAATTTCTACCGATACATGACAAAAAACACAAACGGATTAAATATTCGATATAAAAACGCTTTAAACATAGATTTTTATCGCACCCTCTGTATTTTTTCTAGAGTACAAGTTGTACTATATTAATAGTAGGGGATGGCGCAATAAAAATAACAATAAAAATAACAATAGAGGAGCAAACCAATGCAAGACATTTTTCGACGGCTTATTGTCCGCATATCGGATCAGTATTTAACAGTACTTTTCGTACTGGGCGCTGTATCTGCGGTAACCTATATGGTCCTCATTACAGATATCCGAAACCAGGAAGGCAACGCCCGACTTGTTAAGATGAGTACGGACCAAGGCCAACTGATTCAGAATATAAACCTTTCCCTGACACAAAAAACCTATATCAAACGCCATGTTCGACTTTTAAATTATTGACTGACAAGCACGGCTGAATTCCTGTAAGGTTGATTTTCACCAAAAAATTACCCCAAGGAAAACAGCCATGCCAGTAGAAGACTTTATCATTTATGTTTATTGCTGTGTAGAAG
>SXIP01000065.1 GCA_005772825.1 Methylococcaceae bacterium | reverse complement strand
GGTGCCTGACAGGGAGTGCAGAACGCCGACCTTAATGGTTTCTTCGGCGTGGGTAACTGTAGCAAAAGCCATCGCCGCTACGGCAGCGATAGCGACCGGGAGCTTTCTCAATCCGAATCTGCTTGCTTTAATGTTAAACATAATGTGATTCCTTTAACTTTGTTGAATAGTCGATTAAATTTGGATCTGAACGCCAAGCTTGATTGCGTTTACGAAGTTTCCGTTCGTAGCAGGATTCCAGATACCGCCGCCACCGGAAAGGTCGCCGCCTTGCCATAACAACGAGACGCGGGCGTTATGACCGTCGATGATGTAATTGATGCCGCCTTCATACTCGCCTTGATCCTGCGCATTCCGCGTCATGACCTGGGTGTACATGAAATACGGCTGGAACTGGCCTATGCCGATTTTTTGGGGAATTAAATACATCAGGTTGCCGGTAAAGGCGTCGCCCTGAAATCCGCTTGTAAGTCCGCCGCCGCCACCGCCGACAATAAAGGTATTGCTGCTGGTGCCGGGACCGGGCGCGCCTTTGTTATAGCTGATGCCGAAATTCTTGTATTCCGCGTTAAAGGTCACTACGCCTTTATTCGGCAGCACCTTTTCCAGCTTCAGGTCGCCGCCGGCAAGCAGGAAGCTGCCGGGGCGTTCATAACTACCCGCGCCGTCTTCCTGATACTGAGCAAAACCGGCGATGGTCGCCACATCGCCGTCAGCGCCGTAGGCAGTGCCGCCGGTATAGTAACCGGGAGCTTTTTCCACCGACAAGATGTTGTAAGCAACACGGGTGGCGTACATCAGATTGCCGTCGGCATTGGCGGTGGGTCCTCCGGTAGAGTAGTTACTGCGTTTTAAGCCCTCGAACAAACCGACCACATATTTCAAACGACCGTCGAACGCTGCGCCCCAAAAGTTGACGCCTTCATCACGGCCAAAAGTACCGGCGTCCGGCCCCGGCAAGACGTTCTGAATGGTCGAATCGGACGGTTCGAAAGGCATCTTGAACGGTTCATAAGTGGCGCTGTAAAAAGGTCCGTTCATTTCTATACGGCCTTCAGGCACCAGTTGGCGACCGGCCCAAAGGTTGATGTAGGGGTTGTACTCGAACTTGACGATACCGTCGAGAATACGGATGTCGCCGCCGTCGCCGCAATTCGCGCATTCGGTGTTGAATTCCAGCTTCAGGTATTTATGCAGTTGGGCGTTCATATAAAGACGGAGGTTGTTCAGGGCGAAATCGGTCGACCATTTGTCCGCGCCCGGTCTACCTGCCGTATTTTCAGTCGTTGTAAAGCTGGTTCTTAATCCGGCGCCGATACTGACCCATTTGGTGTCATCAATTTTAAAAGTCGCTCCGGCTTGTGATGCCGGCGTGTAACCTGCGGCCAGGGTAACTAAAGTTATTGCGGGCAGAAGCCGGTAAGTCCATGCTTCAGCCTTGGTTTCTTTAGAAGCGTTCATGGTAGGTTCCCCATTAATTAAATGTATAAACTTGCTTTGAATTCGGATAACTCATCACGCTTATCCATGTACAGCCAATTGATTCGGCTTGGGTGTCATTATTTTGTCTTGGGGACAATTGCTCAATACGTCATTTGACTGGTCAGTCAAATGACGTATAGCCAAGCCCTTGTCAGGTACTTATAGTTAATCGACAGTCCATCATCCCGGATAGAATTCCATGATCAGCTCATCAACTACTCGTGACGGCTCTGCCGTTTTGTTACCCATGCTGTTAACCCTATTGTTGTCGGCCTGTACGTCAACGCCGATAAAAAATGCGGAGATGTTCAATACCTCCGAGGTGAAGCTGATTAAACTGAATATTGAGCGGGTTGACGCGCAAACCTTGGGAATATCGACAAGCGCACAAGAATTAACCGCTCAGATCAAAAAAAACCTGATCGAATGGGGTTATCCCATTGAGTCGAAGGACAACGACACCTATAGCCACACCTTAAATGTCAGTGTGAATCCAATCGAGCATCAGGCGTCAACACCGACAGGTTTCTCTTTTTCGTCAGGAAATTCCGATCCGCGCGCCGTTGATTTTCAAAAAACCGACGTATTGCCGATCACTTGTGAACTCAGCTCTATTGCCGATCCCAAGCAGTCGGCACCACTCAGCATGAGCTTTACAGCCAATTCCAGGCTATGGTCCAACAAGCAAAGCCGTTACAGCCTTTCTTCGGACAAACTGGTGGATCACATCAGCACAGTCTGCTTTAACCTGCTGAATGATTTGAAATGGCCCAATAAGAAACAAAACCTGGCGATACCGAGTGTTACACCCAGCTGGATACCGGAAATTCGCATTGAAACGATAGAGGAGCAAAGCGCACCGAAGGCGCTTAAGCCGTTGACAAATGATGCTTCGAAGGCGTCTCAGCCGGCGGAAACTTCTCAAGCACCGAAGAGCGTCGAAACTTCCGAGACCAAGGAAGGCCGCAAGCAGATCATCATTCACAATCAGGGAACGCCGGTCATCATTAAATTCGGCTATGAAAGGCAGTAAGACCTGTGAATTGCGTTAGTTACATAGTTGCTTTTTTACCCAGTACCACTCATCAGCAGTCCAAGGATTCGCTATGTCAACCGTTGAAATTAATGCCGAACCGGAAGCAATTACTATAGAAACGGCCAAAACAGCCGTGGTCATGATTGATATGCAGCGCGATTTTCTTGAGCCGGGCGGCTTTGGCGAATCGCTTGGCAACGATGTTGCCCTGCTGTCAGCCGCCATTGAACCCTGCAAGGCCTTGCTGAGCACCGCAAGGCAAAACGGCATGCTGGTAATCCATACCCGCGAAGGCCATCTCCCCGACATGTCGGACGCCCACAAGGCCAAAGTCGAACGCGGCGATCCCAGTGTGCGTATCGGTCAAATGGGTCCGATGGGCCGTATCCTGATCCGCGGCGAACCGGGCCAGGACATCATTCCCGATCTGTACCCACTCGCAGGCGAGCCGGTCATCGACAAGCCCGGCAAAGGTGCATTTTATGCGACCGATCTCCAGGCTATCCTGCAAGAAAACGCCATTGAAAACCTGATTGTCTGCGGCGTCACCACCGAGGGATGCGTACATACCACGGTCCGGGAGGCGAATGACCGCGGCTACCGCTGCATCGTCCCCGGCGATTGCTGCGGTTCTTATATACCGGAGTTTCACGAGGTGGGGCTGCGCATGATCAAGGCGCAAAGCGGCATTTTCGGATGGGTCACCGATTCACAATCAATTTTAACCGCAATAACAACGTAAGAGTAAACCGATGTATTTTTAATTTAGTTCTATCCATATAAGAGGGCATTATGATGACAACATCAAAAGTTAACATTTGGACACCCGGAGACTGGAACGCTTTTTTTGGCTTTGGCACCAATATTCTGGTCAATCTGCTGGTATTGACCGGTCTGTTGAGAATTGTGCTGAAAATGCCTGATGAACTGGTATTTGGGCGTATTCTTCCGGCAACCGGACTCATGCTGTTTTTAAGCACTGTTTATTACGCCTGGCTGGCCTACAAATTGGCAAAGAGCAGCGGCAGAGACGATGTCTGCGCCCTGCCCTCG
>SXIP01000064.1 GCA_005772825.1 Methylococcaceae bacterium | reverse complement strand
CCAACGTCATTTATACAGAGCCGCTGAAGCGGCCGGTCGGCTATCCATTCCAACCATGGCGGCAACGCTCGCAGCCATCTTGTTAGGCACCCAATCGCCGCAAATGGGTCAGGCAGCGATCATGGCTATCCAGGCCGGCAGCATGCAGTTCCAAATTGATTTTACCAGGGAAAATGAAGAAGAAGCGGACCGTGTCGGGATGCAAACCCTGTCCGGCTCTCAATTCGATCCGCGCAGTATGCCGACGTTTTTTGAACGCTTGCAGCAATCTACCCGATATTATGGACAGAATATTCCCGAATTTTTAAGAACTCACCCGGTCACCGCTTCACGTATATCGGATACGCGCGGCCGTGCCGAGACCTATCCCTACAAGCAATATACCGATTCTTTGGGCTATCAATTAGCCAAGGCGAAAATTCGCGTACTAACCGGTACGGACAGCGCCGAAACCTTGAAATATTTCCAATCCAGATTAAACCAGGGTACTGTCGAGCAGCGCACCGTCGCTCGTTACGGAACCGGGTTAATCGCACTGAATACCCAAAAATTTAAAGAAGCTGAAGCTATTTTCCAGGCATTGACGCAGGAATACCCCAACCAGCCGCAATACGCGTCAGGACTAGCGCGTACGGCACTGGATTCCAGAGATTACAAGACAGCTCTGCTTCGCTATAAAAAACTGGCTGAACAATTCCCTGAGAATGAAGCCATCAAGCTTGAATATATAACCTCTTTATTAAAAGCAGGCGACACTGAGCAAGCCCGAAAAAATTTATTTTCACTAAATACAAACACACAACAGCTGCCCGTTTATTATCAGCTACTGGCTCAAATCTACAGTAACCTGAATCAACCGGCCGAATCGCACCGCTATCTTGCCGAATATTATTTCGCCACGGGACAAGTTCAGGATGCCATCTTGCAAATAAAGCTGGCGCAAAAATCCAAAGGGCTTAACTTTCAATTGTCGTCTATTCTGAGCGAACGACTCAATTTTTTCATGGATCAGGAACAAGAAACCAGACGTCATTGATTAAGCGTGTCAGTATAATCACTCACACTTTTCCTGAATCCAGGCTTAACGAAATAGCAATTATTGCCTGCCATTTTGTATATTAGCAGCTTATAAATCGCTATAACAGATTATATTTATTAGCTATTTTTTTACCTCACCTGTTTTTATCAAAAAACAAATTTATTTAATAGACACAGGAACTTTTTTAGATATAGAATACGCCACCTTTAGAGAGTGAGGTCGGCTTAAACCGACCGAAAAGAGGGGGAGGTAGCCTTAGGGCTATTGTTGTTAATAACAATAATAAAATAAGTAATATTGCTTGAGTTGAGTTGTACACGAATTACAGTGTACAGCTGATAATAAAAATAATAAAACTCAACACGCCCGCTTTATGCGGGCTTTTTATTGCCTGAAAAACAGCGATTTGGCGATAGTCTTCGCCGCCAATCGCCTCATTAGACGCTATCAGTGAAACAGGCTCGTTTCGAGTAAATTATTTCTCTATTTTTTCGAGCAATCACTGCTCGGATCGCTAATCAGACATCTTGTCCGATAGCTATGCCACGAAAGCTACTTTATCAACGCCCCCGCAAAACCCAACTGCCGCCAAGCTTCATACAACACTATCGAAACCGTGTTGGACAGATTCAAACTCCGGCTTTCCGCCTGCATAGGTAAATACAAACAGTTGGCGGGTCCTATATCCGCCAGAACATCTGCCGGTAATCCGCGCGTTTCGGGTCCGAACAAAAACACATCCCCGGCCTGAAAACCAACCTCACTGACTATTCGCTTACCCTTGGTGGTCAAGGCAAACATCCGCTTTGGGCTCACGCTGTCAACAAAGGCGCCCAGCGAAGAGTGCTCCTGAACAGAAACCCATTCATGATAATCCAGCCCCGCCCGGCGCAGTTTCTTGTCATCCAGCTCAAACCCCAATGGCTTGATTAAATGTAACTGCGCCCCTGCGTTCGCACATAAGCGGATTATATTGCCTGTATTGGCAGGAATTTCCGGCTCATACAGGACAATATGAAACATGATCAGTAATTATTATTGACGCTGACCGGAGTGAGTTTCCAGATTTCGTCATTGTATTCAGTGATTGTTCTATCCGTAGAGAATTTACCACTGGCCGCGCAATTTAAAATGCTCATTTTAGTCCAGCGCTCTTTATCCTGATAAGCCGCTTCCACGCGCTTCTGTGCTTCAACAAAGCTGCGGAAATCTGCAATCGTCATCCAGGGATCATGCGGGTTTTTGATGGAGCCAATGATATTGTCGAAGATGCCCGGTTCAAACTGGTTAAAATGCCCGCACTCCAGCAAATTGATAACTCTTTGCAAGTCTTCATCCTGATTGATCATTCCAACAGGATCGTAGTGATGACGCAAAGCTTCAACCTCTTCTTCGGTCAAGCCAAATAAAAAGAAATTTTCATCACCGACTTCTTCGCGAATTTCAATATTGGCACCGTCTAAAGTTCCAATTGTCAAAGCACCATTCATCATAAATTTCATATTACCGGTACCGGAAGCTTCTTTTCATGCCGTTGAGATTTGTTCGGAAAGATCGGCGCCCGGACAAATTTTTTCCATAGCCGACACGCGATAATTAGGTAAAAAAATCAGTTTTAATTTACTACCGACATCCGGGTCGTTATTGACAACACTACCGACATTATTAATCAACTTAATGATTCGTTTCGCCATGTAATAACCGGGCGCCGCCTTGCCGCCGATCAACACACAACGATCCGTCCAGTTTGCCGTATCGCCGCGCTTTATACGATCATAAAGGTGGATAACATGCAGCACATTCAGCAATTGACGCTTATATTCATGAACACGTTTTACCTGGACGTCAAACAAGGCATTGGCACTGACGTCCAAATCAACACCCAGCTCTTTCTTTTTATAATCAATCAGTTTTTGCTTGGCGTTTTGCTGAATTTCATACCAGCGCTTACGAAATGCCGCATCTTCAGCATAAGGGGCGAGTTTTTTCAACAATGACAAATCAGCCAACCAGCCATGACCGATGGTTTCAGTTATTAACTCGGCCAATTCAGGATTACAGGCAGCCAACCAGCGCCGGGGAGTCACCCCATTGGTTTTATTATTGAACTTATGCGGCCATAATTCATAAAAATCACGAAACAGGCCTTGCTGCAATAATTTTGAATGCAGTTCCGCGACGCCGTTAACGGAATAGCTGCCGACTATCGCCAAATAGGCCATCCTGACCTGCTTTTCATCACCCTCTTCAATCAGCGACATACGCGACAATCTATCATTATCACCTGGCCAGTGTGCGGAAACTTCAGCCATAAACTGGGCGTTGATATCGAAAATGATCTCCATCAGTCTCGGCAACAGATACTTGAACAAATTGACGGACCAGCGCTCCAGCGCCTCAGGCAACAACGTATGGTTGGTATAGGCCATGGTGTTGCGGGTAATAGTCCAGGCTTCATTCCAGGATAACCCATGCTCATCCATCAATAAACGCATTAACTCGGCAACAGCAATACTCGGATGGGTGTCATTCAACTGAAAACAGTTCTTTTCGGCAAAATCAGTGAAATCATTGCCATGCCGTCCCACCCAGATATCCAGCACATCCTGCAAGCTGGCGGAAGCCAATAAATACTGCTGGCGCAGGCGCAATGCCTTACCGTTTTCATTAGCGTCATTGGGATACAACACCATGGTAATATTTTCAGCGGTATTTTTTGCTGCAACCGATTCCGCATAATCACCGGCATTAAACTCCTGCAGACCAAACTCTTCGGTTGCGGTCGCTTTCCATAAACGCAAGGTATTCACGGTACCGTTCTGGTAACCGGGAATTGGTGTATCGTAGGGAACGGCGAGCACATCATGGGTATCGACCCAGCAAACGCGTTTATTACCTTTTTCATCAATATGAGTCTCCGTATGCCCGCCAAACTTAATACGCTGCTTATACTCAAGACGCTCAATTTCCCAGATATTACCGTTACGCAACCAATGGTCGGGTTCTTCAACCTGCTCGCCATTAACAATAGTCTGGGAAAACATGCCGTATTCATAACGCAGGCCATAGCCGGTGACAGGTAATTGCAAGGTTGCGCAGCTGTCTATAAAACACGCCGCCAAACGACCCAAACCACCATTACCGAGCCCTGCATCAGGCTCACTTTCAATTAATTCCTCAAGCTCAAGGCCCAGATCATACAATGCACCGTCAACGGCGTCATTGATACCGAGATTCAGCATGGCATTACTGAGCGTCCGGCCCATTAGAAACTCCATCGACAAATAACAGGCCCTTTTACAATCCTGTACTCTATAGGCGTTATAGGTTCGCTTCCAGCGCTCGGTCAGCCGGTCACTAATCGCCAGCGATATGGCCTCATAAGCGTAATGCAATGATTTACAGTTCTCGTCGCGTCCCAATCTATGTCCATAATAGCGCTTGAAATCATCTTCCATGTGCTTTTTATCCATACCCAAGTCAGGCAGCGTAGCAATAGTGGGTTTAGGGTGACTTTTTTTGAAACGTCTATGCGGCATGGTGTTAATCCTTGGAAAAATTATTGTCTTGACGATATTAACTAATTTTTCCCGTTTAAACAAAAACTATCTGCTATGCTTAATGGCCCATGTTTATTGAATATTGCAAAGAACTTCTTACTATAGACGTACATAGAACAATTAGTGAAGCACGATAGGCCTGCTATTCTCCCAAGATCGCAAGGGAATAAGCGTTGAAGCACCATTCCGAAGCTTTTTATCCAAAACACTTGTTATCATTAATAATATAGAGTGTTTACTAGATGTTTACTCTGTTTATTAAATGTACAACTACCTTCGACCAACACCCCCGCCATTACAGACACAACCCAATGCAAAGCGCGTGTCTGCAAGCCTGTTCAACAACAGACTTACCAATAAGTCCCTGCATCTTGGCACTTTAAGCCTTAGCTGTGATTATCAAATCCTGCCGCTCCTCTGTTATTATCTAGTCATCTTTTTCACTTATGGAGACATTCATGCACAAAGTTACTTTAATTAAAGGCGATGGCATCGGCCCCTCGATTATGGACGAGGCAGTAAAAGTCATTGACGCGTCAGGCGTAAAGATTGATTGGGAAGAAGCCTATGCCGGTATGGCGGCATTTGAAAAGTTCGGCACGCCGCTGCCTGATGAAACGATGGCATCTATAGATAAAACCCGTCTGGCATTTAAAGGCCCGTTGACCACATCCGTGGGCGGCGCCGGTTTTAGAAGCATTAACGTGGTGTTACGGCAGAAATATGAACTGTACGCCAATGTCCGTCCGGCCAAAAGTTGGGCCGGCGTAAAAACGCGTTATGAAGATGTAGATATTGTCATTGTCAGGGAAAATACCGAAGGACTGTACGCAGGTCTTGAACATTACCTGACTCCTAAAAAAGATATTGCCGAAAGCCTGGCGGTAGTCACCCGAAGCGCGTCACAACGCGTGATAGATTATGCCTTTAAATACGCCCGCGACAATAACCGTCAAAAAGTCACGGTTTGTCATAAAGCCAACATCCTGAAATATACCCAGGGCTTATTCCTGGACGTAGCGCGCGAAACCGCCGAACGTTATCCCGACATTCAGTTTGACGAAAAAATTGTCGATGCCGCCTGTATGCACATGGTGATGAATCCGCAACAATTTGATGTAGTGGTTTGCACCAATATGTTCGGTGATATTTTGTCCGACTTGACCGCCGGCCTAGTTGGCGGCTTGGGGCTGATTCCGGGCGCCAATATCGGCGATGACGCCGCCTTGTTTGAAGCGGTGCATGGCAGTGCGCCGGATATCGCCGGGAAAAACCTGGCCAATCCGACTGCCGTTATCATGGCCGGAGCAATGATGTTAAGCCATCTTGGTGAAGTTCAAGCTGCTGAACGCGTTATAAAAGCCGTTGAAAAAGTAGTCAATGAAGGCAAATATGTCACGCCTGACCTGAATCCCAACTCCAAAGCCGGAACCATTGAAATGGGTAATGCAATTGCCCAGGCAATGGAATAAGCGGTAGATGTAACCCGATCGTTCGCATTCCCGGTCTCGATATTGGGAATGCGACTTGGGAAGAAGACTTACCAACCAACACAAACATCGCCCCCAAAGTCCCTCAAACAATCAAAAGCCCGATAACCGCCGCGTTCGCGTTGTGAGACGCAAGCCACACCGAAAATCACGCCCGCCTGAAATATCCATAGATACTGAAAATTTATTTTTTAAACAGTATAAAATGTATGGAAAATAAATCGGTTTTTGAGTCTAATGGTTTCCCGGACCTAAATTAGCTTATTATTAATTAGCAGGACAGAAAGTCGGGAAATCTATAAAAATCTAACAAACAGGCAGCCTTTTTAGCTGCATAATGAAGAAAGCGTAATAACGAGGATATTTATGATATACAAAGTCGAAGGTGACATTCTATTGAGCAAGGCACAAGTGATTGCTCATGGGGTAGGAATAAACGATCCTATGGACAAAGGCTTGGCCCTGGAGCTGCACAACAAATATCCGTCCATGCACAAGGATTTTCATCGCTGGTGCCATCAGCATAATACCAAACCGGGCGAGGCCTGGATGTGGGGCGGGCCCGATAATGTCCGTATTGTCAATCTGATCACCCAGGAAGGCATGGACAGTCACGATCATCGTCACGGCAAGGCGACGCTGGGCAATGTCAGGCATGCGTTAGCCGCATTGGTAAAAATGATAGCCGCCGAGAAATTTACCTCAATCGCCCTGCCGCGCTTGGCAACCGGCGTAGGCGATTTGGATTGGGATGATGTATGGCCGTTAATTGAAAATAGCCTGGGCAACCTGGATATTCCGGTTTATGTATACAGCATTTATCATCCCGGTCTAGCCGCTAACGAACCCGGCATGTAACTAACCGTATTTTCCAAACTCCCAAATCAATAATTTATACTCCGCCCGGTCACATTTCCAGGATTTATAACCGAGCTATTTTGGTTGAGAACAAGGCGCTGAAAAAAAGGGCTTAGTGCCTTATGAACTATTTCCGCAACGCCGTTATCGAACAAAAGAACCGGTTAGAAAGCCGGAAATGTAACCGCGCGGAGTATATCGATAATTTTCGTCTACTTTAGCCCCTCTTTATCTAAGACGCAGCTTGCAAACGCAAGTATTTACAGAACGTGTCCCCCTGAGTTTCAGCTACAAAACCAAGTAGCTACAATAATACAATGGCTTTAACTATACTTTGTGAGATACCTTAACGCCTGACCTTTTTAATGAGGCTTTGCCATGAATAATCGCGTGAGTATTCAGTTTCTGATTGCTTTTTTGTTGTGTTTTTTTACAGGGACTGTTTTCAGCGAAGAAAACCGCTTATTGTCATGCCAATCCGTACAGGGCGCATCGAGCTATTCACAACTGCAACGCCCTCCCCAACGCGTATTGCTTATCCCTTTAATGAGTTGGGATCCCGACTCCAGACAGGGTGAAAGGTGGGCGGAGAAACCCGCGCAAACCATAGCCGCGTTTTACCGCAACCGCTTCAAAGCGAACGTTCAGCAATTACGCAATGTCTGGAGCTGGACGGATTATTACCAACAGGCTGAGCAAATGTTGCAACAATCACCGCCTTTCGATCGGGTAATTTTTATCGGTCACGGCGGGTTTGATGGTCCTGTGGTCGGTAATAAGGCGTATTGGAAAGACTTATCGATAACGGGAAACCGCGCAGAATTGCTGCTGCTTTTCGAATCGCAGCCGGGTCTTAAGAGCATCTTTTCAATTACCTACAATATCAATGATAATCAACTATTTACAGATCACATAAACACGCACTGGCTGGAGTTGGCTCAGATGACTCAAAGCGAAATCCTGCAGTCATTAGAGGACAAGGTCATGCAACTGCAACCTCTGGACACAGCCTGTTTCGATCGCTATTGCTCTGCTGACAAGCTGGCGGCAACATCCAAAGAGATATATGAAAACCGGCTCCGTATCTGTGAACATATTTGCCGTAAGCCCCTGTTCAACTTAAAGTCAACAGTCGAAATATCCCCTGAGCGTTTCCATCTTTTTACCAGCACACTGAGTTCACTGACAACACCGGACGGCTTGATCTTTTTCGGTGCCTGCAATCCGGGTAGCGCGGCCCCGAAAGAATTACCGAAATTGACCGGCACTGAGAAATTAATCAATTCAACAATGGCGGGCGGGCCTTACAGCACTTACGTGCATCTGGTCAGTTCCGTCACTGACCGCGTCACGGCAGGCCCTGTAGGTGAAAGCAGCGCGGAGGATATTGTCGATAGAATCATTCTGTTTGAAACCAATCGCCCGCAACGTTATTTATGCATCGTCGCTCCCAAGCAGCCATAATCAAACAAAAGGCAACAGAGTTCTTGACCCAGCAAATAAATAACCGGCAAATCCAACGACTATAAAACGGCTCTATGTAAATGGCTTGGTGCTTAAATAAACACTAATCACTTTTTCGAGATGATCGTTTAACAGGGGTAATTCCGGCCCCGAGTTTTCTTTAAGATAGGCAAGGGTATTTTTATTATCAAACAAATGCGTATGTTTCAAATAATCTGCAAAAATGGGCAGTAACCTGCGCCACATTTTTTTCTGTAATAAAGGTTTAACCAGCTTTAACAGAGGGCTATAAATAACCAATGGAATATGAAGAATTAACGGCAATTTAATACCGTGATTTTTCATCAGCCTTCTAACCGTCTTCTGAACTTCCGTTAAGGGCATCGAGAAATCCGGCCCTGAGCAAGTATGCAAAATTTTGCCGACGCTGCTTTCACCTTGCTCCGAACTCCATTTAATCACTTGTGCGACATAGTCAACGGGGACGGTATCGAGAAACCAATCGTCTAAATAAGGCAAAATGCCAAATGTCCGGCACCCTGATATAAATTCACAAAAAGAATAAAAAACCTGAAAACGAATAACTTTGCCCGTTTTGGAATCAGCCACCACCATGCTGGGCCGGTGCAAGGTAACGGGCAAGCCGTACCGCTCCATTTGTTCGCGTAAATAATCCTCGGCTTCGGCCTTGGCCTGTTCATAAGTAGTATGGAATTCCCTCTCTTGGGTGATCCAGGTTTCCGGCAATAGCTCCCGCATCCTGCCGGCCACGCCGACAGTGCTTACATATTCAATTTTTTGCAATAAACCCGACGGTTGGCAGGCCAGAGCGAGTTCAACGATGTTTTTCGCCGAGCCCGGCGCATGTCTTCGAGCAGCTTCCAGCGGCAAAGTCATTCTTACCACACCGGCACAATGAATAATATGAGTACACCTTTCGGCAATATCTGCATAAACTTCATCGGATAAAGCAAAGCGGCTTTCATCAACATCACCCAGCAAGGGAATAATTCTAAGGCTGACATCTTGCGCTTGTGAATCATTCATCCCCCAAAAAGCGATGAGCTCTTCCAGGCGCTTTTCCAAATGCTCACTGGAATCTGCCCGCATGAGCATCCAGACGCGGCTATTTTGATCCTCCAGTAGCAAGGGTACCAGCGCACTACCGATAACACCGGTTGCACCCGTCACGAAATAATTTTTTGCCATTAAAACGCCTTGATCACGATTTTATTTTAAAAATGTACCGACTCAGTCCCGGTGCATGAGTTACGATTAGAATGTCATACCGGCAATTACTGCCGGCACGACGGTCTTGGAATTGGCTGAAGCACCTTGCTAATCAGCAATTTTTAACAACATAATTTCCCGATCAACCCACAGGGGCTGACGATGAATATCGGATTCAGGTTCGTCCAAGAGCTTATAGAGCTCATCGATCCATAGCCCATAACGCTGTTGAATAACCCTGCGCCGAAGCTTGAGGTTCGCCGTCAATTCTTGTTGTTCAACCGAAAGGCTTTTAAAACTCAAGATCACCGCAGCAGGCCGCTGATATTCGGGCAAATCCGATACACATTGCGCCAAGTCTGTCGCCAATTGCTGTGCATACCTGATTGTTTCTGTTTGCTCGACAGGCCGCGAACTACCGACCGTAACCAGACCAATCAGGCACTTCTTGCTTTCACCAAAAACAACGGCGTGATCAACCGTAGCGACATGCTGAAGCAGTGCTTCAATACCAACAGGGGCTATTTTTCGGCCTGTCGACGTTTTAAACACTTCTGATTTACGCCCGGTCAGACGGATAAAACCTTGTGAATCAATTTCCGCATAATCACCGCTCGCTAAATAACCATCCGCGCTCAGACTATGATCAGGCTGACGGTCCGCCAGATAGCCGCTAAAAACACCCAAGCCCTTGACCAATAACTCACCGTCTTCGGCCAGCATGATAGTATTACCTTTCAAGGGTTTTCCAACAAACCCAAACCGGTAATCTGTAGGTCGATTGGCTGCAACAGGCACTATGTTTTCGCTCAATCCGTAAGCCTCCAGAATCAATAAGCCCATCGCATCAAAACGCTTCAACAATCTTAACCGCATGGGCGCGGAACCGCTGACCATATAGCGAATATTGCTGCCCAGTACGGCCCTGAACGGCTTGAACAAGTAATAATTAATTTTTCTGGCTAACTTGCCGCTCAGTGACTGGCTTTCGCCCGCGGCCAAACAATATTGCAGCAGCTTTACAACGGGTTTCGATTGTCGACCCAGCTTGCTTTCGAAATCCTGATAAAGTTTTTCATAAAACCTGGGCACGGCAAAAAATATGTGCGGGTTAATTTGCGGCAGATATTCAATAATTTTTTGCGGCTGTTCAACGAAGTACACTTCGGCGCCACAGGCGATAGCCCATAAATTAAGCATGCGCTGAAACAGGCTGGAAAGCGGCATCCAACACACCAAACGGCAAGGCGATTGGCTAAGCTCGGGATAGGTTTCCAAAATCGCATAGATAGCCGCTAGCATTTGATCGTGTCGATAGGTAATACCCTTCGGCTTACCGGTTGTTCCGGAAGTAAAAATGATGGTTGCAATATCGTCAGCAAGCACAACATCGGGTAGCGGGGGATTCTTCAGTTCGCCTGTCCGTCTTTTGGGAATATCGATAAATATCGATTCCATACTGTCGCTGTCGACAGACCTCTCATCAAAAGTGACAATCACTTTAAACTGCGTTTTTATGTCTTCGCTGAATTTGTCGATCCGCTCCAAGCTATCAGTAACCAGCACTTGAATCCCGGCCACTGTTACGATTTCTTGCAGCTGCTCGGATTTCTCGCCGGGATCAATGCCGACAACAATAGCGCCCAAAGCCAAAACAGCCTGATGAAGCAATTCCCATTGACGACCGGTTTTCGCCATAATGGCAACGGCATCGCCCTTGTTAATGCCCAGAGCGATTAATTTCCATCCTAAATCAACAACTTCCTGATAGAACTCATGAAAAGTTATCGCTAACCAACTGGCTTCACTAACGTGAATCCACTGAGCAACGGCTTGCGGCTTTTCTGTTGCCTGGGTTTTTAACAGCGCGGGTAGTGTTTTTTGTTCAATCATGGATCTGTCTTTGGTAGTGCGACGTTATATGATTCGGGCATTCAGCTTGTTAAAGCAACAAGATTCAAGCGCCTGTTTATCAAGTATATCTCAGTAAACAAAACTTTGTTTTTGTTTGGGAGTTTAGCATGGTATCTTTACTCACCTGATTTGACGGATGAAATAACGCCGGCCTAAAACCATACTCTGAGTATGTTGCCATTTGCGCAAAGTTTCTCCTGATTAGTAAGATACTTCAGCTAAAGCTCAAATTGCGTTGTTCCGAAGCCCAGAGCTAATGGAAAGCTTGCGATCTTTACATCTTTGTAATCAGGTAGTTTCTTGTAGAATTCGAAGATAGCGGAAGCATCAAAATCTTCTGGACGAGGTGTTACAACCCCTGTGCCGCTTGAGAAATCAGTTAGTACCCATCTATCAACTTAATTTATGAGACTATCACTTGGCTAACAATACACTTATTGATGTTTTTAATGAATATTTTGAGATGGTGCCTGCAATTTCCAATGATCTCAAAAATGAAGTATACAAGCTCCGTTATCAAGTATATTGCATTGAAAATAACTTCGAATCTCCCAATCAATTCCCTGATCAACTCGAATTTGATAGCTTTGACCAGCGTTCGATCCATTACCTGATTCGTCACCGCAAGTCTGGAGAGTATGCTGCGACAACTCGCCTGATCCTACCTGACGTCAATAAACTGGAAAAGCTATTTCCACTTGAACTACATTGTGAGATTGATAATTTGGCAGTATTACGGACGATTAATCGTGCACACTTGGCAGAAATATCACGCTTTTGCGTATCGAAAACGTTTAAAAAAAGAAAAAATGAAACACAAACCTTAGCATCTGCCGGTTCTGATTGGCAGAATTTCTCTACGCAAGAAGAACGCCGGACCTTCCCCCACCTTACTCTTGCTTTAATAGCTTGTTTCATTAGAGCAAGCTATGAAAACGATGTTCACTATTTATATGCCACTATAGAGCCGTCGTTGCTACGTTTTGTATCATCAGCCTGGAATATCAATTTTACCAAGATTGGACCATTGACAAACTATCATGGAGAACGGTGGCCTAGTGTGATAAAAGTAAGTGATCTACTTGATGGAGTAGCAAAAAAAGACTTGGAAATTTGGGATATGCTTACCAATAAAGGGAGATTTTGGCCAACCAAACTTATTGATAAGCGAGTCAGCCACTCAGCCAGTCAGCATACATCAGTCGAGGAACTACTAAAGCCCACCACATCGTCTACTACTCTCTAAGTAGTAATTTTCCCTTATGGAAGGGCTATAAGTCGATTACGCGAGTGATTGGGCATCAAAAATTAACCGATGCCTCAAGATAAAAACTTCTTCCCGGCATAGGCAAATTTTGAGGCAATTGAAGAGCAGCCGGTGCATAATAAGTGGTATCGAAGGCATTGCGTAAAGAAGCAGACAGATTAAGGTGCCCAAACAGTTTCATGCCACGCAGGGTAAAGTCGATCGTTTCATAATCACCCAATTTCCGGTTATCACCGGGCAAACGAGTACTCCCACCTATCCAGTTAATCTGTGGCTGAAATTGCCAGTTCGGCATAAATTGCCACTGAAAAGCGGCATATACATGATGTTCGGGCACACCGGTCACCGGTTTATCGGTTACTTCGTTAATGGCATGTTGCCAAGCGTAATTACCCTTTAGATTCCATTGTTCGGCAAATTGCCAGTTAAATTCAAACTCGCTTCCATAGCCGTTTTGATCACCGCTATTTTGATAAACGTTAGCGCCTATAGCGGGATCCAGCACCGCCGATATCAGGTTGTTTATTTGATAATAATACATATTGACAGCGGTTCTCAGTGAGGAAGACGGACGGTAATCCCAAGCCCATTCATAAGTATTGATAGTTTCAGGCTTTAAATTTTGATTGCCCCGCACGACCGGATTATTCTGAACGCGCTGCTCCTCAAAATTCGGCGCTCGAAACGCCCTGCCATACAATAGCTTGCTGGTAAGTTGTTTATTAATATCCCAAACCAGCGCAACACGCGGATTGACGGTTCCGCCAAAATCGGAATAATCGTCATATCGTATACCGGCAGTCAGATGCCAATCAGTAGCGATCTGCCATTCATCCTGTCCTACCAAGGACCAGATGGTTCGATCAATATCCGGCAAATAGACAAAAGGTGTACCCGTTACATTTGTTAATGTGCCGTCTATAACATTAATCGCAGGTGGCGGCAGAAGTTTTGTCCCGTCTATTACCCCAGGCCCGTAATTTTTACTCTCGCTTGCACTAAATTGTTCATACCGAAAACCGGTGCTAAAGCGTAACAGATGATTATCCCAGCCCTTGTAGATCGAACTCAACTCAATTGAAGGAATCTTCTGGACCCGACCTATATCAGCATTAATTCCATTAGGAAATAAAACTAATGAATTGGGGAGAGAGAAATTAATATTGCCATCAGCACCGATAGGTAACTTAGCGCTAGTCGGGAATATCTGTGCTTGAACTTGAAAATCAGACTGTAGGTAACTGGCATGAGCCATCAGCTCCCAGTCATCCGACCAGTCTTCTGTGGAAAAGCGTACATCGCCTAAATATTGTTCACCATCGGCACTGCCGTTTGGATCCAATGCACCGGCAGCGCCCGCACGAAGCCCCGAGTTAATCGAATTAAAAGCCCAGAAGCCAATGTCCCAATGCTTGCGCTGCAGATTAAGATGGCCATTGAGCGTTTCATAGCGCGTATTCAGAGACCCCGGTGCATGAGAGGCCTGAGTTCCAAGCGCACTATCAATACCGGTTTGAACATCGGCATGCATTATACGCCCGTTATCGCCGTTGGTATGCTGATATTGCAGACTGGTCGCCACGTCCCAACCGGCCCACTGACCGCTAACCTGGCCCCAGCCACTCTGCGTGTCATGATCGCCCGCTCGAACGCCCAGAGCTGCACCGTTAATATCCTTGGCTTTTTTAGTGATGATATTGATAACGCCGGCAAACGCATCCGCGCCGTACAGTGCGGATCCCGGCCCCCGGATAACCTCGACACGCTGTATAGCCTCGATGGGCAGTTCCGTACCCGTCATTAACGTGCCGTCATAAGGCATAGTAATACGGGTGCCGTTTACCAGCATCAAAACTTCAGAGTTTTGCGTATTACGGATGCCTCGGAAGCTGTAGCTATAGTCATAAGTATCTTGCCGGAGAGCGGCATGAACTCCCGGCACCGTTTCCAGCACCTCATGCAGTTCGGTAGCACCCATCGATTTAATTTGATCGGCCGTAATAACGCTGGTAACCGCAGCAGACTGATACATCGGTTTTGGCGTTCCGGTAGCAATCGTAACGGGCGTCGCAGCCAATTCAGCAGGCGACATGGCGAAATAATCCTCCACTTCGGCTTTTTCGGCGATGGCATGATCAGAACCAAAGCAGACAATCAAGACCAAATACCTAACAGGGCTTACAAATTTGACTTTCATTTGGGCACCAAAAAAAATGGAGTTAAGTGCGTTAGTTCATCAAGCAGGACCGGTTTGGATATTCCATAGCCTTGTGCATAATCCACACCCAACTCATGAAGCAAATTAAAGATTTTTTCATTTTCGACAAACTCGGCGACTGTTTTTTTACCCATGATATGACCGACTTCGTTAATTGATTTCACCATAGCCAAGTCAACCTTATCATCAAGAATATCCTTGACAAACAAGCCGTCAATTTTAAGAAAATCGACAGGCAGGTTTTTTAAATAAGCAAAAGAAGACAAACCACTGCCAAAATCATCCAGAGAAAATAAGCAGCCACGCGACCTTAGCTGGTTAATAAATTTCGTCGCATAGGATAAATTGGCGATAGCCGCTGTTTCCGTTATCTCAAAACAGATTTTGTGTGTCGGAATCGCCCATAAGCTGAACTGTTCGGAAATAAAGTCAAGCATGGTTTCATCGGACAATGACAGCCCGGAAAGATTAATGGAACAAATCGATAACTGATCCTGGAAATCCGGCCTATTGGCAATCCACTCAAACAAATGGCTTATCACCCATCTGTCTATTGCAGACGCCAGATTATAACGCTCGGCTGCCGGCAAAAATGCGCCGGGAGGAATCAGTTGTCCGTTTTCGTTACGATAACGAACCAGGGTTTCAAAATGCAGGCCTTCCTCATGTTTCGACAGCGGCACTATCGGTTGGCCGTAAAGACAAAACTGATTATTTTCCAGGCCCTGCTGAATTTTTGTTACCCATTGCATTTCTCCGTGCCGCAACGCTAATTCTTCGTCATCGGGACTAAACACATGAACCCGGTTTCGGCCCTTATCCTTTGCTGCATAGCAGGCGGCGTCGGCCTCTTTGAGCAGATTAACGGCGTTGCGGCTTTTCTTGTTTATCGAGGAAACGCCGATGCTGACGCCAATGGTAAAACTTCTGTCTTCCCAGGCAAAACGAAAATCCCTGACAACATCACGTAATTTTTCACAAGCTAACGATGCCTGACGAAGCGTACAGTTATACATCAACACGCCAAATTCGTCACCGCCAAGACGCGCGACAAAATCATACTGTCGCACATGCTTCCTCAATAAGTCACCTATCTGCCTGAGCAACTCATCCCCGGCCAGATGCCCGCAGGTGTCGTTAACCACTTTAAACTGATCAAGGTCCAGATAACACAAGGCGTGTTCCGAATTATCGGTAAATGCCAGGGTTATCGCATTTTTAACATACCGGTCAAACTCACTGCGGTTAGCCAAACCGGTCAGGGCGTCATGACTGGCCTGATAGGCAACCTTCTCACTGAGCAAGCGAGCCTCGGTTACATCTTCGCAAACCAGCAATAAACTGCCTTGTTGCTGCTCGTTTTCAACCAGTCTTGCGGTAGCCCTGACCCAGATGATGCGTCCGTCCTGACACATTTGCCTGATTTCCTGCTTATGCACCAGAAAAGGACTCGCCTGGCAATACTCAAACAAATCATGCAGGATGGGCAAATCGCTCGGGTAAACATAATCAAAAATTGAACAACCCTGCAATGTTTCAACCGTCAAACCCAGTTGTTTGGCCCCGGTACGATTAACAGACAAGATACGACCGGCATCCGGCAGCTTAGGATTTACCAGATTAAAAACCATCGTCGGATTATCGTCAAAAAGCGCCAGATATCGATCTTTTGCGCGGGTCAACGCCTGGTTTTGCGTATCCACCGTATCAATTAAATCATTAAAGGCGTCAACCAGAACTCCCAACTCATCATTGTGGACCTTAACGGCGCGTAAGGCATAATTCTTGGTATCACTGATCGCTTTAACCGTTTTTACCAGTTTTCTTATCGGCGACGAGATAAGTCTTAACAACGGTGTTGATAAGAAAAACGTCATTATCGACACTCCTACCAATACGGCGAATATCAACCCGGTAAATTGTATTTTTCGCCAATAAGCCGGACCGACATCGGCAAAAATGAAAACGGTACCCTGTCGCTCTTTATCGACAATGATCGATTCAACAACAAACAAATAATTATTATCGAATCGAGTGCTTTGATCACTGACGGACACGGGACAGGCCCACTTTTCAGGACTGTTTTTCAACAGTTGCGTAAAAACAGCGCCTCGTGCGTCATAAAGACACGCCGCTTGTACGTCTGTCCGGGTATTAAGCACGGCAAGGTTCTCATTAGCCAAATCCAGGTCTTGAAACATTAATGCCGCTGTACTGCGATTTCCTATAATGGCCGCCAGCGTTGACAGGTCGTCGCGGGTATTTTTTTGAAACTCTGAAATTTCAAGAATCACCAGAAACAATCCGGCAAAGAGTAACGATGTGACGCTTGAAAAGACCAGGATCAACAATAGCTTTCGCTGTATTGACAAGTTACGGATCATCCTAATCATGTTTGTCGTCCTCAACGAGCTCGGCAACTTCCAATAATTTTGCACTGACCTTCAAGGTGCTCTGTTTGATTGCCGTGAGATTAATTTGTAATTTTATTTTGCCCTGTCGGTTAACAAAGCCAATCATGCCGCCCTGGGAGGCAAACTCCTTACCGTCGCCGACCGTTAAAGTTTTATCAACATCCTGAATAAAAAGCGTATTTTTACTGAAAAAGCCCGCCTGAACCGAGGCGCTGGTAAACAGAATATGACAGTGCAGTCCCTTTTCTATTTTATCCAGCCTGAACAGTTTAATCGGTCGTCCAAATGCCGTTCGCTGTTCGATGGGATCAATTAAATCGGCAAAAGGATCATCGCCCAAAATACAAAGATTAAAGGACTTGTCATTGTCTTCCGGCCAGGTTACAAATTTGGTGAAATTGTATAAATAACCGGCTTTTATTTTATATTCAATGGAAGACTCATCGGCGCAAGTCAACTGGGAAAACAAATAGCCGACACTGAGAAAACTCCAGAAGAAGCGGGCGATTTTCATTTTTCAGTATGCCTGTAATCACATAGAGCAAAATGCGCCGGACCCGTTCTTATCAGTAAATACGCCGAAATAGCGGAATTTTCAGGATATGACCGACTGATATTGCAGGATGGATAAGCGAAGTGTATCCATTTGTTCAGGCGCATTGAGGAATGCACTTCGCTTATCCACCCTGAAACGACAACATGACTGCGAGAAGTGAAGCAGAATAAATCATTCGCGCTTTTCCTAAAGCAAATAGTATGCACAACACCTCCTGTCCGGCTATTTATCGCGGGCATGACAACCTCCCTCTATCAACGAAATTAGCTTCTACTATAGTTCAAGTTCGCGTTCAGCAAAAATATTTTCATCACGCGTATCATGTATTCATGATCCAGCACGCCGGCACTCTCCCTGATACTGTGCATGGCCCAAAGCGGATTGCCGACATCGACCGATTGAATGCCCAGTTTGGCCGACGTTATCGGTCCGATAGTGCTGCCGCAAGGCAAATCACTGCGATGCGAATATTTCTGATACGGAACACCCGCCTCTCCGCACCAGGCACCAAAAAACGCCTCGGAAACGCTCTCCGAACTGTAACGATGATTGGCATTAACTTTAAGCACCGGACCACTATTGACAAAAACCTTATGATCAGGATCGTAGGCATTAGGGAAGTTCGGTTGATAGGCATGCGCCATATCGGCGCTGATCATAAAGCTTTTCGCCAAGGCGCGATGCCAGTCGTCTTTATGAATTTCACCGGCAAAGGCGATGCGTTGCAAAACGTCGGGTAAAAAGCTGCCGCCGGCGCCTTTGCTGCTCTCACTGCCGATTTCTTCATGGTCAAAAAATGCGCAAACCAGCGTTGCATCGGACTGCAAGACCAATGGATCGAGCAAGGCTGACAAAGCGGCGTGACAGGATGCCAGGTTATCGAGCCGGCTATCAGCATAAAATTCGCTTTCCGCTCCCCAGAAACTGCCGCACTGGGTATCATAGACGGCTAAATCCCAGGCTAAAATCTGCGTATCGTCAAGCCCCGCCTGCTGTTGCAAGAGCGCATAAAAAGCCTGCGCGGGCAATTGTTGTTCGGAACAACGTGTCAACAGTAAAGGCAATTCGTTCTGTTTATGCAGCTTCAAGCCATCTTCATTGACACCTCGGTTCATGTGGATTGCCAAATTGGGCAAGCGCAACAAAGCCCGGTCGAATTTCACCAACCGATTGGCGATATGGCCTTGAACGTTTTTATAACTGACCCGTCCGGCGAGGCTCAAGTCGCGGTCGGTAAAAGTGGCGAGAATCGGCGAGCCGTAAACCTCAACATTCAAACGTAAAAAACCATCGATAACAGACGCCGGATTCGGCTTGATCCTTAAACCGGGAGAATCGGTATGCGCGCCGATAATTCTGAAGCCGGTTTCAACCAAGGGCTTTTGACCCTGCACAAATACGATGATAGAAGAATCGTCACGAACGACAAAATAGCGTCCACCCGGCTGCAAGTTCCAGGGGAGCTTTTCATCCAAACGAATAAATTGCAATACCGACAGCCGGTCTGCAACACGGCTAACGGCATGCCAAGGACTGGGGCTGGCATCAATAAAATCGAGCAGGTGTTGAACATGCTGTCGGGCATTCATGACTGTCCTTGGCAATCGAACGCTAATGAATAAATACGCTGATTGTTGCTATCAGGGTATCTTCCTGTAAAAGGCGTTTTTGATTGCCTGTTAAGAGTATGATGGCTATCGGTCATGGCTGTATAGATTCCCCGGATTTTTAACAATTTTCATTGTACCTTTTTCAAAACCGCATTGCCAAATGCGGGATTGATTTTAACAAGGACAAGATGAAAACCTCTTTCAGATAAACCCCGGTAGTAAGGATCAGAGCCGGATTGCAACCGGCACAATAAAAAGCCCAACCTTAGCGCTTGTCAGCACGCTAAGGTTGGGCTTCGGGAAACCATCAGCTAGTTTCTGGAGGGGAAAATGCCGTATAAGCAAATGATGAAATTTACACACAAAAATGGCTGCATATTATTATGCGGTAGATTGCCGCCGGTGGGGGTAATTGCGTTTGGCGCCATTGTAGCGTTGGCAGTGGGGTTATAGGCGTTAAGCTGTTCGCCACCCAGATCAGTTACTATGGCAGAAAAATTGTTGCTGGGCGATGGAGAGCCGTTGACACTTGAATTAGCCGTCAACAGGTGGTTATGGGCAGGCATTTCCGACGTGAGCAGTGTCACCGTTTCCGTACCGCTCACTTCACCGAGCACATAATTACTCAAACCCGGCCCCTGTCCTGGATGAACAGGAACCCGACCTCGCAGATCAGGCAGCGCGAATGTGACTTGTCCGTCGCCGCCGTAAGTAGTACCGAGTATCGAGAACAGAGCCGTATTTTGCGAAATGGGCATCAGTTGTCCATTGCAAAAAGCCCAATTGCGTGGCGCAAAATTGCCGCCGAACATGATAATTTCACCGATAAATGCTTCAGACATAGTGTGTTACCTCTCAAGTTGTAGATTGGAACCGCCAATTCGACGAAAACCGGGCGGCGGCGGCATGTCCTCACGGTTTGTTAATAAATATAGGCTAATTTCTTGATGGAAAAACACCTTCCGTAGCAATAATGAAATTCACACACAGAAAGGGCTGCATATTATTATGCGGCTGACTGCCTCCAGTAGGGGTGACAGCTCCTGGAGCCATTGTAGCGTTGGCGGTAGCATTATAGGCGTTAAGCTGTTCGCCACCCAGATCAGTTACTATGGCCGGAAAATTGTTGCTGGGCGATAGAGAACCGCCGTTTCCCGAATTTGCCAGCAACTGATGATTGTGTCCAGGTATCTGGTTTATATTCAGGGTAACATTTTCCGTACCGCTGACCTCACCAAGTACATAAGTACTTAAACCAGGGCCTGTTCCCGGATGCACCGGCACCCGCCCCTGCAAGTCGGGCAGGGCGAACGTGGTTTGTCCGTTGCCGCCGTAAGTTGTGCCTAGAATCGAGAACAGTGCGGTGTTTTGCGCAATGGACAATAATTGTCCGTTGCATAAAGCCCAACCTTTTGGCGCAAAATTACCGCCAAACATGATAATTTCACCGATAAATGGTTCCATAGTTATTTACCTTATTTAAATGGATAGAGCCGCCAATTTCGACAACCACCGCGCGGCGGCGGTGCATCCGCGCGGCTTTACTGCAATACGCCTTAACACAAGGGACCTTCCTGCTTCCCGAGCCGGACTCGACGACACCCGCCGAATGCATGATTTATAGGGCGTATGTTAAATACCCCCTGTCCGGCTATCCGGCTCGAAACAAATGCCCGATTGCCAAACAGCAGACAAGCAGGCATTTGCAGATGAAATTAAAGACAGGTAGCGCTCCACCGTATAACACCAGGAGCTGTGACAGGTGTACCGGAAGTAGCTTGATAGTAAAAGGTTATCAAATTCCCGGCAGCAGCAACGCTGGTTGTTGCGCTTGTACAGGACGTGGCGTTCTCCGAGATATTACAACTAATTACAGAGCTCGCAGCGTTCATAATACCAAGTGTCCAGGTCTGTGTACCGGCGCCGTTATTGGGAGCGGTTGTCACCGAGGCTCTAAAATTACCCATTGTACAACCGACAGGTAACTCTAATTGATGATTAACCTGTGTATTACTAGGGGCAGAAGCATTGAATAAATACATACCGTAATACTCCAGGACACCGGTATTATCTATACTAACCGAGGCTGTTGATGCCCAAATCGTACCCGGGCCCGTCGCTCCGGTAGCACCCGCCGGACCGGTCGCGCCTGGTGTACCCGCTGGTCCAGTTGCGCCTGGCGCACCCGCCGGACCGGTCGCGCCTGGTGTACCCGCCGGACCCGTCGCGCCTGGTGTACCCGCCTGACCCGTCGCGCCTGGTGTACCCGCAGGACCGGTCGCGCCTGGTGTACCCGCCGGTCCGGTCGCGCCTGGTGTACCCGCCGGACCCGTCGCGCCTGGTGTACCCGCCGGACCCGTCGCGCCTGGTGTACCCGCAGGACCGGTCGCGCCTGGTG
>SXIP01000063.1 GCA_005772825.1 Methylococcaceae bacterium | reverse complement strand
GAGAGGGCTGGGGAGAGGGTTGGATACAAATGAGTTTTTATTTTCCGCTTCCCCTGTATCAACGTGAGCACCCAGAACAAGCATGATAATTTCTTCCAGCAACGCACATTGGGGAGCAATGCTGCTTGCTATAACCTCATCCAATGCACTGGTCGGGTCGCTGATTTCGCGGGTAATCAGTTTACTGTGCAGGCCCAAATGGCTGTCGTCGAGCAATTTATGCAGAAAATTATCGATAAATAAACCCAGCCTCTGTTCCGGCGGCAAGCTTGTGTCCAGCGCGGCATTCTGCGGATACAGCCGGTTTACTTCCCGGAAGGCGAACGCGACCGCCTGGTTGTAAAGCGCTTCCTTGCTGCGGAAATAGTAATTGACGGACGCCACGTTGACATTGGCCCGGCTGCAAATTTCCCGCACCGTCGCATCGCGAAAGCCGTATTCGGCGAAGACTTCTACGGCTTTTTGCAGCAAGCGGTCAAATGCAGGTTCGTTGGCGGTTGATTCGATCATTCTAACGATAGCTTTAAACAAGTGTTTAAAATGATTGTATGTGCTAAGGGCTTAAATAGCAATGGGCTAACGACCTCTCTCCAAAGTGCATAGTCACTTCCGATGGCTTGAGTTGTTGTGCCGGAGTAAACTATGCAGGCTGCCAACATCGGTTTAACCGGCGTTTACATTTCGAGCGCCGGCGCTGCGTTAACTCATCGCTACGCTCACTATAGGAACTTATCCGGCATGTTGGCATCGCTGGTCTGAATAATTTTTCTAATTGCAGGAATCATTAATGGCGTTAAACAATTCGTTCTTAGAAAGACGTGGCTATGTTCCCGACAGCACTATTCTGGTTGTCGATGACCAGCCTGAAAACCTGACCGTTATTGGTGAATTGTTGCGCCCGTTTTACCGGGTTAGGGTGGCTAATTCCGGCATAACGGCGCTTCGGGCCGCCGCTATCGCGCATCAACCGGACTTGATACTGCTTGATGTCATGATGCCCGACATGGACGGCTATCAGGTATTCGAAAGTTTGAAAGAAAATCCCGACACCGCAAATATTCCCGTTATTTTTGTAACCGCTTTAGGTGCGGAACAAGATGAAGAACGCGGTTTTAAAATGGGGGCGGTTGATTATATCGCCAAACCGGTCAAACCCATTGTGTTGCTGGCGCGGGTGCGCAGCCGTCTGGAACTCAAGCATTTCGGCGATTGGCTGGTTAACCAGAACGCCTTACTGGAAGATGAAATCACCCGGCGCATGTACGATAATCACTTGATTCAGGATGCCAGCTTATGCGCGTTGGCGGGGCTCGCGGAAACGCGTGATACCGATACCGGTAATCATATTTTTCGCACCCAGGCCTATGTCAATATTTTAGGTAAGCGGTTGCAACAAAGCCATGCCCGTTATGCACAAGAGCTGATTGACGCCCGACTGGCGATGATTGTTAATGCCGCGCCTTTGCATGACATCGGCAAGATCGGCATTCCCGACCATATCTTGCTTAAACCGGGCAAGCTCACTGCGGAAGAGTTTGAAATTATGAAGACGCACGCCCGTCTCGGCGGCGAAGCTATCGGGAAAGCCATTCAGCGGACGCTTAAACACCATGAGCTGTCTAAAAATACAGCCCACCTGCCGGCCCTTGATTTTCTTTATGTGGCACAGGAAATCGCCGCTTATCACCATGAAAAGTGGGATGGTTCAGGTTACCCAAACCAGCTGGCGGGCGAGGTCATCCCGCTGTCCGCCCGCCTGATGGCGCTCGCCGATGTATTTGATGCCTTGGTGACGGTCCGTATCTATAAAACTGCGACGTCATTTGCTGAAGCAAAGAGAATTATTGTTGAAGGGCGCGGTTGCCATTTTGATCCCGATGTGGTGGACGCGTTTATGAATTGTTTTGACGAGTTTACAGAAATTACTCGGCGTTACCACGACGAAGCCGTCAATGAATAGGTATTCGGCATACTTTCAACAGGCCCGGCGCCTGATCGGCTACGCACTGTTGCCGGCCTGTTTGCTGCTGCTTGGCGGCTGTGAACAGGCGGACGAAGCAAGCTACCAGCCCCAATACGCTGATCGGCCTCTGCAGGCGGAGTTTAAAGCCAACTATATACTGGGCGTTCTTCCCGTACATAATCCGGTGCGTTTATTTGAAGTCTACGGGCCGCTGGTCGACCTACTTAATACCCTCGTCGAGGATGCACACTTTACGCTGGAAGCATCGCGTAATTACGAGGAATTCGAGAAAAAACTCTATGCCGGTCATTTCGACCTGGCCTTGCCTAACCCTTACCAGACCATTAACGCCTTGAAACACGGCTATCGGGTATTTGGAAAAATGGCCGATGATGAAAATTTTTACGGCATTATATTGGTGCGCAAAGACAGCACTATACGCGCTATAGCCGACCTGAAAGATAAAGCGATTAGCTTTCCGGCGGCAACGGCGCTGGCAGCTACGATGCTGCCGCAACAATTTCTGCACGATCATGGTTTACCGATAACGGCGTATCAGTCACGCTATGTCGGTTCGCAAGAATCTTCAATTATCAACGTTTATCTCGGTAACACCGCCGCCGGCGCCACTTGGTCGCCGCCCTGGCGCGCCTTCGAAAAAGACCATCCCGAACAAGCCGCGCAACTGACCGTTAGATGGCGGACGCAATCGCTCCCGAATAACAGCCTGATCGCGCATGATGATTTTCCTCAGGCAATACTTAAACAAGTCGCTGACAGGTTGTTTAATCTGCAAAACAGCAAACAAGGAAAGGAAATACTGGCGCGTATTCCGCTTTCACATTTTGAAGCGGCGACAGAGAAAACCTATATCCCGGTGCGCAAATTTATCGCGCATTTTGACAAAACCGTGCGCCATTTACAGGAATAAAACCATGTTTGCTTGCTTTCGACGTTTTCGTAACTTGTCCATCCGTTACCAGTTGATCAGCATCATTGCATCGGCAAAGCTCCTGTTGATTTTACCGATATTTGTCAGCCTGACTATCAGGCAACAAGTTTTTTTGCACCAGCAAAACCGCGAGGCCGCCACCATGCTGGCGGAAACCATGGCTGTCAGTAGTGGCTCGTGGGTTATGGCGAATGATCTCGTCGGGCTTCAGGAAGTCATTCAGTCGGTAGCGCAAGGACCAAGAATCAACTATGCCATGTTGGTTACGCCGGACGGTAGGGTGTTGGCGCACAGCCGCCCCGAATATATTGGTCAATATCTTCAGGACGCAACCAGCCTAAGCCTGCGGAAAGCCGCTTTGCATTCCGTCGTCCTGTCCGAAAATAAACGTGCTGTTGATGTGGCGGCGCCGGTCATGGCCGGAAAGCGCCTGTTGGGTTGGGCCAGGATCAGCGTGGGGCGGGAACAGCTGATTGCCGTCGTTCATCAGATGATCTATGAAGCGGGCTTGTTTATGCTGCTGGCGATTATCTTCATCCTGGCTTCGGTCGATATTGTCGTGACTACGATGACGCGGGGGTTAAGACGGTTATTGGTCGGCGTGACACGGGTCGCTGAAGGGCAGCGCAAGTTCCGTCTGGAATTTAAGTACAATGATGAAATCGGTCGTCTGGCGAGCCATTTTAATCGTATGGTCGCTACGCTTGAACAGAATGAAGCCGAACGGGAACAGGCCGTACAGCAATTACGCACTGCCTCGCTGTATGCCCGCAGTCTGCTCGAAGCCAGCCTGGATCCTTTGGTCACAATCAGTCCGGCGGGTATAATCACCGATGTCAACAAGGCGACCGAACAGGTGACGGGATTGGCCCGCGACCGGTTGATAGGCAGCGATTTCAGTGATTATTTCACCGAGCCCGCACAGGCCCGTGAAGGCTACACTCAGGTTTTTTCTCACGGTTATGTGACGGATTATCCTTTAGCCATCCGCCATGTCTCAGGCCGAATTACCGACGTGCTTTACAACGCCAGCATTTACCGCGATGCGGAAAACAACGTCGTCGGTGTGTTCGCCTCCGCCCGTGATATTACCGAACGGAAACGCAATGAAGCCCAGTTGCGCAAATTATCCCAGGCTGTCGAACAAAGCCCGGAAATCATTGTAATTACCGATATTGACGCTCAGATTGAATATGTCAACCGGGCTTTTACCAAAGTAACCGGCTACACCTTTGCCGAAGCGGTTAATCAAAATCCGCGCATCCTGCAATCAGGATTAACGCCCAAGGAAACTTATGCCGAGCTGTGGGCGACCTTAACCCGAGGGGAACTCTGGAGCGGCGAGCTGTGTAATAAGCGAAAAAACGGCGAAATCTATTTTGAGTTCGCCCGCATCGCACCGATACGCCAAGCGGACGGCCGCATCAGCCATTATCTGGCGATCAAGGAAGACATCACCGAGAAAAAACGGATACACGAGGAGCTGGAAAGTTACCGTGAGCATCTGGAAGAGATGGTCACGCAGCGGACGCGGCAACTGGAAAAAGCCCGGCAGGATGCCGAACAGGCCAGCCTGGCCAAGAGCGTATTTCTGGCGAATATGAGTCATGAAATCAGGACGCCGATGAACGCCATTGTCGGCCTGACTTATTTGTTGCAGCGGAGCGATCTCAATATCGGGCAACAGGACAAATTGCAAAAAATCGCCGATTCCGCACAACATTTACTGGCTCTCATCAACGATATTCTCGATATAGCCAAAATTGAAGCCGGCAAGCTCTCACTGGAAGCCGTCGATTTCGAACTGGATCAGACACTGAAGACGGTTGCCGACCTGGTGCTGGACAAAGTAAAAGCGAAAGGCCTGGAACTGATCATAGATAGCGAGCCGATGTCGACGGGCCAACTGCATGGCGATCAGACCCGCCTGGTTCAGGCCTTGTTGAATTACCTCAGCAACGCCGTAAAATTCACCATGCAGGGCAGTATTGTCTTACGCACCCGCATACTTGAAGAAAGCGCCTTTGACGTGCTGATGCGCTTTGAGGTTCAGGATACCGGTATCGGCATGGACCCTGACGACATCCCCCGCTTGTTCGGTTCCTTCGAGCAGGCGGACAGTTCGACAACCCGTCGTTACGGGGGCACCGGACTGGGCTTGAGCATTACTAAAAGTCTCGCCGGGTTGATGGGCGGCGATGTCGGCGCAATGAGTCGGCCACAGGCCGGCAGCACCTTCTGGTTGACTGCGCGTTTCGGAAAAACCGTATCTATGCGAATCCGAAAACAGGACATGCATCTGGAAAACCAGCATGCACTGGTAGCGGACGACAGCGAGGAAGCACGTATAATATTGGCTCGCCTGCTGGAAACCATGCACATGCGCGTTACTGTTGCCGAATCGGGAAGTGCCGCATTGGCGGCTGTTGCAGCGGCGGATGCCGCTGGCGAGCCCTTCGACCTGATCGTGCTGGACTGGCGGATGCCGGATCTGGACGGTATCGAGACGGCGAAACAGCTTGGTGATATGCCGCTGTCCCGTCATCCCAAACGACTGCTGGTCACTGCCTACGACGAACCGGACCTGTTGGAAATCGCCCGTCAGGCCGGATTTCATGCCGTTCTGATTAAACCGGTTACCGCGTCCTCCCTTTACAACACGATTGCGGGCCTGATTTCCCCATCCTTCGAATCATTACCGGTAAAGACGGTATCGAATGCTGAAACGACGCTGATCCGGGATTATCAGGATGTGCGGCTGCTGTTGTGCGAAGATAATCCGATTAATCAGGAAGTGGCTATGGAATTATTGCAGGAAGTCGGTTTTAAAGTCGACGTGGCGGAAAACGGCGCAGTCGCAGTGGCAAAAGCCGGGCAGACCGCTTATGACCTGATCCTGATGGATATGCAAATGCCGATCATCGATGGGCTGGAGGCGACCGGTCTGATCAGGGCTCTACCGGGGAGAGAATCGGTGCCTATTTTGGCGATGACCGCTAATGCCTTCAGAGAAGACCGGCAGCGCTGTCTGGAAGCGGGCATGAATGACCATGTCGGCAAACCCGTTAATCCCGAAGCACTGTTTGCGGCCTTGCTTAAATGGCTGCCCAATCGGGCTTTGAAGCGCCTCAAAGCCGATAAGACAGTAAGTACAGGGGATACCCATTTGCGCCAATTGCTGAGCGGGATCTCCTGCCTGGATTTTGAAACCGGCTTGAAGGTGATGCGCTGGGATGAGGAAAAATATATTGCTTTATTGCAGATGTATCTGAGACATCATGTTGATGATATTAAGAAGCTGCGCCAAAGTCTGGAGACAGGCGATACGCAGCAGGCTGATCTGCTGTCCCACACTATCAAAGGCGTGGCGGCAACGCTGGGTGCTTACCGCCTACAACATGCCGCAACTGTATTCAACCAGGCGATTCGGGAAAAGCGTAGTTATGAAATAATCGAGAATGATCTCGCCATACTTGATGCAGAGCAATTGCAATTTCTCGACGCTATCCGTACTTTGCCCGTTGCTGATACAGTCATTATGCCGGTGAAGTTCAATTGGGATGATGTGCGCACTGCACTGGACAGACTTGAAACCTTGTTGATAATCAGTGACATTGATGCAAAAGCTGTGTTCCGCAACACCGCCCCATTATTACAAACAGCGTTGGGCGATGAGGTAAAAACCCTGCAACTGCAAATTGAAAGCTTTGACTACGAGCAAGCATTAGTGACCTTGCACAGCCTGAAAGAATATCTGCCGAATTCAGCTACGTCGGTAGCTATGCCGGAACAGAGTGAATGCGAAAAATGACTTGATTAAACAGGTAATTTTGTCATGGTCCAATAAGTCATGACTGATTGGGCGCATGAATTAAGTAGCGGGGTAGGGCACTTTCTAACCTACATTGGTCCTGCTGGAATCATCAATGGTGAGCGATGCGCAGCGGATTGAAAAGATTTGCCGTCATAAAAATACAATGCGCGCTGACGGTTAATACCACGCTGAAATCAATTTTCGACATTCCTTTTTCCAGTGGCAGTCCGCGCTGTCGCAAACGCCGGGGATTTCAGGTGATCGGAAGCAGGGGCGTTGATTGGTGGCGTGCTGAATGGCCCTCACCAGATCGGGTTCCGAAGTAATACGCTCAGGGTTTTGAATACCGATAAATGTAGCCAATTCTTGCAGGCCTGAGGTTGTGATCGGCCCATCCTCCTCCAGGATGGAAATATACAAGGCGACCAGCATGACCGAGTAGTCTGTTTCGGCTTCCAGCCAATCCTCCAATTCATTACCCGGTTCGAATCCCCGTCTTTCCGCTTTGTAATATGCCGCTTCTGAAATCCATTGATGTCGATTTATCGAGTTGACTTTAGTCGTTATCATGGGCGTGTATCATCGATGATGATCCTCCAAACGGTCGTTTTGTTATGCTGCCACTCGTTCTGCCGGGACTCGCTAACGCGCTCTGACGGTTCCGGTGATTCCTTTATACGCTTTATGCACCGCAGGGTACAGAGTTTACCTTATTTCAAACCCGGTCAACACCTCATCCGCTTCCAGTTCAATAATGTCGACATGATCGACCCGCGCGGTTATCGGGCCTTTATGGCACCATTTGATAAACTTGTCTATCGTGATGTGTTCGGCTTCGGCGATAATTTCCACGCGGCCGTCCGGGAGGTTTTTAACGCTGCCCTTGACAGCGAAATGCTTGGCTTTGTTTTGGGTAAAGACGCGAAAATAAACGCCCTGAACGCGTCCGGACACCAGGATTTTAACTCTGCGCATCATTTCTGTATCCTCCAGCAATAATGAATTTTCGGGTTACGGGCAAAATCTTCAGGAATGGTCGATGCGCTAATGTCGTCCACGCGTAACGGAGACAGTGCTTCGGTATCGATTTTAAAACGCCTGAAGTTGGTGGAAAAATATAAAACGCCTTCAGGCGCGAGCAGCGCTATGGCGTTATTGATTAAAGACACATGGTTTTGCTGTATGTCAAACACATCATCCATCCGTTTTGAGTTGGAAAAAGTCGGCGGGTCGAGAAAAATCAAATCATACTGTCTACGATAAGGCTGCCCGGCTTCGTTGGCAAGCCATTCCAGGCAGTCGGCCTGGATAAATTCATGTTCTCCGGCGGTTTTATTCAACGCCATGTTGTTTTTAGCCCAGTTGATATAGGTGTTGGACATATCGACCGTCGTGGTGGCTTGAGCGCCGCCCACTGCGGCATGGACCGTTGCGCTGCCGGTGTAGGCGAACAGGTTTAAAAAACGTTTGCCTTTGGCCAGACGCTGGATTAACAGGCGGATAGGCCGGTGATCGAGAAACAGGCCGGTGTCCAGGTAGTCTTCAAAATTTACCAATAATCGACAGCCACCTTCTTCAATGCTGTGAAAATGCCCGTGGTCGCCGTGTTTTTCGTACTGGTCGGTGCTGCGCTGCTTGCGGCGAATTTTTAAAAATACCTGCTCGCGACTGACGCCGAGCACACGCGGTATGGCCGCCAATAGCCCGGCCAATCGTTGATCGGCTTTGTGCCGGTCTATACTTTTGGGCGGCTCGTATTCCTGTACATTGATCCAGGTCTTGTCCCCCCGGTACATATCGATGGCGACGGCGTATTCCGGCAAGTCCGCATCATAGAGGCGATAGCAGGTGATGTGGTTCTGTTTGGCCCAGCGAGACAGTTTTTTCAGGTTTTTTTCGAGTCGGTTGGCGAACATCTCGGCGCCGGGATCGCTATCGACTTCTGTGATGGCAGCGGTTTCAGTGACCTGGGCGATACGCTCTTGCTGTGAAAGGGCCTTCGGTATGAAGAAAGCGCTTTCGTCAATGTTCAGACGCAATAATTTGCATTCCAGTGCGCCGTTGAACAACGTAACCGGTTTTTGTGAACGTAGCCCCAAGCGGAAGCCGAGTTCGGGATTGCTGATAATGATAGCGGCTTTCCAGCCGACAAAATGGGCTTTCAGCGCTTCACCGAATTTTTTGTATAAATCGGCGGTTTCCTGTTCATCGCCCAGGCGTTCGCCGTAGGGCGGGTTACAGATTAACAGTCCGGGTTTCCAGCTTTCCGCCGGTTCGGCATCTTCAATATCACGGCGCTCAACATGGATTTTATTTTGCAATCCGGCATTGGCGATATGCGTCAGCGCGGCATTGATGGTATGACGGTTCTGATCGAAACCGACGATAACGGGCAACTTCGCCAGCCCCGCTGTTTTACGTTGTCCGGCTTCGGCGATTAATTTTCGCCAGCACCCGGCATGGTGCTTTTTCCAGCCGATAAAGCCGAAATAGTCACGCAGCAAACCCGGCGCATAGTCGGCGGCGATCATCGCGCCTTCGACCAGCAGCGTGCCTGACCCGCACATCGGATCGATCAATGAACCTTGCTGTTTGGCGATTTCAGGCCATCCGCTACGCAGTAACATTGCTGCGGCCAGATTTTCCTTCATCGGGGCTTTGATATTAATATCGCGATAGCCGCGGCGATGCAGGCTTTCGCCGGAAAGATCGAGGCTAAGCTGGGCGGTTTCGCCATGCAGATAGACATTAATACGAATATTGGGTTGTTCGGTATCGACGCTGGGGCGCTTCTGGAATTTTGCGCGCATCTGATCGACGATGGCG
>SXIP01000062.1 GCA_005772825.1 Methylococcaceae bacterium | reverse complement strand
CAATTGAAGAACTCTGGGCATTTAACGAAGAAACCGTTGCCAGAGCAGTGGCAGCAAGCAAAATACCAGTTATCTCGGCAGTCGGGCATGAAACGGATTTTACAATATGCGATTTTGTCGCTGACCTTCGGGCCGCAACGCCAACCGCAGCGGCTGAACTAGCAACGCCCGACCAACAGGAATGGCTATCCCGGTTTATTTACCTGGAATCACGCCTGCAACAACAGTTGCAGCGAAAACTCGCTGAAAAACAGCAAACATTGGATTGGCTAACCCGGCGTCTGCAACAGCAGCATCCGGGGCAAAAACTGGCAAGAAATGCGCAGCGCCTTGATGAACTCGAGTTACGGCTTAACCAAGCCATACAAGCCAAACTTCGCCATGCCAACAGTCTGATTGAAACAAAAACGGCGAAACTCTGGCAACATAATCCCGCCGTCATCATCAACAATCACCAACAGCGGCAACAGTATTTGAGCAAGCGCCTGATTACCGCGATCAGGCGCAAACTGGAACAACAGAACCTGCGCCTGTTAAATTTCAGCCAGACATTGCATGCAGTCAGCCCGTTGGCGACGCTAAACCGCGGTTATGCGATGGTTATACAGCAACCCTCGGGCGCCATCATCCGCTCTGCCGAACAATTGGCTGTCGGTGATCTGGTTGAAACCCGCCTTGGTCAAGGCTATTTCGTCAGTCAGGTTAAAGCGCTTAAACCGGAGTCTTGATAAACGGCCATTGCTGCAACACCCTGTAACAAACACCATCCGCTTCGCTGCAGGACTCCACAAGACAAAACGATTCGGCCCTCCAGACAAGCGGCTCAATGGCTATTTCGGGCAAATAACGGGCATGCCTGGCCAAGGTAATGTGGGGACTATAAGGTCTTGCATCAGGCTGGAGGCCGCAACCGATGACTGCGGCATTGAGCCCGGCTACCAATTCCATGATTGCCTGAGCCGGTTGCTGAGCAGTCAGGCATAACACCTTGGGCTGACTCCAGTAACTCAGCCGGTCAAACGTCAATTCAAAAGGAGTCGCGCCAATACCGGCAACAGCCTGCTTAAGTAATAACCCGGTTGCAGCTTCAACCTGACCTAAAAACACTAGGGTGACATGAAGATTGTGCGGCTGCGTCCATTTGAACTCCTTAGCCCGGCCGGATTGGCTTATTTGCAACAATTCGCTCAAGCGCACCAACGCCTGTCTGGTTTCTTCATCAGGCCATAGGGCGAAAAACAATCGTGCAGAAGGAGCCATGATATAAACCTTAAGAGATCGGCATCAATATGAATGGACAAAGATACCTGTAAAACTCGAATTTGTCGCACAGGCATGGGTATTCTTAATGCTTGCAGCTAAAAAACTATTGTTTTCATAATTAAAAATTAGCATAATAGTATCGACTCGATATATTTGTTGTCGGTTTTTCCCCTATAGCTGCCGGAGACTGTAATGAACATTAAAAAAATTTTAATTTATATCGCCATATTACTATTACCGCTTAACGCCTTTGCTCTTGAAATTCAAGACAAATCGAAACTCGATAATTACCATCAACCACCCTCTGTTATGACATTAGCGTTTGATCAGGGAACTTCAGAGAATGCCATTTTTACCGTAAATACCTTTAATAGTCCTACGATGATTGAGCCTTTGGTAGACAGCTCAAGTGAATTTCTCACCGCGATGATCGTTTATTTGCTGATTATCGTTGTTTATTCACTTTACTGGATAAGATTCAGCTCTAAAAATTATAGGTAGCTGTTACATAAAGGAATTGCCGCTTCCGGGTTTAAATCCATCTTAACCCTTGCCCTGAAAACGCTTATCCAATTCCTGGAGATGCCGGAGCTTTTCGCCGATTTTTATTTCCAAACCCCGCTCTACCGGCTGGTAATAACGTGTTCCCGTCAACTCATCAGGAAAATAGTTTTCACCGGCCGCATAAGCTTCAGGTTCATTATGGGCGTAGCGGTATTCCTTGCCGTAATCCAGTGATTTCATTAACTTGGTCGGCGCATTCCGTAAATGCACAGGCACACCCAAACTGCCGCTTTGCTTGGCATCGCGCATCGCGGCATTGTAAGCCATGTAAACGGCATTGCTTTTAGGCGCGCAGGCCAGGTACACAACGGCTTGCGCCAAGGTCAATTCGCCTTCGGGGCTACCCAGCCGTTCTTGGGCTTCCCAGGCATTGATGGCAATCTGCAAGGCCCTGGGGTCGGCATTGCCTATATCTTCCGACGCCATTCTGACGATTCGTCTGGCTAAATAGGATAAATCGCAGCCTGCATCCATCATGCGGCATAGCCAATATAAAGCACCATCGGGAGAGCTGCCGCGAACCGCTTTGTGCAACGCCGAAATCTGGTTATAAAATTCCTCACCCTGGTTATCAAAGCGCCTGACGCCACCGGACAGCACTTCCAGCGCTATTACTTCATCAATTGAACGGCTATGCTTGGACGCGGCAAGTTCGGCGGCAATATCCAGCAAATTCAGCAATCTTCTGGCATCGCCGTCGGCGGCGCGGGCAAATTGCAATTTAACAGCATCAGTCATTTCAATAGTGAAGCTGCCGAGACCTCGCTCTTGATCGTTTAAGGCTTTTTCCAGTACGGACAGTAAATCTTCGGTAGTTAATGAGTTAAGTACATAGACACGGGCGCGAGACAGCAATGCGTTATTCAGTGCAAAAGAGGGATTTTCAGTGGTGGCGCCGACAAAATATACCGTACCGTCTTCGACATGCGGCAGGAAAGCGTCCTGTTTCGATTTGTTAAAGCGATGCACTTCATCGACAAACAAGACCGTTCTCTTGTGTCGTTCCAGCTGGATTTTTTTTGCCTCCGTAACAGCGGCGCGGATTTCCTTGACACCCGATAACACTGCGGAAATAGGCATGAATTCAGCATCGGAATGTTGCGCAATGAGCCGCGCCAGTGTGGTTTTACCGGTACCGGGCGGCCCCCAAAATATCATAGAGTGCAAGCGGCCAGATACGATCGCTTCGTAGAGGGGTTTGCCGGGTTTCAGGATATGCTGTTGGCCGACATAGTCATCAATGACTCTTGGCCGCATCCTGTCGGCCAGAGGTTTTCCCAAGTCTTCGAACATATCAGGAAGACGCCAATTACTTAGAATGAATTATTCAGAAAAAACATCAGCGCCCTTGGGCGTTTCAAATTCAAACAGACCGGGTTTTATGAATGGATTCAGTTTGACATTGGAAAAATAAATGCGCGTCAGCTGGCCGAAATTGTCACTCAGTTCCATGCCGCCCAGTGAACCTTTATCAAGGCCGATCAGCACGTATTTAAAACTGCTTTCCTGGTTTTTAGGGACCAGTTTTATCCATTGCAAATCACCGTCAACACCCTGATCTTCCATGTTGTAATTTTCCTCCAGCGATACATCGCCGCTCAATAACAAAGCCGGTGTTGATCCTACCGATTCATCCAGTTTTTTTATCGTGACCTGTTCCAGATCGGTATCATAAAACCAGACTTTTCCGGCATTGGAGATTATCTGTTGCTGAAAGGGCTTTAAATAATCCCAACGGAATTTCCCCGGCCTTTGCAGATAAAAAACCCCCGTGCTGGACTGCATGGGGTTGCCGGCTTCATTAATCAACACCTGTTTAAAATCAGCCGTCAGTGACTTTGATGATTGTAAAAAAGCCTTCAATTGCTGAACCGGTTTGTCTCCTGCTGAAAAGCCTGCGCTACTGTTAAAAAGTAATAAGGCGATCAGGCTTCCGCGCAAAAAATTCATGTTAATCATATTCATGTGAATCATATAAGAGTGTTCTGAAAATTATTCAGGAAAAAAATCGCTAAACCAGGGTTTATCCTGCTCTATCACTGTTTTCTCTACCGGCGCTTTTCCGCAGGATGAATAACCGGTCGGTACAGAACCGGCAATGTAAGGGTATTGTTTGGCACTGCCGCAGGCTTTAGTCGCCAGTAAACCATTATTCGGATCAACCCTGACCATCTTGATATTATCCGGCGGGATTAAATTAACCGGCTGAGTTGAAATTTGCTGCATCAACGAAACCCAGATTGGTAAAGCACCGGTCGCTCCTGTTAAACCGATGGGTTTGTTATCATCGCGACCTACCCAGACTACCGATAAATAATCGCCGGTATAGCCGGCGAACCAACTGTCTTTAGCATCATTGGTGGTGCCTGTTTTACCGACCAGGCCGTAGTCTTTCGGGAAGGAATCATACGCAGCATGTCCTGTGCCTTCGTGCATCACTTCCTGCAACATGGTATTGACAATATAGGTTGCGGAAGGATCAACCGCCTGCCTGACGGTAAACGGATAACTTTGCAAACGTTTGCCGTCGGCAGCCACCACCGCCCTGATGGCTTTTATCGGCGTTAAAAAACCGTCCCCTGCCAAAGTTTGATACATCTGTGTCACTTCAATAGGCGTCAGTGATGATGCGCCCAGCAATAATGACGGGAATAAATCAACCTCTCGGGTGACGCCCATGTTTTTCAGGGTTTTCGCCGTTCTGGCTACGCCAATATCCATGCCTATACGGACTGTGGCCAGATTGTAAGACTTGGCCAATGCCTTATGTAAAGGGACATTGCCATGTTCTTTATGGTCATAATTTTTAGGTATCCAGTTCCCGCTCGGGTTTTTAACCACAATATAGGAATCACTGACTTTGGTCGTTATCGTGTATTTGTCCGGGTATTCCAGCGCCGTCAAATAGACAACCGGCTTGATCAGCGAACCTATCGGGCGTAACGCGTCCAAGGCGCGATTAAAGCCGGCTGCGGAGTTTTCCCGGCCACTGACCAGTGCGGCAACTTCGCCGCTATCCCTGCGTGTCACTATGACCGCCGACTCCAGATTATTGGCATGAGGCAGCTTTTCCAGCTTGCTTAATTGCGTAGTAACGGTTTTTTCCAAAGTATCCTGAATCTGGGTATCCAGCGTGGTAAATATCTTCAACCCTTCAGAGGTAAAGTCATCTTCTCGGTACTCTTCTTTTAATTGCCGTTTGACCAGATCGAGAAATCCCGGATAACGATTGGATGAGCGGTGTGTACGGGCAATGACGTTTAATGGCTTTGCTTTTGCGTTGGTTGCCTGGTCTGTTGAGATATAGCCTTCAATCGCCATTTCATCGAGAATCAGGTTGCGCCGTTGCAACGCATGCTCGGGATAGCGCCTCGGGTCGTATTCGGAGGGTCCACGCACCAATGCCACCAGAGAAGCAACCTGCTCCAGCGGCAAATCCTTTAACGCTGTGCCAAAATAAAACTCGCTCGCCAAGCCAAAGCCATGAACGGAACTGCCGCCGTCCTGACCCAGGTAAATTTCATTGAGATAGGCTTCCAGGATTTCATTTTTACTGTAACGGAATTCCAGAATCAGCGCCATCAAGGCTTCTTTAACTTTACGCGACCATCTGCGTTCGGATGTTAAATAAAAGTTTTTGACCAACTGCTGGGTAATGGTGCTGCCGCCCTGTATCATGCCGCCGGCCTTGACATTGGCGAGCATCGCCCTGGCAACACCGCGCAAGGAAATGCCGAAATGCTGGTAAAAATTCCGGTCTTCGGAAGCAAGCAGCCCCTTGATCAACGCATCCGGCGCTTCCTCCAGTTTAATCAATACCCGGTCTTCCTTGATGGTGGGATAAAAACTGCCGATTTGCACCGGGTCCATGCGGATAATCGCTATATCCTGCGCCTGTTTCAAATCGGTAATTGCACTGATGCCGGTATCGGTAAAGTTCAGTTGCATAAGCGTACTGGGTTGTTGTTGATCCCAGAAGGTGAACTCGCGGGTTTTTACACTGATTTGCGAGCCGTTTTTAAAATAGGTGCCGTCAGTGCTTAAACGGGGATCTTGGCGGTAATGCAGCATCTCCAGCAATTGTTCGAATTTTGCCGCCGTCAGGCTGTAACCGGCATAGAGTTCGAGAGGATTGGCATAAACCCTGGCAGGAATGGCCCAACGCTTGCCCTCGAATTGATTGCGCACGTTATAATCCAGATAGCCGAGATAACTGAACAAAACAAAGGAAAAACCCACCACAAGCATTAGAAACAGATTTCTAAACCAGTGCGAAGGCGGTTTTTCCGGCGTTTTTTTCATGCCATATTTTTTCATGCCATATCGAACACCGCGCGTTTTTGTTTTTTCAGCCATAGCTCCCAACAATAGTCATTATTTTTCAATCATCATCCATAACGTCTCGGGCTATTATACATAACAGCATGACTGGATTCAGCAAGCGTGAATGTAGCGAATTAAAGTGAACATCGAATGAATAACAGAAGCCTGCCGTGCTTTAAAAGCCGATACGCCGGTCTTTCGCCAGTATAGCATTGACTTCATGCAATGGCTTGGCAATTGCGTAATCCGTTGATAAGTAAAATCAATATTACAATTGTATTGATGCGGGCTCTGTTATTTACCCGGTAACACCGCGCTAGCAAATAGATAACACGATTTTCCCGGTCGTATGTCCGGTCTCGATAAACTTATGCGCATCTACAGCCTCTTCAAGCGCCAACAGCTTGCTGATATGCGGTTTTAACAAGCCCTTATCGGCATACCCGGCGCATTGCTCCAGGATTTCAACATGCTTATGTCTTGCCTCAGTCAAATCCCTAAGCATCGGCGTCAACATCAACTCAAAACCGATCAGCAAATTGCGCATCCTGGCCTCCGCCAGACTCAATTCACCGGGATCAAGCAATGTCACCAATCGGCCATAATGCGCCGTCGCCGAGATGCTCTCCTTGAAAACAGCCCCGCCTACGGTATCGAATACCAGATCGGCCCCTTTGCCGTCAGTAAGATTATTCACAGCCTCGGCCAAACCGTCTGGCTTATAAATAACGACTTCATCCGCGCCCATCGACCTGACAAAATCCACTTGCTGCTCGGTTCTTGTCGTCGCAATAACCCTGGCGCCCTTTAATTTCGCCAATTGTATGGACACATGACCGACACCGCCTGCACCGGCATGAACAAGCACGGTCTGCCCGGCCTGTAACCCGCCGCGATCATACAAACCGCCCCAGGCGGTAATCAGCACCAGCGGTGATGCCGCCGCTTCGGTAAATGAATAGGAATCCGGCATCAATGCGGCCCAGCGTTCATCAAGCACGGTATATTCGGCGTAGTTGCCTTGCTCACGGCCCAATCCGCCGTGACAAAACCAGACTTTATCGCCGACTTTAAAGCGACTGACTGCAATCCCTGTTTCAACTACCACACCGGCGCCGTCACATCCCAATACCGCCGGTAAGGGACGGTCATAAAACACGCCATGCTGCCTGATTTTGGTATCGACCGGATTAACCCCGGCCGCATGCAACCTGACCTTGATTTGCGAATCATTGGATATGTCCGGCGCGTCAATGTCCTGGAACTTTAAAACTTCGGGCGCACCGACGGCTGTCATTAGGATTGATTTCATACTATCACCTGTGAAGTAATGGTTTATAGGCCGGACATTGCCGACGATAGCCGACAAGTGTAGTGCTTTAACAAATTATCGCGCAAGTTGTTCGATGAAAATGATGCTTGATAAATAGCTTGATACGGCGACCTGAAATCTGCCGGAACTCCCTAAAAAGAAATCCAATATCGGCAAACTACTCACAGTCACAATTAAGTTTCTATCCCCAAAGCGCTTTCATCTGTAAAACAAAACCTCTGAGCAAAGGTTCGCCGTAAACTTCTGCCGGGTTTTCCAAAACCTGGACTGCTGTGTGTTGCCGGTACACGTATACTTTTTTGTCTTTAACGTCAATCAGCCATCCCAGCTCGGCACCATTTTCGAGATATTCAAGCATTTTGGCTTGCAACACATTGAGCGAATCGGACTCGGAGCGAAGCTCCACGACAAAATCCGGGCAAATCGGCGCGAATTTTTTACGTTTTTCGGCGGGTACTGCGAGCCATCTTTCGAGTTTAATCCACGATAAATCCGGCGAACGCTTGGCGCCGTTCGGCAAAACAAAACCCGTTGAAGAATCAAAGCCTTTGCCCGTTCCGTCTGCACGAGCCCAAATCCCGAAATCAACACTTAACTCAAAATTTACTCCGCCGGTTTCACTGCCTGTCGGTGACATGATCGTGATCTCTCCGTACTTGTCCATTTCAATCCGCAAGTCTCTATGGCGCTGACAAAAATAAAAAAACTCATCGTCATCCATCGGTTTCAGCAATGTGCCGAAATCAATTTCAAGCGCTTCCGACGGATAAATTAAAAGCGTCGAACTTCTATTTTTCGTGGCTGTTGTAACCATAAAAGCCTCTTTCAGTTACTTTTTCAAAGATCACAAATGAATCCTTTCCATTAGATAACACAGACAATCCTGCCTGATGACGCGCTCATCGAGCGTCAACATTGACGGCATGGTTCGCCGGTTTAGCTGCAATTCACCGTTTTGAACCGAGAAAAAATCATCGGTGACATTTTTGCCGGATTCATCTTTGGCGATAACCGGCAGGGACGCGTTGTTTTTCGAAGTCCCCAAGACAGTGCCGGGAGAAATTTCGGTAAAGTTCATACGCTCAAGATCCTGATTTAGCAAAAGATCGGCATCGGGACGATCAAAGCTGAAATTGACGCTATCGTCTATCTTAACCTGGGCAACGGTATGGAAAAGATCAATATCCCTGGCCTGGATTTGATGCTGCGGCAGTTCGACAAGATTAAGGCAACTGTTCAGAAACTCCAGCGCATGTTCAACACCATGCTGCTGTCCGGGACGACCGCATTCCAGGGTTACCGCCGGACAGAATTCAGCGAATGCCGCGGACTGCACGCCTTTGGGGTGGGTAAAATAAACGATCAATCGTCCGAATAATGCCGCCAATTGCAGAAAATCGTTATCCAGTTTGTTGATACAGGCGTAATGCGGATTCAAGCCGGTATTGTTATGCAGGTCAATACTGGCGAAAAGACCGCGTTGTTTCATCACCGCGACGATTTCATTCGCCAATGCAGTTTCCGGGCAATCCGGCATTTCAGTACCCGGCCAGATACGATTAAAATCCGGCTGCATATCCAGCCTTCGGAGGTTATGCCTTGCAGCGTCGGTATTGCCGAAAAATATCGACAGTGAGCGCGGCAATGGTTTGTTTTGATATTTTTTCAGCAGTAATTGTATTGCCATGAATCCCGTAGGTTCATTGCCGTGCAGCAACACCGAGACAAACAGCGGCGCTGCCTGTTTGCCCGGTAAATGGACCAGGGTCGGTTCAGGCAGAAGAGTGTGCAGCGTTTCCGATGTTGCCTCCAGCAGGCCTTCCGGCAGGTAATCGAGCTGATTTAAACGCAGGCTGCTCACAATAATTTCCAGGCACTGACCGGATTACCGGTATTTTGGTTTTTTAAATAAGTTCGCGTCATTTCTGTAAAATCCTGGTTAAGTTCCCGGATATAGCGGCGCTGCCAATGGCAGCCGTTTTGTTTATTGGCGATACGTTGCCGGATAATATCCAGATAATCCTCGATTTCGGAATTGTAAATGCCTAATGATTTCAAGCCTGCAACGGCTCCGGGCAGGAGTTCCGATTGCAATAATGGTTGCAGGCGATGTTTTGCGCCGTCGAACCAGATGATAGTGCCGTCCAGACCGTAGCGGGCCGCCTGATAAAAGTTATCCTTCGCCTGCGCAAACGGCAACGGTAAACCTCTGGCGATAATCCGGTCGCAAATATGCTTCGCGAGGCCATAATAAAAAGCGGCATTGGCAATCGCATCAGGTACGCTGGGACCGGCTGCCGGGGTTCTGTGTTCTACGCGGATGTGGGGCGTGCTGTCCTCATCAAAACCGATCAAAGGCCTGTTCCAGCGCCATATCGTGCCGTTATGCAGGCGCAAATGCTCAAAGGCCTCGATTGCCGCATCGTGGTTAACCGGCAGTAACACCGGAAAATGATCAAAATTCTCCTGAAAGCATTCAATAATTGAGTGCCTGGCATAATCAGAGCCGAAACTGACCCGTCTAAGCGGCCCGTGAGCAACTCCGCCAAAGCCACCTGTTTCAATAGCCTGTTCGAAAAGCGGGATTCTGGACTCATGCCAGAGTTCTTTACCGAATAAGAAAGGCGCGTTTGCGCACAGCGCCACAATAGGCGCGGAGGCAATGATGGAGGCATTATAAAAATGATGGGCAATTTGCAGCGGCAACTGAATGTGGGTTTGAAATGAGGTGGTCGCCGCTTCCAGCATGACGTCATGATGATCGGTTTTTAGGTGTTCCGCACCGCAAATATCAATATGAATGGGCTCGCCGCGGGTTTGTAAAATCTGTTTATTCAGGGCTCGGTACCGGTGCATGTCCGACATATTGCCCAAATGCAGGTCTGCCTGTTGTAGCGTGGGGAGAATGCCGATCATGACAATGTTATGATCCAGGCTTTCGGCATGGCGCTTTGCCTTGTCCCAGGTAGTCTGTAATTGCCGGTGCAGACGGCTGAAAACGTCATCCGTCAATACAACCGGGTCACAGTTGAATTCTATATTGAATTTGGCCAGTTCCAGTGAAGCCTGAGGATCATTGAGTGTTGCCAGATAATGCTTATTGATCGGCGACGGGCGCATGTCTTTATTAACCAGCCAGGCTTCTATTTCAAAACCGGCGACAGGATCCCGATGCGAGACGTTTTTTTGCTCAATCAAGCGCCTGAGCAGCCGGGTTTCCTGCTGCAGTTTTTGATGAAAACGTTTAAAGTCGGCATCATCAAATTGCGATAAAGAGATTTCTTGTCCCATATACATCGGCCTGGTAACTCTTGACGGTTAATCATACGGCCTTTATGGAGAAAGCGTCAAATAAGGAGTGACGCTATTTTTGCAGCAGCGGATCCGCTAATCCGGCTGAATGGGAAGTTATTATTGTTCCCAAGGACTAGGACCTTTCAGGTGTTTAAAACCTGAAAGGCCTTGGGAAGGATCATATGCCCTTAATTAAAAGAGCAATATATTGAGGCCTCGTTACCATCGTTTAACCTGTGTTGACGTAGCAGCTTAAGCGAGTTTAATGACGGAACGGGCTGTCACAGACGCCCGTCCCATGCTTGTAACAGCGTTATTTTACTGCGGATAACCGTATTGATAACCCTGGTTATATCCATTTTTTTTACGCTTAACCGGTTTCTTGAAGCCTTGTTGTGGGTTCAGGTAATTTTGTTGTTGTGGATAGCCTTGTTGTTGCGGATAACCTTGCTGTTGTGGGTATCCCTGTTGCTGAGGATAACCTTGCTGCTGCGGGTATCCCTGTTGCTGTGGGTAACCTTGTTGTTGATAGCCCTGTTGTTGCTGGTAACCCTGTTGCGGGGCTGCGCCTTGCGGAGCACCGGCATTGTTATTGGCGACAATGGCTAACTCGACCCGACGATTCTGCGCCCGATTTTCTTCAGTGGTATTAGGAAATTTCGGCATTCTTTCCCCCATACCCTGTTGAGTAAGGCGCGCATAATTTACGCCGTGTTGTCCCAGATAACCCGAAACACTGGCGGCACGCTGTTCGGACAATTTCTGGTTATAGGTGTCAGACCCGGTATCATCGGTATGACCGGTAACTGTGATTGTTGAATCAGGGTATTGATTTAATACATTCGCAACCGAGTCCAACGCGGTTTGAGCCTGCGATGTCAAATTTGCCGAATCAAATCCGAACGTGATGCTGCTAGGCATCGTCAAATTCAAAGTATTTTGCGCTGTACGCTGAACCTGGATTCCTGTGCCCTGCAAGGATTGCTGCATTTCCTGTTGCTGATGATCCATATAGGCGCCGACAGCGGCACCGACGGCTCCACCCGCTAATGCACCCCATCCGGCGTTCTTAAGATCGTTGCCGCCAAACAGTGTCCCTGCCCCGGCGCCGACAACGGCGCCTATGCCGCCGCCCTTAGCGGCATTACTCATACTGGTTTGTCCGGTATTAGGATCAGTTACGCAAGCGCTTAGCAAAACTGAAGTTATACCTATAATTAATACCTGCTTTTTCATTATTTCAACGCCTTTGGTTAGTTTTTACAAGGCTTCGGTCGAAGCCGACATGACATACGACTGCTCCGGTTTTTTGGAGACAGTGTTTAATATTACAAAATAAATCGAGCTATAAAGCTGCAGTTGGGAGGAGTTCCTGCGATCTAATATTCAGTCTCCCTTTGAAAAAATCATAACGATGTTGCAAATCGGCAATTATCCTGGTTTGATCGACCCCATCCGTCACGGCATATTGACATCTTCAATCCAGTCACGCCAAATCGACATCAGTACAGCCATCAGTGTAGGCCCCAAAAACAAACCGAGCAAACCAAAGTTTTCCAGGCCGCCAAAAATACCGAGCAATGTCCAGAGAAAAGGCAATTTAACGGCCCCACCTATTAAAGCAGGACGGACATAATTATCGGCCAGCAAAATGACAACCACACCGAATACAAACAGGCCGGTCCCCGCCACCATATTCCCTTCAGCAACCAATACCAGGGCGCATGCGCCGAAGATCAACTTGGCGGCAAACGGAATCATCGCAAAAACGCCCGTTAGCGCTCCCAGAATAGCCGGATGGCTTAAGCCCGCAAATGCATAGCCGACGCCGAGTAACAAGCCTTCACCGATACCGACCAGCACCAGACCGTTAACGGTGGCGCGCACCGCCGATGTGGCGTGAACCGCATAGCGGATACCGGTATCGCCGAATAATTTTCGACTGCTCGCCAACACCTGATCACTTAAACCCTTGCCATGTTGATAGACGAAAAACAACATTAACAGCGTCAGCAAAAAACCAAAGAAGCGATGTAAAATCTGGCTGGCAAATTCCTTGGTATAAGTGACGGCGCCGCCGGTACCCAGCCAATGTAGGGATGCCTTTGCCCCGGACGGGCTGCCCAGCGCGTTCGCCCAGTTTTCTTTAGCCCAATGGCCGATCATAGGTATGGTTTCCAGCCAGACCGGCGGAGGAATTCCGACATTTTGCGCATCAGTCAAAACTTGCCCGAGTGATTGCGCTTCATCAAGCAAACGGCTCAAACCATAACCCAGGGGAACCAAAATAACGGCGCCGATCAACAAGGTCAGGCCAACGGCTCCCCAGGTTGATTTTCCGTGCAATGCGTCAGATCCCAACAAGCGCTGATACACGGGCCAAGTAGTGATGGCAAGTACGACAGCCCAGGCCAATAACGCAAGATAACTGTGCAGGACCCAGCCACCGAGCAACAACAATATGAGACCGCCGATGAGACGCGCCCGAACATCCAGATTATTTGCCATGATTATTCGACTTGATACCCTGATTTGATGGTTTGATGATTTAACAACGGTTCGGCATTCTAGCACCAACGTCCCGGAGGAAAAACACAATATAGTTTATCGCTTCGCCTTCACTGTCATCGCCCGGCCTTCAAACAACGCAGCCGTCAGGATATAAATCAGCATTAACTCCGTAGACAATAACCACGGTTGCCAGTTGCTGTTAAAGAGCACAAACTCTTTAACTACCAGGTATTGCCTGGCAAGATACAAGACAACGCCCAACGTTATGTAAGCGATCACCCGCTTTACATCGTAATCCACCGGGTAATATATACGCCCCAATAAGTACGATATAAGCGCCATACTGGCATAACAAACCAGCGTCGCCCAAGCCGATCCCACATAGCCGAGCACGGGAATCCACCAGATATTCAGAACAACCGTCAGCGCGGCACCGAATAAAGACACGAAGGCCCCCATCAGGGTGCGATCGGTGAGCTTGTACCAGATCGACAAATTCACATAAATACCCAGACACAGATTGGCCAGCAATAAAATCGGCACAACCTCAAGGCCTGCTCTAAATTCAGTTCCGAGAAAATACTTGAAGAAGTCGATATACAAGGTCACCAGCAGGAAAATGAATACGCAAAAAATAACAAAAAACTTGAGCACTCTGGCGTAAACCTGGCGGGCATCGCTATTGCCGGAATAGGCGAAGAAAAACGGCTCGGCGGCATAGCGGAAAGCCTGGATAAACAGCGACATCAGGATAGACAGCTTGTAACAGGCGCTATAAATGCCCAGCATTTTCATGTTGGTCTGAAAATCATAAGGCAGCAGGTATTTTAATAAAGCCCGGTCGAGCATTTCATTAATGATACCGGCGAAGCCAATGACCACCATCGGCATTGAATAGCGCAGCATGCGGCCAAACAGCGCCCGATCAAAGCCCCAGACCAAGCCCTTCAGTTGGGGCGCAAGCAATATAAACTTGACGCCGCTGGCCATCAGGTTGGCAATAAAGATATAACCCAGGCCTATCGACGGCTCGTAAAAATGTTCTATCCATGAATGCGGGTTCTCCGCAATCAGCTTGGGACAATAAATAATGAAAAACAGGCTCAGCAATACCGTGACGAGAATTTCTATAACCTTGATAGCGGCAAAACGGAAAGCCCGATTTTCCGCCCTTAGCCTCGCAAAGGGAATCGCGGCAACGGCATCCAGTGCCAGGATCATGCTAAACCACCACACATACTCGGGATGCTCTGAATAATGCAAGGCGGCTGAAAGCCGCGCGTTTAACAGGGTAATGCACAGAAAAAAACCCAGATTGACCAGTACAACAAAAATCAGCGCGGTCGAATAAGCAACATCCCGTCCGCTCGTTTCCTTATCGCGGAAGCGAAAATAGCCGGTCTCAAAACCGAAGAGCAGCAACACGGAGAAAAAACCCGCATACGCGTAAAATTCGGAGACTACCCCATATTCCGCCGCAGAGAAATAATAGGTGTAAAGAGGTACCAGCAAATAATTGAGGAAGCGCCCGAAAATGCTGCTGAGGCCGTAAATCGCCGTTTGAGAGGCCAGTTTTTTAATAATACCCATAGTCCGGCGATTGTGTGTTTAAAATTCTAACTGTGATAAGAAAAATTATACATGAGTAGATTTACTGACGTTATTTATGATCAATTCGATTAGGATTTGGCTAAAAATAACTTCTCGAAATGATCACGCAACAGGCCTCGTCATACCAACTCAATTTCGGGATGTTATGTTGACCAAATCCTGAACAGGTTTGCAGTGAGTGTAATGACGTTGTCTATTATGAAGGGAAATAGCTCAAACTGCTGACGAAAAATTAATGGCTAAAGCCGCAGAGAAGATCCGGCAAGTCAATGAAGGTTTTGCTGCTTACCGATTGCAGGATGAACCGGATACGCAGCAAGTTGAACGCTGGGTGGTAGAAATACGCAGAGTCAGGGCGGTTGTGAATGAACCAGCCGTGAGTGCTATAAACGATCGTCAAGTAATTAAGCTTTTATTGCTGACTAATGGCCTTCCAATCCGAGGGGATCGAATTTTGAATTGCTAAGCTAGCTGCTCGTATTTTCTGTGTTGTATTGTTTTTTAGTCATTAACTCATGATACTAAAATATAGCAGTCTAGCTCTAATTTTTGTCCCGTTTTAAGTGGATAGCCACTGAGTAGGCATGGAGGAATTTGCCGAAGAGATCGATTGATATCCTCTGATGCACAAGCGCGATGAGTTATCAAACGACGAGGCGAGTGAAACCGGCGTCCGTACACAAGGATTTCCGGAAATCTTATAGTAACTACCCGATAATTAATAATTTAAAGGAATAGTATCTTGACAGGCAACCGGAACAGGGTTGGTATAGGGAGGACGGTCAAAGGCCGTTCCGTCACCTGTAACGCGCGGATCACCGGCTTTTTTAAGTTCCGTCAGTAATTTCTCAGCCAATTGCGCTTTGATAGTCGCATACGCCGGATTTGTGGCCACATTGATGATTTGCCCTGGGTCTTTATCTATATCATATAATTGCTCTTCAGGATGTTTTCCAAACGCCCAGATAAAATATGGCGTGTTACGATGCCTCATAAGCCAATTGGTAGACTTCGGCCCCCAGTCGCGAAATGCAGAAGGTTTTCCTGGCCATGTAACGAAAGGACACCCCATAGGCCAACGATCGGGTGCAAAATTACGAATATACAGGAAGTCCGCTGTGCGTAATGCACGCGCAGGATAACCCAAGTTATTTTCGTGTGCATAAATGCTATGCCGTTCTGTGCCGGTAATGGCGAATGTACGCTTTGCATCGATTTGACCGCTGTTAGATGATTTCAATATATTGAGCAAACTTCGACCGTTTATTTTGGGTGGATTCGGCACACCTGCTACTTGAAGAAAAGTCGGTGCCAAATCCATCAGAGTAGTAAAATCAGTAACAACGCGACCACCTTTACTGTGCGGCAACCATATGACCAATGGCGTAGAAACGCCAGAATCATACAAAGTGAATTTACCGTGCGGGATACCACTTGGGCCGTTGTCACCCGTTACTACAATTAACGTGTTATCCAATTCGCCAATATCTTCTAATTTTTTCAATAACACGCCGACATAAGCATCGAATGCTTGAATCTCACCCAGATAATCTGCAATACTCTCACGTACCTCAGGAACATCAGGTATAAAAATAGGCAGTTTACCTTTTAAATTTTCGGGATTAATGCCCCATAACGTTTTACCCGAACCTTGCCTATAAGGGCGGTGTATGTTGCTAGGGCCGAACCAATATAAAAAAGGTTGATTCGGTTTTCTAGCCGCTAAAAAGCTTTCGAAATTACCGCGAACGTCTTTAAGAATTCTTTGCTTTGCTTGTTCAAATGACCAACCTTTCGCGATAAGATCAGACGCATGACTACCGAATTTAAGAGGGAGAAAACCTGATTTATTATAAGCGTATGCCAGACCTCCCAATGGTGCATCTACTGGTCTACCAGGCGCCCATCCTTTATATGTGTAACCGATATGATACCCCGCATCACGTAGTAGTAACGGAAATGTTGGGATGGTAGAGTCCCACAATCCACCTAGGGATGAACCTCCACCTGTATTAAAAAAATACCGTCCTGAAAAAATGGAACTGCGTGATGCCGTACAGGTAGGCGCATTGACATAGGCATTCTTAAACAACACTCCGTTATGTGCAATGCGATCAATATTGGGAGTTTTGACTACACTACTGGGTAATTTGCGTCCATAAACGCCCGCATAAGCACTAGCATCTGGCCCCCAATCGTCGCCTACGATAATAAGAATATTGAGACGATCACTTGACCAGCCAATAGTGGGTATAAAAAGCAATGTTAAATACAGTAGCAATTGAACAAGAGCGGTTTTCATGAATAACTCCACAATTGAAAATACTTGAAGCAAATTGTTTATCTAACTATCTATTGCACTTCAGGACATGGGCAACGACCGGATTACAAGCCGAATAATCCTGAGTTAGTCGAGTCCGATATCAGAATAGATTTCAAATTTTTAATATGGGCAACACTTGGGTTATTGCCCCAAAAGATGTGTAAATCTGCAGCAGCAGGATCTGTTTTAGACCTGATGATGGCATCTGCGACGCTCAAACCAAGCGTTTGCCCCTGATAATCGTCATTACCAAAATGAACGCCCAGATAGATGCGGCTTCGACCATTCTCCAGTTGTAGTTGGGAAAAGCTGGCGACGTTTCGCGTGGTAGCGTCGCTGCCGTTAATAAGCGGGTTGGCTTTACCCGTGCCGTTATTGGTTCCGATTAACCAAGGTAGTGTGGTAAAGGTAGCCGGAGCGCCGTTCTTTTTAATCCTGTCGGACTTGAAAAAGGCCCTGAGTATTTCAGTTCCTGCTGAGACGGTTGCGCTATGCCCGCCGGTGTTGGAAGGATGTGACGGTGTAGCTGCGAGCGGCTTCCAGGTATAGTCGCTGACGCTACCGTCAGGATTAGCGTTGATTGCGGTAATAGGACGCCAGAAAGTCAGGTCGTATTTGGATTGCCAGGCGGCAATACGAGCATCAGCCAAGGCATTGTCCAGCACGGCGAACAATTTGGCGTTCTGATTCAGTGTTAAACCACGGCTTGCCGACGCAATGCGCGCTGCTTCATTGATGAAGAGCTCCGCGTCGGATTTGTAATACAGCGCTTGCAGGGTTTGGTCATTGGTACGACTACCCGGATTTGCTGAGCTTTGTCCATGCGTTTTTACAAAATCCAATTCAGCGTTGTATTCATCGCTGCCTACTATCAGCGAAGGGGGCACGGCAGCGACAAGTTGCTGCTTTTTCAAGGTGGTCAGGCTGAATGGCGTGACGTTCTTCCAGTTAAAATCAATCGCGGCAGCGGCTTGAATAACGCCGGAACCATCGAATCCGGTCGGAGCACCGGTGACAGGATCATTAACACCGGCGCCGCCGTTACTGGGACGCCAAAGGCCTATACCCGGATTGCCTGACGCATTGGCCACTACTGTTGCTCCGCCGGAAACAGAGAGATTGGTTGACGGTGTATAAGTTGTTCTGATGGCCGAAAAATCCTCCGCTCTGGCGGCGATAGCAGCTGCCGCCGCCGCTTGACCAATTGCAAGACCCGGATCGGAGTTACTTACGCCCAATGCCGCCAAATCACTGGCCAGTTGACTGTCCAGCCAGTTTCGTGTCGGAGTCCAGCTACCGCTAATCGGGTTTGGAAGTGTACCGAGCAATACATCATGGGCCGCTTGTGCAGCAGCGGCGGCCGCCGAATTGGCGGTAACACCGGCAGGCGTAGCGCTGCTGTAATAATAACTGTCGGCGCTGAAATGATTGATGGCATTGACCGCATCGAACACGGCCCTGGCTTCAATTGCTTCAATACGTGTTGCAACATTCGAATTCTGTGCAATGCCGGCCGTCCCGACCGTGGGAGATGTCGCGCCTTTTGTTGCTAAAATAGTGTATTTATTCCAGTCGGTAACAGTGTCCGCCGCCGTCTCTAACGCCACTAAAGATGCAGCAATGGCTACAGTCAGTGTGGATAATCGTAAGGTAGATGCTGAAGCATTTGTTTTCATATAAACCTCTATTGAATCTTGAATGAATGCCAATCCTTGAAGCTTAGCTAAAACCGGGCATTACCCGCTATTACTGAAGAAGCTCAGAGAAAGTAAAAACACATCCGGTAAATATTAAAAATTACCGTTATGCAGTATTCATTAGTCAATTTATATGCCACCACCTAATTCATTGTATTTATTAAAAAACAAATGCAAAGCATTCGTTGGTATGCTGCTATAGCAACAGTTATTGCTGAATTGCTGCTTCAGGTGAAGAATATCTTAAAGATATGTCGCTCCGACATTGTCTTCGCTTAGAAGCTGTTTGGTGTCTTCTCGTTTCAAGGCCTCAGCACTCGTACCTTCCAGAGATATTTTTCAGACAGAAAAGGTTTGCCGTTCTTCATCGGTGAGTGCTGTGGCATGTTACCTGCAAAATTCAGAGAACATGGGAGAGAGTCGTTGCCTTGAATGAGTGGTGAGCGCTTGACTCTTAACCCATTGAAGTGAATGAATGCCCGGCCTTAAGTGGGTAGCCTGCGGATAACTTTGGTCGTTGCTCTTTTGAGCTTTTAACCATAAGACATAAGTTAATTAACTGAGGGGGATTGCGAATTTGATCTTGTTTGTCCAACGTTAAGGAGGCGCCGTTTGGCTATAAGCCTCTCGACAACTATTCCGTCTACTGCCCTTCTTTTAGTGTGGACATCCATAACAGGCAGCATTTGTACCGAAATTAACGGGTATATCCTTGTCAGTTTGCCATCCAAAGGCGATGGGATGAATGCGCTGCAGATGTTTCCAATTGAAAAATGATTTTCCCGCTCTGCAAGGTATGGGTCACTCGCCCTTTCATGGTCTGTCCCCAAAAAGGCGTATTAATACCGCGGCTCAGCCAGTTTTCTGAATTGACCTGCCACTCCAGTTCGGCGTCAAAAATGCAGACATCGGCTGATAATCCGGGCGTCAAGGCGCCGCTTTTCAAGCGCAGAATCTGAGCGGGATTTTGGCTTAGCAGGGCAATACCCTGTTCCAGCGTTATCGCGTGTTGAGTCACCAGTTTGAGCATTAACGGCAACAGCGTTTCCAGTGATGATATGCCGGGTTCTGTCTCCGGGAATGCGCCAAGCTTGGCGTCAATATCATGCGGCTGGTGGTCGGAACAAATACTGTCCAGAGTCCCGCCGGCAAGTCCTTGTCTCAGGTACTGCTTATCGGCTTCGGTGCGTAACGGCGGCAAGACGTGATAGGCGCTATCGAAAGGCGCTATATCATTTTCGGTCAGGTGTAATTGATGAGCCGCGACATCGGCACTGACATTCAAACCGTATTTTTTCGCCTGATGTATCTTGATAACCGAACGCTTGCAGCTTAATTGACCGAAATGCACACGACACCCGGTCAGCTCGGCCAGTTCCAGGCATTGAGCCAGCGCGATGGTTTCGGCGGCCTCGGGTATGCTGGGCAAGCCGTAACGGGTGGCAAAGACGCCTTCGTGAGCGCAGCCGTTATTGCCTAGCCAATAGTCATTCGAGCGAAACATTAACAATAAGTCGTGACTCGCTGCATACTCCATTGCCCGCCTTAAAATCAGCAGGTTTCTAACCGGCTGATTGGCATTGCCGACAGCGATACAACCGGCTTCTTTTAGCGACAACATGGAGCTTAATTCAGTACCCTCGAGACTCCGGGTCAGCGCAGCGATAGGATAGATTTGCGGATACCGGGCTTTGTCCGCCAATTCATTGATCAGTTCCACTACGGCAGGCGTATCGATAACCGGCTTGGTATCCGGCTGCAGGCACATCGTCGTGATACCGGCGCTGGCGGCGGCAAGGGTTTCACTTTTAAAGGTCGCCTTGCGGCTTTGACCCGGTTCGCGCAAGCGGGTGCTGAGATCGATAAAGCCGGGACAGACGATTTGGTTGTCGGCATTGATGACAATATCAGGCTTAAAACCAAGCGGCTCGTGGGTCACGGAAACAATTTTGCCGTCGGCTATATAAACCGATCCGATATGATCTATCTGGTTGGCGGGATCAATAATCCGGCCTTGCTTGATTTGTATCTGATTATTCACATTGCGCCCTGTTTTTGCATCGCCATCGCCATAATCGCCATACGGATGGCAATACCATTGCTAACCTGTTTGAGTATGACCGACTGCGGACCGTCAGCCACCTTGGAATCTATTTCCACGCCCCTGTTAATCGGTCCGGGATGCATGACAATGGCGTCAGGCTTGGCGATTTTCAGCTTAGCTTCAGTCAATCCGAAGCACTTGAAATATTCGCTTTCACTGGGCAGTAACGCTGAGCTCATGCGTTCCTTCTGTAAACGCAGCATTATAATGACATCGATGTCCCGGAGGCCTTCGTTCAGGTCGTGCGAAACACTAACACCCAGTTTTTCAACGTGTGCGGGCAACAGCGTCTTGGGAGCAATCACCCGGACTTCAGCCGCACCCAGGGTATTTAGCGCCTGGATTTCCGAGCGGGCGACGCGGGAGTGCAAAATATCGCCGATAATAGCCACCCTGAGCGTTGAAAAATCGCGCTTTATCTGCCGAATGGTAAACATATCCAGCATCGCCTGTGTGGGGTGTGCGTGTTGCCCGTCACCGGCATTGATAACGCTGATATGCGGCGCGGTATGCTGGGCGATAAAATGGGCGGCGCCGCTGATCGCATGACGGACCACGAACATATCGACAAACATCGATTCCAGGTTGCGTATGGTATCGAGCAGGCTTTCGCCTTTTGACGTTGACGAGGTCGCAATGCTCATACTCAGGACGTCGGCAGACAGGCGCTTGGCGGCCAGTTCAAAGGTGGTTCGTGTGCGCGTGCTGTTTTCAAAAAATAGGTTAACGATGGTTTTGCCGCGCAATAGCGGCACTTTTTTCACTTGTTGATCGGACATGCCGACAAAAGATTCAGCCATGTCCAGAATTTCCGTCAGCAGGCTACGGTCCAGACCTTCGATCGTCAGAAAATGTTTAAGTTTGCCTTCCGAATTTAACTGCAAATTATCAACCATCGTTTCACGCTGCCGCATCAATAGTTTCTATATGAATGGTCAAGGGCTCGGGACCGTCAAGCTTGATTCGTTGACTTGCATTTAAGGTAATTCTGACGCCGACGCAATCGGGATTGACTGGAATCTGTTTACCGTCACGCATTATCAAAACCGCCAGGACCACCTGATTAGGTCTGCCATAATCAAAAATTTCATTCAGCGCGGCGCGGATAGTCCTGCCGGTATAAAAAACATCATCGACCAGGATGATGTCGCGTCCTTCAATATGCGTAGGCAAGTGACTTGGCTTCACATTGGGATGCACGCCGATTTGCGAAAAATCGTCACGATAAAACGAAATATCCAAAAGTCCCAGCGGTTCGCTGATTTCAAGACGCCGGTGTAAGTGTTCGGCAATCCAAACCCCCCCGGTACGAATACCTATCATCAACGGGTTGACCAGTTGTCTCTCTAGCACCGTGCGCTTCAGCTCAACTTCCAGTTTATCAAGCAAATCCGGTATGTCCAGGTTATAAGATGTCATTTTTTTAAGGGCTGTCATTTTTTGGTCTATTGTCATTGAGCCAGGTCTGTAAAATAAGTTGGGCCGCCAGCTGATCCTGTACATCCCAGAGTTTTGTTGCGCTGACACTGACTTCATCAAACAATAACTGCTTGGCTTCAAATGTCGACAAGGTTTCGTCCTGTTGATAAACAGGCAGATGGAAACGTCCTTCCAGTTGCCGGCAAAATTTTAACATGCGCGGAGTAACCGGATTGTCCGAGCCGTCATCCTGTCTGGAAATACCGACGACCAGACCGACGGGTCGCCACTCCTGAATGAGTTTGCCGATGATGTGCCAATCAGGATTCTGGTTGACCGATCGAATGGTTTGCAAAGGACTTGCGGTCGCTGTTGTGGTTTGACCGACGGCAGTACCTATTTTTTTACTGCCGAAATCAAAGCCGAGGTAGGTATCGGAAGCCGACTTGCCGAATAAGGGATCTTGCTTGTTCAGCTTAGCCATGCCCGGCCGGTGTGGTGAGTTGGTTAATATCAATACCGATTTGGCTCGCTGCCGCACGCCAGCGCAAGTCAACCGGCGTATCGAATAAAACCTGACTGCCGTAAGGCGTATTCAGCCAGGCATTGGCCATTATTTCTTTTTCCAATTGCCCTTGCCCCCAACCCGCATAACCTAACGCGACCAGATACCGTGCCGGGCCGACGCCGGCGGCAATGGCTTCAATCACATCGCGCGATGTCGTTAACGAAATAGTGTCTGAAACAGCCATCGTGACATCCCAGTTTCCGCCCGAGGTATGCAACACAAAGCCGCGCTCCTGCTGCACCGGTCCACCGGCGAAAACGGGCATTTCAGCTGCCGCCAGCGATGTCACCGGAATATTCATCTGGGTAAAAATTTCGCCCAGCTTCATGTCTATCGGCTTGTTAATGACGATACCTAAAGCGCCTTCTTTGTTATGCTGGCACAAGTAAGTAACGGTATGGGAAAAAACCGGGTCCGCCAGCGTGGGCATGGCGATAATAAACTGATTATTTAAGTATGTGTTCATAAGGCCTAGTATCGAAGGTTATTGTGACTTAAGCAATCATTTATCGGCTAACGCTGTTATCGGGCCATCATGCCCGATTCATCCGAAAATTTCCATACCCTGGTAATCCCAAGAATTTTAGGATTCAATTCCTTAAGCAATTCGTTGGGTAAAGGCGCAAAAGGTGCGCTCATCAGAACAATTCTTTTCGCAGCCTCATCCAGCGCCGGATTACCGGATGAGCGCTTGATAGTAATTTTATGAATACTGCCGTCAGCATTGATAGTGACATCCATCGTTAAGGTGCCTGAAAAATTCTTCTTGGCCGCCACTTCAGGATAATTCAGGTTACCGACCCGTTCCACCTTGCTTTCCCAGTCTTTCATATATTGTGCGGCAAGGTATTTATGGGCGCTCACTTCAGAAACGAATTTTATATGGGTGTCATCGGCGCTTTGTTGGCTTTGCCTGATTTCGGTGCCCATCTGGGCAATTTGCTGTTGCAATGACTCAGCCGATATATGCGGGCGTTTTTCAGCTATTTCCTGCTTGACCGGATCAGGCTTCGGCTTGCTGGCGATGACGACTTTCTTTTCGGATTTTTGCTGAGTCAGCACTTTATGAACCGTTTTAGGCTGGCTCTCTTCGGGTGTACTCTTTTTAACCGGCTTTGCCACCGGACGATTGCCCTCACTCGGAAGTTGTTGCCTGGGCGGCGCAGGCTTTTTGATTTTCTCACCAGCGCCTACCTGATTTTCCTGAGCCAAAAACTTCGCTTCTTTAGGCGCTTGTTTTACCGGCGTATTGACCAGCGTGATCTCTATCGATCTGCGGACTTTGTCCGGCTCCGGTGCGGTGAAATTAATGCCTAAAATGATAATAAGATGAACCACGGCCGCCAGAAACAGGGTTATCAATAATGAGTCCGTATCTGACAGCAGTGTGGATGGTTTGAACGTTGCCGGCTTTGTCATAAATTAAGCTTCATGGTTATTGAATGGTAGTTTCAATATGGTCCATTAACAGCCCGCAAATATTAAGCCCGAATTGATTATCCAGTTCCTGAACACAGGTAGGACTGGTCACATTAATTTCTGTCAATGTGTCACCGATAACATCCAGACCGACAAATACCAGGCCTTTTTCTTTCAACGCAGGCCCGACCTGATTGGCAATCCACCAATCCCGCTCTGTCAGGGGTCGACCTTCGGCACGACCGCCTGCCGCGAGATTGCCGCGCGTTTCTCCCTGAGCCGGAATCCGCGCCAGCGCGAATGGCACGGCTTCACCATTAACCACCAGAATGCGCTTATCACCGTCCTTAATCTGCGGCAGATATTTTTGCGCCATGACATAGCGGCTATTGTAATGAGTCATGGTTTCCAGAATGACGCTGAGGTTGGGGTCGTTCTGACGCAAATGGAAAATGGATGTCCCGCCCATGCCGTCGAGCGGTTTTAAAATAATCTCGCCTTGCTCCTGTAAAAAATGCCGGATTCTAGCAGGCTCTCTGGCAACCAGCGTTTCCGCGCAGCATTGCGGAAACCAGGCGGTAAAAAGCTTTTCATTGGCATCGCGCAAGGACTGCGGCTTATTGACTACATAAACCCCCATGCTTTCCGCGCGCTCCAGCAAATAGGTGGCATAAATGTATTCCTGGTCAAAAGGCGGATCTTTACGCATCATGATCACATCCAGCTGATCCAGTGGAATATCCTGTTCGGCGATAAACTCGTGCCACTGCTGCGCATGTCTTTGGACAGTCAGCGTCCGGGTTCTGGCATAAGCCCTGCCGTTTCGGAGAAACAGGTCATTAAGTTCCATGTAATGCAGTTCCCAGCCCCTGGATTGGGCTTCAAGCAGCATAGCGAAACTGGTATCTTTTTTTATGTTGATATGATCAATGGAGTCCATGACCATGCCTAATTTTATTGGCATTATTATCCCGCTTGATTATTTGAAAAGGCCCTATCCCGTTTATTTTATAGATTGTTATTTACCTTGAAAAGAATTTTTGGTATAAAGCTTGGCTAATTTGAATTTAGGTACACCACGAGGTTAATCATGTCCAGAGTATGTCAAGTAACCGGTAAACACCCGGTTACCGGTAATAACGTATCACACGCAAACAACAAAACCAAAAGACGTTTTCTGCCGAATCTGCAACATCACAGATTTTGGGTAGAGAGTGAAAATCGCTGGGTTCGTCTCAGAATCTCTACAAAAGGAATGCGTATCATCGATAAAAGAGGCATAGACGCCGTTCTGGCGGATTTGCGTAAAAACGGCGTTAAGGCTTAAGGAGACAAAAAATGCGCGATAAAATTAAACTGATCTCTACCGAAGGCACTGGTCACTTTTACACCACAACCAAAAACAAACGTACCATGCCCGGCAAAATGGAGATCAAGAAATTTGATCCTGTTGTCCGCAAGCATGTTATGTACAAAGAAGCAAAAATTAAATAATTAACCGAATTTAAACGGTTTCATTTAAGCTTCCAGGCCTGTAAAACCACAGCTCAACCTGATTGTGGTTTTACCGGATGCCACCGCTCTTCCCTTCACAGCAAGCCCTCGCTGTAAAATCTACTTCGTCTTCAAACGTCATAATTACCAGCCGTAATTTTTATAGGCAGACCTATAAACTCGCTCAAATTCAAAAATTTATGCTACGCTGCTCATTCATTTATTAATGAAGCGGGTAACTTATGGAAGCGCTGAATCAAATATCGACAACCCTGGCATTAACCATGGGACTGGCTTGGGCTAGCGGCATTAATCTGTACGCTACCTTACTGACACTGGGCATTCTTGCCAATACCGGCAATATCGACTTACCGCCTGATTTACAAATAGTCGCCAACCCACTGGTTATAGGCGCGGCTGGAATCATGTATTTTATCGAGTTTTTTGCCGACAAAACCCCGGGCGTAGATACAGGATGGGATGCCATTCATACATTTATACGTATTCCGGCTGGAGCCATGCTTGCAGCCGGCGCGATAGGCGACCTGGACCCGGCTGTTGAAATCGCCGCTGCCATCATGGGCGGCGCCATGGCCGCAGGTACGCATGCAACAAAAGCAGGCACCCGTGTGCTTATCAACACCTCTCCGGAACCTTTTAGCAACTGGCTTGCTTCAGTTGGCGAAGATGTTGCCGTGATTGGCGGGGTTTGGGCCTGCATAAACCATCCCATACTGTTTTTGATCGCCTTGGCGTTTTTTATCATGTTCATGATCTGGTGGCTACCACGGATATGGACAGGGGTGAAAAAAGTCCTTCGATTTATAATCAACCTGTTCCGAAGCACCGGCACGCCCCCGACCCCCAATCCTCCATAATAAAAAATTACAGTTTATATTGACTAAAGAGCAATAATCGGTTGTAATAGCCGTCTTTTGCAGCACACGCCCAGGTAGCTCAGTCGGTAGAGCAGAGGACTGAAAATCCTCGTGTCGACGGTTCGATTCCGCCCCTGGGCACCATTTTATAAAATCAAAAACAATCGACCTGCAATTGTTTTATCTGAAAAAGATCACTGGGTAATTGCAAAATTACTACGCTTTACTTTCCCTGCGAACATAACCTCCCTAACCCTTGGTTAACTTGAGAGGATGATCAGAAGCAACCTAAACCCACCATAATTAATCACCAATACGATGGGCTAGGCTTACACTCAACACATGCTGCCGAAGCATCACTGCTTGATATTTCTATAGCTTTCCTCACTTTCGCGCACTACTTTATTTCCCTCTTCAATCATCCGATTGCCTTCGTCGATCTTGGCCTGACCTTCACGAACCATAATATTTCCCCGATCGACCATTTGCTTTCCGCTTTTCCAACGATCGCTTAAATGCGCAATACCCTGGCTTTCACGCAACATTTGGTCACCCGAAAGGATCTCCACAGGCGCCGTTGAAGGATGGTCAGATGCACAACCTCCGATGAACGCCGTTAAACAAACGACATATAAACCGCATCGAATGCTGAAATGTTTTTGCATGATTAACTACTCCTAAAGATAGATAGATATGAATTTATAATAAAGATGGATAATTTTACAAAACACCACGCCGCATGCAATTTATTTCTTATTGCGCGATGGGGTTCACAAAAAGCTTGATCAGCACCGCCCAACCCCCGGCATTATTCCCGCCCATCGTTTAATCATTTGCCCCCTCCCCCGCTTTTTTCCGACAGGAGAGGATGCACAATATCGTTTTATCAATTCCGTCTGTTGCTTCTGCCTTTTCCGGGATCATGGCTTTTAGGTGGTACCGGTTTGGCCGTCGCTACGTTTACCCGCTTTTCTCTTTCCATACCGGCAAATTCGAATAACAAATCCAGCTCTTTATCGGTCAGCTCATAATAAGTCTGGGCTCGCAAATGATCCGGTAACACCACCGGCCCGTAACGTACGCGCATTAAGCGACTGACAACGACTTCCTGCGATTCCCATAATCGCCGCACCAAACGATTACGGCCTTCACTTACGGTCACGTAATACCATTTATTGGCGCCTTCACCGCCGGAAAACCGGATCGCATCAAACTTGGCCAGGCCGTCTTCAAGCTCAACGCCCTGTTTGAGTCTTTCCAATACCGCATCAGGGACATTACCCAGAATACGCACGGCGTATTCACGCTCCACTTGCGTGGACGGGTGCATCAGGCGATTCGCCAGCTCACCATTGTTGGTCACCAACAATAAGCCCGAGGTATTAATATCCAGCCGACCCACAGCAATCCAGCGGGCGGTAACCAATTCAGGCAATTTACTGAAAACCGTCGGACGACCTTCAGGGTCGCGACGCGTCACCATTTCGCCTGTAGCTTTATGATAAAGCAGCACACGAGTGGGTTGCTCGGCAAACTTTTCCCAATGCACAACCCTGTCATTAATCAGCAAATGATCGCCGGTTTTCAGGCGCATACCCGGCGTAACGGTGATACCGTTAAGCTTGATGCGGCCTTCCGCTATCCAGCGCTCAATCTCTCTTCTGGAACCGACACCACCGCGCGCCAGCACTTTTTGAATGCGCTCCCCCGCGTCCGACGAATCTGATTGTGGGGAATCTGTTTTTTGCGGTATTTTTGGTGTTTTCTGATCCGCCGGCGGCCTTGCAGCGCTGTGCGTCTTTTTCTGCTCAGGCTTTCGCGGTACTTTCGGCGCCCTCTGTTCAGTCGGTTGCTTCGGCGAATGGTTGGTTGGTTTTTTGGCTTTCACTCGTTACCTGCAAATGTGGGTGTTTGTTAGCTATCGATTTATCAATGTCCGACACATCAAGATCTTTAATCTCTTGTAAAGTCGGCAGTTCGTTTAATGCCGTAATATTGAAATAATCCAGGAACTGTTTGGTAGTACCGTACAAGCCCGGCCTGCCGGGTACTTCCTTGTGGGAGACCACCCTCACCCATTCACGCTCAAGCAAGGTCTGGATAATGCCCGAACTGACACTGACACCGCGTATATCTTCAATATCACCGCGTGTTACCGGTTGGCGATAGGCAATAATCGCCAGTGTTTCCAGTAATGCACGGGAATATTTTGGCGGCTTTTCTTCAAACAGGCGTGACACCCAACGCGACAATTCCGACTTTACCTGAAAACGATAACCGCTGGCCAACTGCTTTAACTCAACCGGACGCAAGCGGTAATCTGCAATGATAGCGTCAATAGCAGCCTGTATGTCGGTCATATCGGGCTGTTCCAGCTCAGGAAAAACCTGCTGCACCTGCTTTGCCGTCATCGGGCGTTTCGCAGCAAACAGTATAGCTTCAACGATGCATTTGATTTCCATGTTGAATTCGGCTTGTTCAATGATGGGAGGAGGTATGTGTAATGGAGATTGTATGTTCAGCGTTACCGACTTAATCTGTCTACGTCGACTCCTCAGCTTGCCGAAGGGGCGAAGCCTGACCGGCTCAACGGGAAGTTCTTCGGCAGGATTTTCCTGAGGATAGTCAAAGAACTCGACATAACTGTCCGGAATTAAATCATCCGACTTGAGCGGCGCTCTCGACTTGGAAATCTTCTTCGGCGATGGCGGCGGAACCGGCTGCTCTAACCCGGATGTCGGCAAAGGGTTCTGGCTGGATGATTTCGATGAGTCGTTCCTTGCCGAGTTCGAGGATGGCCAGAAACGAGACAACAACTCCGTGTCGACCTTCTGCTCGGGTAAATAATTGCGCGAAAAGGAGACTATCTTCTCCTTTAAGGTTTGCCAAAATGGTTGCCATTCGTTCACGGACAGATAAAGCTTCTTTGGTAATTTGGTGGTGACTGAGTTGCTCAACGCGTTTAAGGACATCCTGGAATGCCAGCAGCATGTCCGATAACCGGACATCCGGCAACTGTTGTACAACGCTTAATTTTGACACATCGACATCGATTGCAAATGTGTCACGTTCATGCCGGGGCAAGCGGTCTATCTCTTCGGCTGCGTTTTTAATACATTCATATTCCTGAAGTCTGCGAATCAATGTCGCCCTGGGATCTTCTTCCTCGTCTTCCGCCTCAGGCTGTCTCGGCAACAGCATTCTTGATTTTATCTCGGCGAGCAAGGCGGCCATTACCAGGTATTCCGCCGCCAGTTCCAGATTCAGAAAACCCATCATTTGAATGTAATCGATATATTGCCGGGTAATCTCGGCTATCGGTATATTGACGATGTCCAGATTCTGCCGTCTTATCAAATACAGCAATAAATCCAGCGGACCTTCAAATAAATCCAGGAAGACTTCCAGCGCATCGGGCGGGATATAAAGGTCTTCGGGTAACTGGTTATAGGGTGCGCCGTTAACTATTGCGAAGGCCGGAGGGGGCTCTGCTAGCGTGGCTTCCATTTATCCTTGCACCGCTCAATCATGACTTAACAGGACTCCAACAAGATGCTACAGCCCTGCAATAGACATAAACAGCTTCTGGGCGACATACATCGGAAATTCTAAAAGCACATTCAATATCTTGAAATATAAAAGCGCTATCAAAATATAAAAACCATAGGGCTCCAGTTGGTTGTATTGCCATGCCAATCTATTCGGGAGCAGTCCGCTTAGTATGCGACTGCCGTCCAGCGGCGGAATAGGCAACAAGTTCACCAACGCCAACACCAGGTTAATTGAAATACCGGCAATACCGGTGTAAATCAGAGGCAGCGAGATAGCTTCAACGCCTATAATAACGCCGATACGGGCCAGCAATGCCCATCCCAACGCCATCAACAAATTCGCGACAGGACCCGCCAACGCCACCATCGCCATATCATGACGCGGTTTTTTAAAATTCCTGGCATCGACGGGAACCGGTTTCGCCCAGCCGAATATAAACCCGGTGCCGGTCAATAACAGAAGTCCGGGAAGAATGACCGTACCGAACCAATCGATGTGCTTGATCGGGTTTAAGGTCAGGCGGCCCAGCATCGAAGCGGTGTTATCGCCGTATTTTTTTGCCACCCAGCCGTGAGCCACTTCATGCACGGTAATCGCAAAAACCACCGGCAATATCCAGACGATTATCTTTTGTAAAAAACTTAATTCATTCATGCCTGTTTCCTTGATCAGCCCAGCATCGGCGCAATGCCTTTGCCCTGTCTGATGATTTCGGGGCCATTACTGGAAAATTCAATCATCGTCGTTTGTTCATGCTCAATAATACCGGCATCGATGACCAAATCCAGCTCATGTTCGAGTTGATCCCTGATTTCGAAAGGGTCGGTCAATGCTTCCGTCGATCCCGGCAACACCAGAGTAGAACTAAACAAGGCTTCACCGAGTTCCTGAACCAGTAATTGCGTAACCGGATGATCGGGAACGCGTATGCCTATGGTTTTTTTCTTGGGATGCTGGAGCCGGCGCGGCACTTCACGCGTGGCATCCAATATAAAAGTGAAAGGTCCCGGCGTTAAGGCCTTGATCAAGCGATAGGCGTCATTGCCAATTTTGGTAAACGTGGAGACCTGGGTCAGGTCCTTGCACACCAGCGTAAAATTGTGCTTATCATCCAGTTGCCTGATCCGGCGAATCTTATCCAGCGCCTGTTTGTCATCGAGATGGCAGGCGAGCGCATAAGAAGAGTCGGTCGGATAAGCAATAACACCGCCCTGACGTATTATTTCCACGGCGCGATGAATCAAGCGCAGTTGCGGGTTCTGGGGATGTATTTCGAAAAACTGGGCCATTGAATAAGATTGCGTGAGTGAATTATTCATGAATTATACCGTACATCGATACCCGCTTGCAGTATCAATACCGGGGGCATTAAGCCTTTTAATGAATATTTGGTTACAATAGCCGGGAAGTTTCCCGGTTTCCGCACCTAGCGCAACACTGATTTAAGTTAAGGAAGCAAGCGTTTTGATTATTAGAATTTCCCTGTTGTTAATACTTGTCTCATTTGCCCTGTTTTTGTCGGCAGATCTGTTGTTGTCAACAACACTACCAGTACTGCCCGATTTCATCACTCAGCTTGGTCTGGCGATCCTGATATGCGCCGGCGCATTGCTGTTAATCAGCGGCGGGATAATGATTGGCCGACTGATCATCCGGTCCGTTCTGGATTATTTTTCCGAGCAACAACGCCTGCAGCGACGCTTATTATTTACCCAGGCCAAGCAAGATCAGCTCAAACAGCTTTTTTATCTGAGGACATTACAAATAAACTACTTTAGCGAACTGAAGAGAAAGCGTTTGCTGGGCTCCAACGACCGTAAACACATCCTGTCTTTATCGAAATCGATCGATAAAGACTTGCTGTCGATTAAACAACAGCTACCCAAAAGCGCTTATCTGCAACTGCAACAGGAAAACACGCATTATCGAAAGCAGCTGGACAGCGAGGCGCTGTTACAATTGCAGCAAAAAATAGCCCGGCTTATTTAACTCAGAAGCTTAATTTAACTCAAGGCATTGCTCAAACCATGACATTTTTAAAAGACTGGGTCATTAGCGTCGCTAAGCTTTTTCATTCGGTCAAAGATGAAAACCTGCAATGGCAAACGGCCAATCAGGATCAGCAGATAAAACTTAAAACGGCCTATATACTGGCTGAAAAAAACCTGGCGGCTGAATTAAAAAAGAAAACCGTACAACTGGAACATGATATCGCCCTGCTAAGGACTAAAAACGACGCCGAGCTATCCATGTTTAAAACCCGGTGCAATCAGGATATCAAGGACTATAAACAGTATCTGGCCGCGCTTGATCAACTTAAGCGCTCAATACGGCACAGTTACTCTCATTTGCCTGAAGCCGTCGCTTTCACCATTCATCATCACGCCAAACAGTTATTGAATAACATGTGGGAAGCGGAAGACTTTGAACAAAAAATGCGCCATGAAATGCAGTTGATACAATTTATGACGACAGTGCATGAAGACGCGCAGCACTACCTGGAAGACGGGAATAGAGAAAAACTGCCGGAAAAAACGCTGAACCTGATTCAGAATTCCGGTAGGGATGGATAGCAATGACCACAGTGATTTATTGCGATAGACAGACGTTGTCATCGCTATCCATATTATGATTCTTATATTCAAAACCCGACACTAAACAGAAGTAAAGGTGCGCTTATTCATTTCCACCATAGCCACCATCATCGCCAGCACGGCAATCACAGTATCGATCACGGCGATACTCATCGCAAAAACCGTTATGGTTGTGGTCATCGGCTCAACAGCAGGCAATGCCGGATTATGCACAAAATCAACAGCCGCCATACCGGTATAATGCATGCCGCACACCGCAACCCCCATAACCACCGCGCTCACCATCATTTGCCACATCTTTTTGACATGAACGGCCAACCACAGCGCGACTATAGATGCAACCACCGCGATACCGATCGAAGCGGCGATAATCGCCGCATTCCAATGCGCATCAGCCTGTACCTGCATCGACAACATGCCGGTGTAATGCATTGCTGCAACGCCAAAGCCTACAAAAATGCCGGCCAGAATTAATCTGAAGTAACTGAATTCACCCAGGCTCATCAGAGCCAAACCGATATAAACCACGACGATTCCCACCAGTAAAGACAAGGCGGTGAGCCACCAATTATAGTTCATGTCCATGCCATTCATATCGAACGCCAACATACCGATAAAGTGCATGGACCAAATGCCTACACCGCCGAGGCACAGTGCAGCCAAAGCAACCAAGCCACGACGACTGTCGGCTGAGCGCAGCAGTGCGTCGCGTGTCATGATTAAAGCCATTAAAGAACCCATTACCGCGACGGCAAAGGACAGGACAACAAGGGTAATATTATAGCTTGTCATTTTTTATCTCCTTTCAAGTAAATAAATTGAAATCACCAAGCCAATCAACACATTGAATCTATGTGTACAATATTGAAGCTTACTGATTTCCAGGTTGTTTGTCACACAATAAAGTAGTCAGTAAATGCAGGCTTCATTAGCGCTTATGCCGGAGTATCGTAAAAATCGGCTCTGCTCTGACTTGCCAAGTCTCATCAGGCGACATGCCTATATCGTGCATGTCGGCAAGACATATCGACCATTTCTGAATCAAATACGGAACTCGGTATTGACAAAGAAATAATCCGTGTCTTTCTCACCACCGGCAGGTAAACCCGCCGATGCCGGAAGACGTTTGAAATAATCACCTTTAAACCAATGCTCATAACCCACTTCAATAATCACGTTGGACTTCAGCTTCCATTGCGCAACCATCTCAAGATCATGCCCCAAAAAGCGACCGGAACCACCGGTTTTATCCTGCAACGGCTTAAAATCAGAATTCAGGTTGGATCCTGAAAACGCATCTTTCGCTTCGGCCAAATACCAGACATGATGCTTGGCCATTAACTTCAGATCATCGCGTGGCTGCAAGGTAAGCCGAGAGCCTGCCGATTCAATGTTGGAGCGGAAAAATGCGCCGAAAATACCGGTTTGCATCATGTCCGCACGGCGTAAACCGTTCAACCTGTCAAAGGTGTTATTGCTACCGCTATCAGGATCATTAGTTCCGCTGGCGTAATCATATTCGCCATCAAAGCGTGGAAACCACGGCGCGTTAACGGTATAGCCAATCTCGGCATGACTCATATAAGCAAAAAAATCTTTATTAACACCCTTGGAAGACTTATCGCCGGTTTGCACCGCGCTTTCAAATTCATAATCGATTTTACCGATGTCCTGTTTTTCAAATTTGCTGCCTTTGGCAGGGCTTTGATAAGCGCGAGCGCCGAAGGTTGAAAAAGTACTCGTTCTGGCAGGATCTTCTTTATCGTTCAGGCCAAAATAATAAGCCTCACCGCTCAGCCACGATAATTGAGTCGATTCAAAAACCGTCCCCCAAAACAGACGGGACCGACTGCTGTTATCCATTTGCGCCGTTTCTATTTGTACCGGTGAGGTTAGGAATGTTCTGACCCGCCAGTCTTTGTCGTTGCCGATAGCCAGGTGACCGCCATCAAAGCTGCCGGTCGTGTTGCGGTAACCGTTTCTGCCGACCAATCGCGCCGAACCGACCATCAACGTCATTCGTCCGAGATGCGCATCAACTCTTAAACCTGTATCGTAAATATTGCGAAAAGTGGCTGAACCGAATAACTGCAGGACATCGAATTTATTGGTTACCGTGTTGCCGTCAAAGTCATCAAGTATTGATTGATGAGTGCTGACATGATGAGTGCGCGAGTCCTGGCCTTCAAACATCAACCAAAACGGCCCCTGATTGACGCCTAAGCGTACCCTTGATTGCATAGGGACCTGTTGATCGATATGACCATTCTGTCCGTTGCGCCAGGGATGCGACACCGATTCAAAGCGGGTGCGCTGACTCAAGCTGAATTCCACCCACTCAGGCAAATTCAAGGCGGCTTTCGCCAGACGGTTCCATTTGATCCGGCTTGCAGGGATCAGCGCTTCATCAGGCACTTCCCGCCACTCTTTGGAATTGAATTCTTTGGATACGCGCTCGCTGACGCCATCCCAGAATCCTTCCTCCGCCAATGCGTTTCCGGAACCCATTAATGCCAGATTAACGGTGCCTGCAATTATAGTTTTGCTATATTTTTTCATATCGGTCTTCCCTTAAAAAAGTAAACGCGCCGCGGGTAAGCGGTAGCGCCAGGAGTTATTTATAATTCTTTTAGTATTTATTTCCCGTCTTAGCTCTTTTTTAAGCACAAACAGACCCATAGCCCATAAAAATAGGGACTTATGACCATAGGTTTGTATATAAAGATGAGCGTTACAGCGGGAAGATCAGGTCTTCATGGGGCGACCGATCAGAGTCGCCCTTTTTGGAACAGCCTGTCACTATTTAACCTGACAATCGTGACATATAAGGTTGGCATGAAACGAGGGTGCAAAAATTGTTTCCCCCGATGATTACCAGCCGGTGCTAACTTACCTGCTTGGGCAGCGTAAATACGCCCACCGAGGTCACCAGGCTATTGGATAGATCAACCAACAGGTTGGTCTGGTGACCTTGCTCCTGCAACTGATCATAGGTTTGACTGGTGCTCTTCTGAATCTGCTGAGCACGCTCCAGCAAACGTCTGGACGTATCAGATTGCGTTGTCGAGCTTTCGGCAATCTGTTTTACCAGCAGTACCAGGTTGGCGGTCGTATCACGTGTTTCACGCATTTCACTACCCGCCTGCTGAGCCAGATCCGTTCCGCGCACCACCTGGCTGATAGCATCATTCATGGTGATTACCGTGTCAGCGGTCTCGACCTGGATATTATTAACCAGCGCGGCAATTTTCGAGGTCGCCTCACGGGAGTTTTCCGCCAGCTTTTGTACTTCGTTGGCGACGACCGCAAAACCGCGTCCGGCTTCACCGGCAGAAGCCGCATGCATGGAGGCGTTAAGCGCCAGAATATGGGTACGTTCCGAAATTTCGTTAATCAGTTTAACCACGCCGCCGATTTCCTGCGAACGTTCGCCCAAACGTTTGATACGTTTTTCAGTTTCACGGATGGTATCGCGAATTGTTGTGATACCCTGCACCGTACCCAAAACCGATTCCTGCGCCTTATCGGTGTTTTTAATCGCCTTCTGGGCTGCTTCGTTACAGGAGAACGCCAGCTTGGCGATCTCCAACATGGCCCTCGATGCTTCGTTAAGTTCCATGGCCGCCTGCTCCACTTCTCGTTTTTCTTCCGCCGCCACGTCGATAACTATCGCGGACTGACTTTGTACCTGGTAAGAAACCTTTGATACGTCACGGGCGATTTGAACCACCCGGCTCAGTACCTTGGAGGTTTCACCGGACAGCATATTCAACGCGTCGGCAACCGGGCCGGTAATGTCTTCAGCCACCGGCACTTTCACTGTCAGATCCCGTTGCGCCAGTCTTGCCACCGCTTGAAGCAAATCAATAACCGAGTTGTTGAGTGTTTCGTTCTCTTCCTGAATCCTCGCTCTTAATGCCTCACGCTGATCCACCATGGCGTCAAACTGACGCCCCAAAACGCCAAGCTCATCGATGGCCTGCATATTGGAACGGGCGGTACTGTCACCGGATGCCAGCTTTTTCATGACCGTCACCAGTTTATTCACCGGGCCGGTAATAGAACCTACGATAAACACCGCAATCAAGGTACCCAACATCGATACCATTAACATGATAGAAATAATAATGTACTGCGATCTGCGCACTTGCCCGATCTGCTTGTCGAATTGCCCGTTCAACGCATCTATAGAAGCGATAATCAATTCGAAAGTCGCATCGGTGGCTGTGTTGTATTTACTACGGAAATCGTTAATGGACGGATAGGTCGTTGTTCTGGTATCGATAATCTGCTCACTCAGCTTAAGTGGTGCTTCCGCCACATCAAACAGGTTATTGATACGTGTTTCCAGACTGGTTTTCAGTTCGGGAATATGGCTTACCGACATCAGCAACGAAGCGGCATTGGCCTTAAGACTTGAACGCGACAGTTTGACCGTTTCCGCCAGCAAGGCGCGATATTTTTCCATTTCGGCCTGTTCCTGTGGACTGAGGCTGGAAACCGATAAGGCTCTTTCCAGGAACTCCCGGCCATAAGCACGGGCCAGACCCATCCGGTCAAATAATTCGGGCAGATTGATCATAACGCCCTGAACCAGGAAATAAGATTGCGGAAACGCATCCAGAGTCATGCTGGAGTTGCCGAGAATCAATAATAATGCTTCTTTCGTCAAATCTATCTGGTGCGTATGCAGCTCCCACAATCTTTCCCTGTCGATTTTGCCGGTGGCAAGACCTTGACTTATCTTCTGCCAGGTATCCTTGATACTGTTCCATTTTTCCGTCAGCTCAGGATAACTCAATTCACTGACAGTCACATCGAAGGCAGAGACAGCTTCGTTAAGATGTGTATTTTCCTTGAGCAGGTCGGCTTTCTTACTGGTATCGCCGAACAACACCACAGCAGCCAATCCCCGATGTTTCTGAGTCGTCTTCAGGATATCCACTAATTTCGACCCGGTCATCAGACCCGCCTGTCCCCGTTCGTAGTTATTGATCTGTTTCTGCCCATCCGATATATATAAATAAAAAGGCATCACCACCAGGATGAGCATGATCACGCCTAACAGCAAAAATTTCTGCCACAGGAGCAACTGACTGAACAGGCTTGCATTTTCTTGTTTCATTTTATCATTTCCCATTTTCAATGATGTTTCTGCCGAATAGCTCAAATTTCCGCTGTAGCAGAAGCCAGCTAAACAAGCTTGTCTTTTCTTGTGTCATAGATGTTTTATTTTTCGGCTACAATTTTGCGTATTGCAATCTTTATCGTGCTTTTTCCAACAAGATTTGCATCTTGGCCAGCAGGTCATCTTCCCGTACCGGTTTGACGATATAAAAGCCAACCCCTGCATCCTCGGCCATCTTCCGATGTTTTTGCGTCGTTCTTGACGTAATCATGATGACAGGAATGGTTTTAGTACCTTCCTTAGAACGAATATGTGAGGCGAGCTCTATACCGTTCATTCTGGGCATCTCCAAATCGGTAAGCACAATATCCGGCTTGGTCTTTTCAAGCATTTCTACCGCTTCAATACCGTCACGCGCCGAGATGACATGAAAACCGGTATCATGCAGCAATTGTTCAAGCGCCCGACGCTGGCTGAGCGAATCATCGACCACCAGCACCTTTGGCAGCATAGCTCCCTGCTCAATGGTTTCAATCGCACGAATATAACCGGCATTCAATGCCGCATCCGCAATTCTGAGTAACTCAGGCACATCGAGTACAGGCGCTACCGAACCGTCGCCCATGATCGCCGCCCCCATAAACCCCGGAATTTTCTTGATATAGAAACCGAAATTTTTGATGACGATATCCAGACTGTCGGTTATTGCATCCAGCAGGACTGCGGTAATTTTCTCATTGGATTGCACCAGTAATACGGCGCTATGAGCCCGACTTTCCCTGGGCGGCTGAGGAACACGCAACAGCCTGTTCAGCGACATCAACGGATAGTTGTTATCCTCTATCCGCAGCATACGTTCGCCATCGACGGTTATAAATTCGCCGGAGCCGGAATAGATGACCTGTATAATCCCTTTACCCGCAATCGCCACCCGGTAATTGCCGGCCTGCGCCAACAGCGCATGCGACCGGCTCAGCGGCAGAGGCATCGTCAGCTCAACGGTCAAGCCTTGCCCCTGTTCGGAATGCAGGGAGAGCGAGCCCCCGAGTGTGGTAACCTGAAAATAGACAGCATCCATGCCTACACCACGCCCCGAGGTCTGGGTGGAATGGCTCCGCGTGGAAAAATTGGGACGCAGGATGAAGCGCTTTAAGTCATCTTCGGAAACCGCCTGATCAGGCTTCAATACGCCCTGCTTTTCCGCCGCCTCGCGTATCGCGGCAAAGTCGAGGCCACGACCGTCGTCCCGGCAACTCACCAGGATATTATTGCCTTCCCGCTCAAAGTTGATGCTTACCCGACCGTGTCGCGGCTTGCCTTTTGCCACGCGCTCGGACTCGCTTTCGATACCATGATCAACCGCATTGCGTAACAAGTGCATTAAAGGGTCAACCATTGAGTTCAGCGTGTCGCTGTCAATCAGCAACGTTTCGCCCGATAAAATCAAATCGCTTTGCTTGCCGGTCAAGCGACAGGTTTGTCTCATGCCCCGTTGCAAACGCGGCGTAATCGTCGATACCGGCACCAAGCGCGTCGTCATAATCGCTTCCTGGGTATCGATGATCATACGTTGCTGGTATTCCAATACCTCGCCCATCTGGTCCAGTTCTTTCCTGGCGTCCAGACTCATTTCCCGCGCATCGACGGCAGCCTCGACCAAACGCAAACTGGCGGTATGCAATTCGTTGTATTGATCCATTTCCAGGGCGTCAAATCCTGCGCCAAGATTCACCAACGAGCGTCCCGACAAGTCCTTCAGATCAATCAGCTCTTGCAAGCCATCACCCAATTGCTGCAACAGCGAAAACTGCGTTTCCATGGTCTGGAGCTGGTGTTTCATCCGGCGCAGGCGTTCATTAGCCTGACTGTTAAGAATAATACTTTCACCGGTGAGCCGGAACAGGTTATCGATCTGCTCGGTCGGCACTCGAACCATCCCGGCCTGCGACTTTTGCGAAGCCGGCTCCGCAGGTTCCGTCTGGCTTAACGTTTCCCGTTCGTCGCGATCAATCAGATTGCGTGTGGGCTCCGGTGCTTCTTTATCGTCGACTTCCTGAATACCGTTTTGCTCTATCCGGTTAGCCCAATCCAGCACACCCTGCAAGATTGTCAGGGCTTCATCGGGTGGATCACCCAGGCCCATCAGGCATTCGCTCATGCTTTCCAGGCAATCGGCGGCTTCGATGAGCACATTGGCGAGAGCATCCCCGGGCAGCCGATGCGCCTTGGCACAGGCAGTCAGAATATCTTCCAGCTGATGGGTTAAAACAGCGATACCCTTGACGCCAACGGTATTGGCGGATCCCTTGAGGGTATGCGCGATACGCTGGGCAACTTCGATATCCTGTACACTGCCGCCCGCTTGTATACGCTGCACCGCTTCGGAAAACTGTTGTGTATAGATTGGCAGTTCTTGCAGCAAAAGCTCCAGCAATTCCCGGTTAACATCATCAGGCAAAGCCAAGGAAACATCCTCAGGGCTGGCCACCTTCTCACGAATCTCCTCTTCCTGCGAAGACACCGTTGAATCCGTAGCCTGGATTTGCGTCAGGATCGCTGCGCCGGCATCGGCGGAAAGCGGCAAAATCCAGCGACTATCGGCCAGTTGAGCCAACATTACTTGGCCCGCATCAGTGGCGTTAAACGCTGCCAGATAATCCTTGACATGATCGATCCAGGCTCGCAACAGGGCCAGTCTTTCGGGCGTAAAAGCCTGAACGTCTTCAGACAATCGAAGGATATTCGCATGTACGTGTTCGCATATCCGCGCCAATCCTTCAAAGCCGGCCATTTCGGACGCTTTCGTGTAACGCTCCAGATACTCTGCCAACTGCTGCAAATCATCGGGCAGTGCTGCCGTATTGTCGAGAACAACGCCCTGCAAACCGCTGTCAATCAATTCGGCTTGCATCACCAGTAACTGGACCAGCTCAAGTACCGCGGGCGACAATGGAGCCGGTTCTTCAACCGGCTCTTGCCGCGCATCGCCGTCCCCTGCATCAGCAGGTTCTGCAAGCGCCGTTTCAAGCATTGCAAATTCATCTTCTGAAAGAGGAAGATGCAAATCGGGATGGCGAAGTATTTTGACTATGCTCGCGGCCGTTGACCCGGGCGTTGCATGATAAGCATTGATTAGTGCCGACCAATCGTCCAACAAAGCCAACAGATCGGGATTTGCAGAAGCCGATACCTCCTGCGGCAATTCCCGCAAGGCTTCCGCCATCAATAAGCAGGCATCCTGCAAACCATAATAATGATTCTCGGCCGCCCGGTCCGCAAACGCCTCAATGACAGAGATACTATCGCCGACGGTTTGCCCTTGTGGACCTGGCTCGCCTTGGCTGGTGCTCGATAAATTGACCGACTCTTTGGTCATGTCGTTTTGCGCCAAAGACTCATCGGTCAAGATTTGGTCAATCGCAGCCGCCTGAGGCTCCGCAGCGCCGGACGAGTCTTGAACGAGCATAGTCTCGATCATGACAAATTCATCTTCCATAAGCGGAAGGTTCAAATCGGGATGACGAAGTATTTTGATGATTTCGGCTATTGCAGCCTGTGGTTCCTGCCGATAGGCGACCATCAATTGCGGCCATTGATTGAGTATAGACAGGAGATCGAATCTTAACGGAGCCGATGCTTCCGGCAATTCACGCAATGCATCGGCAATTACCAGACAAGCGTCTTGCAGACCGTAATAGCCGTCAAGTACGGCCTGGTCGGCAAATTGCTCGATTGCGGCAATATAATCTTCAACCGTCTGTTTTTCCGGATTGAACAGTGATGAGCCGAATTGCAGGCTGTCGGCCTGCGGTTTGCTATCCTCCGAAGTCGGGGCGCTGGGCTCATTATCCTGATGTTGCACTGACATACCGACTTGATGGACTGCTTTCTGAACAGGGCGTATGAACCGCTTGTGTAAAAAATTGCGCGCCATCTGTGAAAACGGCAGTGAGCTTCTATCGGCATCATGACCGGGGCTATCTGTTGCAACCTTGCCTTCGTTAAGTTCCGTAGCCAGCACGGCAAAATCATCATCGCTGAGCGCAAGATCGAGATCCGGATGATGAAGAGTGATAACCAATTCTCTGGCAACCGAACCCGGATCCTGCCGATAGGCCTCTACCAGAATCGGGAATTCGTCCAGCATGGACAATAAATCGGCTTTCGAAAAAAAAGAATCGTCTGATTGCGGCAAGTCGCTTAATTCCCGCAAGGCTTCCACTATGATCAGGCAGGCATCCTGTAAGCCATAAAAACCATCGGCTCCCGCCGACTCGGCATACTGTTCGATGGCGGCGATATGCTTTTCAATGGCCTGCTTTTCATGATCAAAACCTATATCTGCCGCGGATGTCTTAATGATAGATTCTTCATCTTCATGTTGAAATATCCTGGTCATTGTGCCGGTTCTCCGTCTACGTTCTGCCATCCCTGATTACCCAGCGCCTTGAAAAACTCCGGAAATCTGACTTTGAGCCAGATTCTGTCTTTGTCCACACAAGCGGCGGAGATATAAGGGTCCAATAGCGGAGACAGCGGCGCAAGCCGGTCAGGCGACTGTAATCTGACTTGCTGTATTTCGGGCAGACTGTCTATCCATAGCGCCATCGTCCTCTCTCCCTGATCGATAGCGAAAAGATGCCGCTTTTTGTTTTCAGCCGGCGCCCCGCCCAGCAATATCGCCAGATCAATGACCGGTACGATATTGCCGCGAAGATTCAGCAATCCGCTAAACCAACGCTTCATATTAGGGAGCGGATTGACCTGTGACCGCTCAATCACCTCACAATAAATACCGGGATCCACCAAAAAGCCTAAACCTCCTACGCGAAAACCCATGATATTTCCCTCACCGGCAACAGAATTGACGCCATCCGTTTCAGTTCCGTTAGTTTGAAATTCTGCCGAAATTTGCGTTAGGTTCAATAAACCAACGTTATTCCGGTCAGCAACTTTAAGATGTTCGGCTTCCATAAATGGCTACTCCGCAGCGGGGATTTAAAATACTCAGCGACTAAAGCGCGGCTAATGCAGCAGTAATCTGGCTCGCCTCATATGGCTTGGCGATCAACTCTTTGGCGCCCTGCATTTGCGCCCATACACGATCGGCCCGTTGATGCTTTGAGCTGACAAAAATCACCGGGATGTGTTTTGTTTCAGGGTCGTTCTGCAAGGTCCGGCAAGTGGCATAGCCGTCAATTCCAGGCATCACGATATCCAGGAAAATAACATCCGGTTTTTCAGACCGGGCCTTGTTTATCGCCTCTTGGCCGTCGCTGGCGGTAATCAAAATAAAATCGGTGTTGTGCAAAGCGTTTTTCAGATTCATCAAATCGGTTTGTGAATCATCGCAGATCAATATTTTTTGAATAGTCATAAATTTCCTTAAATGTCAGCTTAAATAAGTAACCGCATGAGTTACCGCTGAATAGTGTAAATCTCAACAGAGTAATGTTTTACTACTATTGCCTTTCCTCTGCCGCCGTCTCGATGCCTGCCGCCTTGAGGTTATACATCGTAGCTTGTTAACAAATCTTCTGCATGTTCATGTAACAACCAGGCTAACGGTTCATCAGCCATGCCAGCACACGCAGGCTTAGCTTATTAAACGCCTCGTCCTGTACCGGTTTGGTTAAATACGTGGTGCATCCGGCCATAACACCTTTAACTTCATCCAGCGGAGATGTCTTGCCGGACACCATGATAATAGGTGTTTTTTTGTATTCCACTTTTTTTCGTAATCGGGTACAGGTTTCGTAACCATCAATTCCCGGCATCATGACATCCAGAAAAATCAAGTCATACTGTGCCGCTTCGGCCATTTCCAACGCGCTTTCACCACTGTCGGCAAAATCAATTCCCGCAATTTGATCCAGAGCCGCCAGCTTCAACTCAAGGGACTTTTGTATGGCGATACTGTCGTCGACAACCAGTGCGCGATAACTCCTGGTAGTAGATGGTTCTGAAATACTTGCATCAGACTCAAGCGGAGGAGAGAAATCGTCGGAGTTAGCCGACTCCTGAGCAGGCGGACGATTATGTTGTCCTACCACAGCCGGCGCGAAACCGGGAGCATGGATGGGAAGCTTGTCAAATAAACTCAGCAAGCGGGAAGCGGTCAACATGCCCCGAATATGATAAACGGGCGGCTCATGCAAGGGCCCCTGGCTTACGCCTACCACATGGGCATCGGGAAAGCGACCGGCAATCAAGGTGTCTTTTTTATGTAAGGCCGAAGGGTTATCGTAATTCACCAGCAAGATATCCACGCGTCCTGATATTGGCGGATGCGCTATTGTATAGACTCTATCGCTTTGCCGTTCGAGCTGAAAAAGATTTTTGAGCTTGTCTTCGAGTGCCGGCCCGAATCCCAAAGGCATCACTAACAACTGATGCTGTTTTTGACTATCTTGATGTGCATTATGTAATTCCATAATTTACATTCGTCCCACTTGTTGTATGTGCGTTAATTCGTAAGTACGGCCCCGGACTTTACACATTGTCAATTGTGAATCGTAACCAGTTTATTTCAATTTGATTTAATTGTAAGGCATCTGCATTTTCAGCATTTTTACAATTTCTATCATTTAACAAAAACTATTTAAGCACAAATAATGCCAAGTATTAATTAAATTAAATTAAGAATAAAATAGCCCAGATATTAATTTTTTTACCTTTTTTATGCATTTATTTAACGATAAATGCCATAAAAAACTCTTTACAACAGGAAATTTAAATCATTACCCGTGACAGATTTTATCACAATGTGACATTATTGGCACTTTTGTTTACAATCAATCCGCACCATAAAAATGATTAATTTGATGATAAATAGAAATCACATTTCTTATTTATCCAAAAAGAATTTTTGCCCGATTTTCTCTATATTACCGGCAAATAACAAGGGGAAGTGGTTTTGTAGATGGGGACATGCATGAAATAACTACATTTTGAGTCGGCAACAATCCTGCATTTCGAAACCATAACTATGGGCGACAACTATGGGCTACCTACTCTGATGCCTGAGCAGACTTGCCCGGATTGATATTGGGATTGCTATGACTTATAAATTCGGCTTCTCGAAATCTGCAATCAACAAGAAGCGAAGGGATGAGGACTGAAAACTACTCGTCGCGTGTTTTTCTGAACGAGTCGAAGTTTATATTCAACGTTACAGATTACGGAGCGGGAAGGCAAACCTTCCGTTACCTTCCTTCACCCGCGGGCTTTCAAACAGAAGAACCCGCAACATATCTGCTTTACCGGAGCAGCTGCTTTTAACGCATCAAGTTTATTTAACCAGGCTTAACAGCACCCCGGCAGCGACAGCGGAACCGATAACACCGGCAACATTAGGCCCCATGGCGTGCATCAACAGAAAGTTATGCGGATTGCTTTCCAGACCCAGTTTATTGGCGACACGCGCCGCCATCGGTACTGCCGATACGCCAGCGGCGCCAATCAATGGATTAATCGGCGTATCGCTGAATTTATTCATGATTTTCGCCATGATGACGCCGGCGGCCGTACCAATGGCAAAAGCAATCGCACCCAATGCCAGAATACCCAGGGTTTCCATTTGCAGAAAAGCATGGGCGCTCAATTTTGAACCAACCGACAAACCCAGAAAAATGGTCACGATATTAATCAACTCATTTTGTGCGGTTTGGCTTAAGCGCTCAACCACACCGCAGGCATTCATCAGGTTACCCAGCGCAAACATGCCGATCAGCGGTGTCGCGGACGGTAATAACAAGATAGAAAGAAACAGCAACATTAACGGAAAAACAATTTTTTCAGTTTTACCTACCACCCGCAATTGCTGCATTTCAATTTTGCGCTCATCTTCTGTCGTTAATGCCCGCATGATCGGCGGTTGAATCAACGGCACCAGCGCCATGTAGGAATAAGCGGCTACCGCAATAGCGCCCAATAAATCGGGAGACAATTTTGATGCGACATAAATTGCTGTAGGCCCGTCTGCACCACCGATAATACCGATAGCAGCCGCATCTTTTAAGGTAAATTCCAGTCCCGGCACCACGTTAAGCGCCAATGCGCCGATGAGCGATGCAAAAATGCCGAACTGTGCCGCTGCGCCCAATAACAGGGTTTTGGGATTTGCCAGCATGGGACCAAAATCGGTCATGGCGCCGACACCCATAAAAATCAGTAGCGGAAAAATACCCGCTTTAATACCGAAATATAGGTAATACAAAAGCCCGCCCTCTTCAGCAATACCGGCAACCGGAATATTACTGAGGATTGCGCCAAAGCCTATGGGTAATAATAACAAGGGCTCAAAACCCTTTTTAATAGCAAGAAACAGCAACAGGAAACCCACCAACATCATAAAGGCCTGCCCGGCCGTAAAATTGTAAATACCGGTGCTTTGCCAGAGTGAAATAAGATTTTCCATAGTGTTGTCTTTGAGTAAATAGTGTTTTTATAGAGAAATCAGGGCGTTACCACCGGCGACTGCGCCGCCTTCCTTGACATGAACAGCACTGACAGTGCCTGAAAATTTGGAACGCACTTCGGTTTCCATTTTCATTGCTTCCATAATAACAACAATCTCGCCCTCAGCGACAGAACTGCCGACATTAACCAGTATTTTCAATATATTACCCGCCATCGGTGCATAAACCACCGCCCCGGAACTGCTGACCGACGACGCATGCGCGGTTTCCGCTTCTCCGACCTGAATATTCAACACCGTTCCGGCAGGCGCTACGGCGACATTAAAATTCCTGCCGTCTACGTTTACCGTGTAGTTTTCCGTGGGTTTACTATCGGCATTTGCTTTAGGTGCCCGGGCGGCGGCAAAGGCCTCCGGATCGGGGGCGGCTTCAAATGCGGACGGATTACCCCGATTGACCAGGAATTTCCAACCCACCTGCGCGAACATGCCGTTAATCAAGGCGTCTTCTTCAATGCTGGCTGCCAGTTTGACGCCTTCCGCTTTAGCCTTTTCCTGCACCTCGGCAATTAATTTGTCCATTTCCGAGTCGATTAAATCAGCCGGTCTACAGGTAATCGGCTGTGCGCCGTCCAACACCCGCTCTTGCAATTGCTTGTTTACCGGCGCGGGGGTTGCTCCGTACTCACCTTTCAGCACGCCCGCCGTTTCTTTGGTAATGGTCTTATAGCGCTCGCCACTCATGACATTAATAACCGCCTGGGTGCCGACAATTTGCGAAGTCGGCGTCACCAGCGGGATAAATCCAAGGTCTTCACGAACGCGCGGAATTTCGTGCATCACTTCATCATATTTGTCGGCCGCGCCCTGCTCTTTCAACTGGCTTTCCATGTTGGTCAACATGCCGCCGGGCACCTGAGCAATTAAAATACGACTGTCTACACCTTTCAAGCTGCCTTCAAACTGCGCGTATTTTTTGCGTATGTCCCTGAAGTAGTGGGCGATTTCTTCCAGCTTGACCAAATCAAGCCCGGTTGAGCGTTCAGTGCCTTCAAGACTGGCAACAATGGTTTCGGTAGCACTGTGACCGTAAGTCATGCTCATTGATGAAATAGCGGTATCAACATTATCTATACCCGCTTCTGCGGCCTTAATGATGCTGGCCACGCTTAAACCGGTGGTGGCATGGCTATGCAGGTGTATCGGGATACCGGTACTAAGTTTCAAGCGGCTGACCAGCTCAAAAGCCTCATAGGGCTTGAGCAAACCGGCCATATCCTTGATACAGATGGAATGCGCACCCATGTCTTCGATTTGCTTGCCGAGATTAACCCACATATCGGTCGTATGAACCGGACTGGTCGTATAGGAAATAGTGCCTTGGGCGTGAGCATCAGTGTTCAGCACCGCTTTTACCGCATGTTCAATATTGCGCATATCGTTCATCGCATCAAAGATACGGAATACGTCCATACCGTTAATTGCACAACGCTCGACAAATTTATCGACCACATCATCGGCATAATGCCGATAACCCAAAATATTTTGACCTCGCAATAACATTTGTTGGGGCGTTTTAGGCATTGCCGCTTTCAAAAGGCGCAATCTTTCCCACGGGTCTTCGCCCAAATAACGGATACATGCGTCAAAGGTAGCTCCGCCCCATGACTCTATAGACCAGTAGCCGATCTGATCGAGCTTTTCACATATCGGCAACATGTCTTCGATGCGTAACCGCGTTGCCAAAATAGATTGATGTGCATCTCGCAAGACGACTTCAGTGATAGCTAAGGGCTTTGTTTTATCTTTGGCCATGCTTGATATTTCTCCCGGAAAACCTGTGTGAGCCATTAATCATTGACATTTCAAGTCGTTTGAATAGGTTGCGAACGGTTTGTCGTTAACGCAACGCGTTTAACATAACTTATTTTTAACACTGCTTATTTTCAATACCAAATAAGCGAACACGACAGGTGTTTGGCACCAATGTTATTTATGCTTGCTTCGATACTGATGCACGGCTGCCGTAATTGCGGCTATAGTCTGTTTATCAGTGCCAATTGCGGCTGCTGGAACATTCACAGTGTTTGCCTGTACTTCAGGAAAAAAACGTTGCACCAGCGACGACATCATATTAATAACAATCACCAGCATCGTCAGAAACAAAAACACAATGCCCATGCCGACAAACATTAATTCAACTCCGCTACTCATAAGCTCTGTCATATTTGAAAACCTTGTATTAAACCGCTTGAAGCCCTTGAAAATCCTTAAGGCATTGAAAATCCTGAAACCAGGCAAGTACATTATCCATAAAACCATGCAGCTAAACAAACTAAAGATAAGCAAGGCCTGCGTTTTTGGAAGCCGGCGGTTTTGAACAAATACCCTGGCGCCGATGGCATATCATGTCGTTTTATGCAATTAACAGGGCTAAATTGTAGCTGGGCCGGCTTTGCATTTTCGATTCAGGGAGAATGGTAAATATATCTACTCCATTGTCCTTTACACGAAATAGGCCGGTAATATTTTGCACCCTGTTTTACATAATAAAAACCTGTAAATTCATAGGGTAAGGAGGAATTGCAATGCACCAAATCCAGCCGTTGGGATCGGGCATAAAATAACCTGAACATTGTAACTCAGCCCATTATCACTGTTCCGCGTTACCTTCCCCCCTTAATACTCCGGAAGCTGGAGCTCCAGCAGATCTTGAGACAATAAAAGCCCTGAAATAAGACGCCAAGACGTCTGATTAGCTATCGTCCGGCTGTTTACAACGCCGCCAAAGCACCTTCATAATCGGGTTCGTTGGCAAGCTCACTCACCAACTGCGTATAGATAACCTTGTCATTCTCGTCAATGATGACGATGGCTCGAGCGGTTAATCCGGCAAGAACCGAATCGACCAACCTGACACCGTAGTCATCGGCAAAACTTGAACGAAAACTCGACAGGGGAATAATATGCCTCAGCCCCTCGTTGTCGCAAAAACGGCATTGCGCGAACGGTAAATCGGCGGAAACCACCAGAACAACGGTATTATGCAAGTGCGCGGCTTTTTCGTTAAATCTGAGAGTTGACGTGGCGCAGGTCGGCGTGTCGATGCTTGGAACGATATTCAGGACTTTTCTTTTACCGGCATAACTTGCCAGGGTTGCTTCGGTTAATTTACCGCTCACCAGCTTAAAATCGGGCGCTTTGCTGCCGACAGCGGGTAATTCACCGGAAGTATGTAGTGGTTTGCCTTGAAATGTAATCGTTGCCATAGATATATCGTGTTGTTATGTTGACTAATAGATCAGGTTAAACGGCGTTATCACGAAGGGCGCAACGTGTGTTGTTTCATGCTTCGCCTTAAAAACACCAGCTCCCGAAAGTTTTTATTTTTTGTTTTTATCCCGTTTCATCAGGCGCTTACGCTTTTCCACCTGCCATTCGACAGGCTTGGTTCTCTGTCCGTGAAAAGGATTGACCGGTGATTTAAATTCCAGACGTATCGGCGTTCCCGACAAATTCAGTTTGTCACGGAAATAGTTCGTCAGATAACGTTTATAGGACGTCGGCAAGGCATCGGTTTGTACGCCGTGTATAACGATAATGGGTGGATTGCGCCCGCCCTGATGCGCGTATTTCAGCTTGATGCGACGACCATTGACCAAAGGCGGCTGATGCGCGTCCGTGGCTTCTTTTATGATGCGGGTCAAGGTCGGCGTGGACATGTCTATCATGGCCGATTCGTATAACTTATGCACCATATCAAACAATTTGCCGACACCGCTGCCGTGTAACGCGGAAATTGGATGTTTTTCGGCAAACTCAAGAAACGACAGTTTGACATCCAGTTGCCGTTTAACGGTTTCTTTCTGCGCTATCGTCAAGCCGTCCCATTTATTGAGACCGATAATCAGCGCCCTGCCCGCTTCCAATACCAAGCCGAGTAAATGCGCATCCTGATCGGTAATACCTTCGCTGGCATCAATCAGGTAAATAACCACATGCGATTTTTCAATCGCTTGCAGGGATTTAATCACACTGAATTTCTCAATCGTTTCCGATATTTTGGAACGGCGGCGCATACCGGCCGTGTCGATCAGGGTAAACTGCTTGCCGTTGCGTTCGAAAGGAATATAAATACTGTCGCGCGTAGTGCCGGGTTCATCAAAAACAATAACCCTTTCTTCACCCAGCAGGCGATTGACCAGAGTAGACTTGCCGACATTGGGCCGCCCGACTACGGCAATACCTATCCCCTTACGGGAGTCATCCTCAACATCGTCTATCCCGGCAGGCAGCAACTGGCCGACACGGTCCAGCAATTCCGGCACGCCCCTGCCATGAGAAGCGGCTATCTGCACAGGCTCGCCCAGCGCCAGGGAGTAGAAATCACTGGCCGCCAGATTGGCATCGATGCCGTCTACTTTATTGGTGACCAGGATAACCGGTTTCGCCAGTTTTCTAAGGCTATCGGCAATGACTTTATCCGATGCGCTGAGACCCTCACGCGCATCGACCATAAAGCACACCACATCGGCCTCTTCCAAAGCAATTTGCACCTGTTTTCTGGAAAAGCTTTCGATACCTTCCGCATCATCGGCGATACCGCCGGTGTCAACGACCAGGCAGGGGCGACTACCGTGCTTGACACGGCCGTATTGCCGATCGCGGGTTAATCCGGGGTAATCGGCAACCAACGCTTCACGGCTACGGGTTAAATAATTGAATAATGTGGACTTGCCGACATTGGGGCGCCCTACGAGGGCTATGACTGGTAACATGATTAAGGTAATCGGGCTTGTAAGGCGGCAAGAGTGCCGTCTTTTGCGTAAATATAAACGGTATTGTCTACGACGACAGGTTTGGCATCAATTGGGCTGTCGGCAATCTGGATGCGGGCCAATTGCCTGCCGTCGCTATTACCCAGCCAATGCACATAACCTTCAAAATCGCCCGCCACAACATAGTTCTCGTAAGCGGCCGGAGCGGTCAGTCTTCGTTGATGCAAGTCTTTTTGTTTCCACAACGAAGCACCGCTACGCTGATCTAATTGCCAGACATGGCTTTCGGAATCGGACAAATACAGATAACGGAAATCATGGCTCAAACCGCTATGCGAAGAAATAGTCTCATTGCGCCACAAGACTTCACCATCCAATTCAGAGACAGCGCAAACGCCGCCGTGATAACTGGCGACATAAATAACGCCTCCGGTTTCTATCGGATCGACATCCAGATCCACCAGACGCTCAACCTCAGAGCGTCCTTGCGGAATGGCGATACTGGTTTCCCAGGCATATTTACCGTCGGTCAGGCGCAGCGCCATTAATTTGCCGTTATCGTAGCCGTCAATCACATTATCCTCAACAATAATGGGGGCGCCGGTTCCGCGTATACTTAATGTCGGCAGCGTGACTTCATAACTCCATAACTTCGCCCCGGTTTTCTCGTTGAACGCGATAACCCCGCCGTCATTGGTTCGAACTACAACAATACCGTTGCCGACAACGGGTACCGAAAGCACCTCGCTGGATACTGAGGACTTCCAGAGTAATGTGCCGTTCTCGCTATTCAGGGCCACCACTTCCGCATCGCTGGAACCTAAAATAACGGTTCCCGCGCCCAAAGCCGGGCCACCGGAAAAATGCACCTCTGTGTCTGCTTCCCAGACCAAGTCTCCGGTCTTTAAATCCCTGGCCTGCACCAGCCCATTTCTATCAGCGGCCAGTATTCTTCCATTACCGATTGCCGGCACCAGTTTCAACGACTGTTCGTCCGCGCCGACCCCGACCGATTCCTTCCACAGCACAGAAATCTCGATTTCCGGGGTATATTCAACCAATGCCGCCGGCGGATCAGAGTTATCTTCACCGCCGTGAAAGTAATTCGAAATCCCTGAATAAGCCTCCTTGGCAACATCAAGACCGGCGCAGCCGGACAATACCAACAACGCGAAGCTAAGCAATAAACAAGTTATGAAGCGCATTATTTTTGAATTTCTACCTTTTCATGCGCGGTCAGGTCATCAATCTTAAGTTGTAAAAACTGCGATTGATAGCCGTTTCTTAAGGCGTTTTGATATGAAGTTCTTGCTTGGTCCAGACGATCCAGCGCCACATACAAATCGCCGACCAATTCATCATAATTACCCGAGAAACTGACCGATGTCGAAGGATCAACTTCATTAATGATTTGCAAGGCCTGCTCATATTCCTTATTCGCCATCATCAGGCGCACCAGCCTGATCTTGGCAATATTAGCCAATTCCTTATTCGACTCCGAACCGATTTTTTCAAAAATCTTTCTTGCCGCCGCAACGTCTCCTTGCTCAACCTTCATTTTGGCCTGTAAAAGGCCACTGTATGCCGCATATTCAGTCGAAGAAAACTGGCTCTGTATACGTTCGGCGAGTTTTAATGCGGTATCTTTTTTATCAGTCTGGGCGGCTTTCAGTAACTGATCGTATAAGGCTGACGCCTGCTCAGCCTGTCCTTTCTTGTATTCCTGCCAATAATTCCAACCCAGGATAACGGCAACCCCCAACCCTAATCCGACAAGCGCTGATTTGCCGTTTTCTTTCCACCATCTTTTTAATGCCTCAAGCTGTTCTTCTTCTGTATCGTAAATTTCCACGGATTTTCTCTATAAATATGTGTTGATTATTAAAAACAGCCCAAAGGACGCGACACGTAGGCAACAGATTTACCTTATCTTGATCCATCGGCGTGCTAATGATTGTCCTGTTACCTGATTATCTTGATCGCAAATAGTCTTGCAAAAATGTAACTGCCTGGGAAGGTGTCAGCGTCTGCTGTTCTTGCTGAATTCGCAGCGATTTAATACCGACCACGCCGCGACTGACTTCATCGTCACCCAGAATAACGGCATAATCGGCGCCTATTTTATCGGCTTTTTTAAACTGACTTTTGAAACTGCCGCCATCCGCGCACACCTGCAATCTTAATCCCGGCACCTGATCCCTGATCATTTCCGCAAGACGCAAGCCTTCCTGTTGGGCGCTCTCACCGACACGAATCAGGTATACATCAACCGGTTTCGGCAGCTGGAGATTATCAAGGGTTTCCACCAGGGCCAGCAAGCGTTCGATACCCATTGCAAAACCCACCGCATGATTGGCTTTGCCGCCCAGCTGCTCTATCAGGCTGTCGTACCGACCGCCCGCGCAAACCGTACCCTGGGACCCCAGTTCATCGGTCACCCATTCGAAAACGGTCTTGCTGTAATAATCGAGTCCGCGCACCAAGCGGGAATTGAGTTCGTAGCTTATGCCGAGATTATCCAGTATCGTGGTTATCGCCTTGAAATGCTCGGCGCTATCGGTACCCAAAAAATCCTTTAATTCAGGCGCATTGGCGACAACAGCCTGCATCGCAGGATTTTTGGTATCCAGAATTCGCAACGGATTGGACTGCAAGCGACGCAAACTATCCTCATCCAGTTGATCGAGATGTTGCTGGAAATAACTGACCAAACAGTCGCGATAAATATTGCGCTCGTGAATGGTGCCTAAGGAATTCAATTGCAGCTTGACCTTGTCGCGGATACCCAGTCTCTTCCACAGGCGATCCATGATCAGGATCAGCTCGGCATCGATATCGGGCCCCGACATGCCGTAGGTTTCAACGCCTAGCTGGATAAACTGGCGATAGCGGCCTTTTTGCGGACGCTCATGACGATACATGGGACCGTAATACCATAATCGATGCACCTGGTTATGCAATAAACCATGTTCTAAACAGGCTCTAAGACAACCCGCCGTACCTTCCGGGCGTAATGTTAGAGAATCGCCGTTCCTGTCGTCGAAGGTATACATTTCCTTTTCAACGATATCGGTAACTTCACCGATAGAGCGTTTAAAAAGTTCTGTCTTTTCTAAAACAGGTAAGCGGATTTCACTATAACCGTAAGCACCAAGTACTTCTTGGATAATTTTTTCCGCATATTGCCAAAGCGGCGTCTGCTCGGGCAACACATCGTGCATCCCGCGAATTGCTTGAATATTTTTTGCCATGTTAATTGCAATCAACCCATCGTTATTGAACGGGTCTGATTAATTTTGCTTCGTTTGAAAGAGGATATTTTTCCAGTAAAAGGTTTTGGTATTTCATAGCTTCGCTTTCATTGCCCAGGTCACGCTCCGTTAATATGGCAAACCATAAGGATTCCGAGGTGTGATCGGCAACCGCCAGGTATCTCTGCAAATAGCCTTTCGCGGCCCAATACTCGCCGCTTTGATAACTGATTTTCTGCATTTCAAGCAATGCCGGCGCATAGGCTGGATTCATTTGCAAGGCTTGCTTGAAGTAGATTTTGGCTTTTTGCGTCTGTTTCAAGGCCAAATGACAGCGGCCGGCATTGGTTAACGCCAACCATTGCTGATCGTTTAAAGGATTCGTGCTCGCACCGGTCAGTAACGCGATGCCTTTTTGAAAATCACCGCGATTGCACAGAAAACGGCCAAAGTTATTCTGTACGCCCAAATCATCCGGAGCCAAGCTTGAAGCCGTCTCATAATATTTCCGGGCTTCGTCGAATTTGTTTAGCTTTTCGTACAAAAACGCCATCGCATTAATCGCCTGAACGTTATTGGAGTCATCGTTTAACGCCCGCTCCAGATTCTCTTTGGCAACTTCCAGTTTATTCAAGGTCAGGTAGCGCACACCCAATTGCAGATAAACATTAGCGGCATCGTCCTTATTTCTTTCAGACGATGTCGCACAAGCTGTCAAAACCAGCACACACAGGCAAATGGCGACCCGATTAATCTGTTTCGATGTATCAAGCTGCATGTTCAGAACCCACTGACTTTAGTTTAAGGTGTCTGCGACTTTTATCCTGTACTTGGCCAACCAATTGACCGCAAGCGGCATCAATATCTTCGCCGCGTGTTTTTCTGACTGTCGTGACTATTCCGGCATCGTTTAACAACGTTTTAAAACGCAGTATCGTTTCCTTGCTGGAACATAAATAAGAGGAATAGGGAAACGGGTTAAACGGAATCAGATTGAGTTTTGCAGGGACGGTTTTTAACAACTTGATCAGTCCGCGCGCATCATCCATTGAATCATTAATCCCGGCCAGCATGACATACTCAAAGGTAATGGTACGCCGCGGCGCTATCTTTGCGTTATCCCGGCACGCTTCCATCAATTCCTTTAATGGATATTTTTTATTAATCGGAACCAGTACGTCTCTCAACTCATCGGTAACCGCATGTAAAGATACGGCAAGACTGACATCGCAGACTTGCGTCAGTCTATACATGGCAGGCACGACACCTGAAGTACTAATGGTCACGCGGCGTTTGGACAAACCGTACGTGAAATCGTCCATCATCAGGTTCATTGCGGCAACCACATTATCAAAATTAAGCAGCGGTTCACCCATGCCCATCATGACGACATTGGTAATTTTCTTTTCCGGCCCCAAGCGCTTTTGCGCAACATATACCTGACCGATAATTTCGGAGGTACTCAGGTTGCGGTTAAAACCCTGCTGGGCAGTAGAGCAAAAAGTGCAAGCTAACGCGCAGCCGATTTGAGAAGACACACATAAGGTGCCGCGACCTTCTTCGGGAATAAAAACGGTTTCCACTCGATTGCCGCAATGCGTTTGTAACGCCCATTTGCAGGTACCGTCGCTGGCGATTTGCTCGACAACAATCTCGGGAGTGGCGATCGTGCAATTTTCATTCAAAAAACTGCGTAACGACTTGCTCAAATTGGTCATCAGGCCGAAGTCTTCAACGCCTTCCTGATAAATCCATTTGAGCAATTGCGTCGCTCGAAACGGTTTCTCGCCTAACTCGACAAAAAAAGCCGCCAAGCCTTTTCTGTCGAAATCAAGTAAGTTAATTCGTTTTTGCTTAACGGGTTCTAACACAAAGTTCATTATCCGAGAAAAAGAAAGCGATTTCTCTTTTGGCTGTTTCCAGGGCATCTGAGCCATGCACAGCATTTTCATCAATGCTGGAAGCAAAATCGGCGCGAATGGTGCCTGGAGCCGCTTCTTTAGGGTTGGTGGCGCCCATTATTTCACGATGTTTAAGAACTGCATTCTCGCCTTCGAGCACTTGCATGATGACGGGACCTGAAATCATAAAGGCTATCAGATCGTTAAAAAAACCGCGCTCGCTGTGTTCCGCGTAAAAACCTTCCGCCTGTTCGCGGGTCAAATGCAGCATTTTTGCAGCAATGATTTTTAAACCATTTTTTTCGAAACGGCTGTAAATTTCACCGATCACATTTTTTGCTACCGCATCAGGTTTAATAATTGAGAAAGTGCGTTCTATCGCCATGTGTTTTAAAACTCCTAGTATGAATAAATGTTGTAAGCGGCTGATTATACCTGATCAGCCGCGGTATTTCGAAGAAACCTGATCAGATTAAGGCCGGTTATCGAGTTCTGCGCCTTCTTTTACCGGAATCATCAAGTCCTCAGGACTGATGCCCAGCATTAAAGCCATCGGGCTGGCGATAAAGATGGATGAATAGGTACCAAAAGCCACACCGAATAACAGCACGACGGAAAATCCATGAATAACTTCACCACCCAGAAAGAACAGCGAAACCAGCACCAGGATGACCGTCAAGGACGTCATGATCGTACGGCTTAAGGTCACGTTAATCGAGATATTCATGATTTCTTCGGTTGACTTGTTTCTCATCAATCTGAAACTTTCCCGGATACGGTCATAAACCACAATGGTATCGTTCAATGAATAGCCGATCAGCGCAAGGACCGCCGCCAATACCGTCAAGTCAAATTCCATTCTTAAAACGGAAAATAATCCCAGCGTCACGATAACATCATGAAATGTCGCGATAACTGCACCCAAAGAGAATTTCCATTCAAATCGCCAGGCAATGTAAATCAGGATGCCGATGGTCGAATACAACAACGCCAGAAAACCGTCCTGAGCCAAGTCATCACCAACCTGAGGGCCGACGAATTCAACCCGTCGCAAACTTGCAGGCTCTGCGGTGTTTTTATTGATCGCATCCAGTACTTTGGCGCTTAAATCGGCGCTACTGACGCCTTCCTGAAGCTTCAAACGGATTAACACATCTTTTGCCGTGCCAAAATTCTGCACGGTCGCATCATTAAAACCGGCCTCATCGAGGGTATTACGCAGGGCCGTCAAATCGGCTGCTTTTTGGTAACCGACTTCAATGAGCGTACCGCCGGTAAAGTCAATACCCATTTTCAATCCCTGCACAGCGAGCGAGGCTATCGAAAGAATCATCAACACACCGGAAAATATCAGAGCTATGTTGCGGTTGCCTATAAAATTTATATTTGTCGTCTTCATGTTTTAATCTTCTCGTAGGGGCAATCCTTGTGACTGCCCTTTTGTTTTTTTATCTTGCATCCAGGAGCATTCCCAAAGGATTGCCCTACCCACTAAATAGATAATTTTTCAACCCTGCGGTTACCGTATATCCAGTTAATAATCATCCGCGTACCGGTAATGGCGGTAAACATGGAAGATAAAATACCGATAATCAGCGTCACGGCAAAACCTTTAACAGAACCCGTTCCGAAAGCGAATAACACGACAGCGACTACAAGATTAGTAAAATGTGAGTCAAGAATGGTCGCAAAGGCCTTCTCGTAACCAATGAATATACTGGTTTGCGGCGTATTGCCATTCTTAATTTCTTCTTTAATACGCTCAAAAATCAATACGTTGGCATCTACCGACATACCCACGGTCAAAATGATACCGGCAATACCCGGCAAAGTCAGCGTCGCCTGTAACAATGACAAAATGGCGACAACAATCACCACGTTAAACGCCAGCGCCAGATTGGCAATCATACCGAACAACCGGTAATAAACCGCCATAAACAACACGACCAGCACGAAGCCGACTACGAAGGACAGGAAGCCTTTATTAATATTGTCCTGACCCAGGCTTGGACCTACAGTACGCTCTTCAACAATATCAACCGGGGCGGCCAATGCGCCCGCTCTTAATAACAATGACAGGTTACGCGCTTCCTGTGGACCGTCCAATCCGGTTGTCTGAAAACGCTTGCTGAATACGCCCTGGATAGTCGCCACACTAATGACTTTTTCCACTTTCTCCTTATGACGCACTTTTTGACCGTTAACTATTTTGGTATCCACCTTATACTCAATAAAGACCACCGCCATCGGCTTGCCGATATTGGCTTGGGTGAGTTTACCCATTTTCGATGCGCCGACTCCGTTCAGCGAGATAAATACCGCCGCCCTGCCGTCCTGGTCCATGCCTGAAGACGCATCGACAATTTGGTCGCCGGTCACGATAACGCGACGATCCAGCAATATCGGATTGCCGTTTTTTTCATAATATAAACGGCTACCGACCGGCACATGCCCCTCAACGGCTTTTTGTACATCATGCTCCACATCAACCAGGCGATATTCCAATGTCGCCGTAGTACCCAGAATTTCCTTGGCGCGGGTGGTATCCTGCACACCGGGCAACTGCACCATAATGCGGTTGATGCCTTGTTGCTGAATTACAGGTTCCGCAACGCCCAGTTCGTTGACACGATTACGCAAGGTGGTCATGTTTTGAGCCACGGCGAATTTTCTGATCTCTTTTTGTTCTAATTCAGAAATTTTCAACCAGACCTGGTCTTTGACTTCCGGTTCGGTAATATCCAGAACCCGAAAATCTTTATTCAATACTGTCATCAGCGCAGGCTTGTCATCGGCTGATTTCAGTGTGACTTTAATATAGCCACTGTCTTTATTAACCGACAAATAGCGTATTTTTGCCGCTCTTAACGCCAAACGAACATCATCGTTATAACGATCTTCAGCCTGCTTGACGGCAGCATCCATATCCACTTCCAGCAAGAAATGCACACCACCCCGTAAATCCAGACCCAGATACATGGCGTCGGCGCCTATGGCTCTTAACCAATTGGGTGTTGTCGGCGCCAGATTTAAGGCAACCGTATAATCGCTGCCCATCTTATCCCGGAGCAAGTCAGCAGATTTTAGCTGATCATCGGTATTGGCGAAACGCGCCAACACACGACCGTCTTTATACTCGAATGCCTTGACACCAACGCCAAGGGTTTTAATAGCGGACTCAATTTCGCTGGCTTTTTCCTGAGTCAATTTTCCTGCTTGTGTCGAGGAGACTTGTACAGAAGGGTCTTCACCGTACAAATTCGGTAGCGCGTAAACCAACGAGATAAAAAAAACAGTCAGAATTAAGATATTCTTCCAGAGTGGGTAATGGTTTTGCATTATGTTCTTCCAACAATTAAGCCGTGTCGTTGCCTAAACAGCACTCAGCTAAGCGTTATCACATTAAGCTTTAACTTTTTTAGTTATCGCCTTATAAGTTCCTTTCGGCATCATGCTTTCGATACTATGACGCTGTACTTGAATATAGGTATCGTCACAAATTTCAATTTTTAAAAAATTGTCATCCATATCAACCACTTTACCTAAAATCCCGCCGGCGGTGACCACTTCAGAGCCCTTGGTCATGGCGGAAATCATTTGCTTTTTCTCTTTGGCGCGCTTGGCTTGCGGACGCAGAAACAAAAAGTAAAAAAATACCAGGATGCCCAGTGGAAACAGCATGCCTTCAATGCCGGGTTGTTGGGCAGCGGGTGCTGCAGCCGCTAAAGCGTCAGAAATAAAGAAACTCATTGCTATCCTCAATTGTTGTTCGTTAAATAAAAAGTTTGCCATTATGCCATAGACGGCACGGCTTTTCCTCGTTGTTGATAAAACTGCTTGACAAAAATATCCAGCTCTTTGTTTTCAATGGCATCCCTCAGGCCCTGCATCAGACTCAAATAATAATAAAGATTGTGTATTGTATTAAGCCTTGAACCCAGCATTTCCTTGCATTTATCCAGATGACGCAAATAAGACCGCGAATAATGCCGACAGGTATAACAGCCGCAAGACTCATCCAGGGGACGACTATCAAATTCATACTGGCTATTCCTGATTTTCACGACGCCAAAACTGGTAAAAAGATGGCCGTTACGGGCGTTTCGGGTAGGCATCACGCAATCAAACATATCAATGCCGCGTCTGACAGCTTCAACCAGATCTTCCGGTGTTCCCACACCCATTAAATAGCGTGGCTTATCGATCGGCATTTTCGCGTGAATAACATCCAGCGTCGCCATCATTTCTTCCTTCGGTTCGCCCACCGACAAACCGCCGATAGCATAACCATCAAAGCCGATATCCACCAGGCCGTTTATCGATTCCTGACGCAGCTCTTCATACATGCCGCCCTGTACGATACCGAACAAAGCAGACGGGTTATCGCCATGTGCCGCCTTGCTGCGCAGCGCCCAACGCAGGGATAAACGCATCGAATCGGCGGCTTCCTGAT
>SXIP01000061.1 GCA_005772825.1 Methylococcaceae bacterium | reverse complement strand
TCAGCAGGCGATCTTTACTGGGCGCCTGCGGTGCGCTGGAAGCCTGGGCGGCTATCATGATGATGAATGAAGGCTGGTTTCATGCTACCGCCAATCTTGAAAATATTGACACAGCCTGCGCGCAATTGGACTATATTACCGGCGGTATTCGGCAGCTGCATCCCGAGTATGTCATGAGTAATAATTTTGCTTTTGGAGGTATTAACACCTCATTGATTTTTAAACGTTGGGATGAGTTTAGCGTCCCTTATTAACCCGAGGAGAATGCAATAATGAAAAGAATTTATTTGGCTTTTGCAGTGTTAATAATGATAACCGGCTGTACGACTACCGGTCATTTTAAGGTGCCCGAAGGCTCCGATCTTTATATTTATCAAAGACCCGAACCCGTCCAGATCAAGGAAAACGGCGAAGTTACAACCAAGCCGTTTTTCTGGACGGCTGCCGGCGTCCCTCCTGCAGCCGGCATACCATACCGTCTGGAACAAAACGGCAATGTGCTTAAGGAAGGCAGATTAAGAACCAAATTCCGCGTGGTTTCTTTATTCTGGCCGCCGTTTGCCGCTATCTATTGGCCGATGGGTTTTAACCCCGATATTACTTATGACCTGGTTAATGATAAACAAGAATAAGCAATAGACGGCGCTTTTGCTAACGCGATTTTCTACTTATGGCCGGACAGATAACATCCCTTTCAGGGATGTTATCTGTAAATATCAACAATTATTTTTAACGCCCCATTCCCGGATCGATGGAATTAGCGCATCTGCGAAGGGCGCGCTTTCTACAAAATCATTATCAAAGCCCGGAACCTTGAAGTTCTGCATCATTTAATGTTCCTTACATCTCTTCCGGGTGGCAAATCAGTCAAATTCTTCTATGCTTGAATTTTCAGTTAATGAAAGGAAAAGCGGAATGGCGATTAAAGACTGGCCGGCGGAAGATCAGCCCAGAGAAAAACTGTTACAACGGGGTTCAGCGGCTCTAACCGATGCCGAGTTACTGGCGATATTCCTGCGTACCGGCACGCCGGGGAAGTCAGCGGTAGACCTCGCGCGTGAACTGCTTTCCGACTTCGGATCACTGAAAGCCTTGCTGGATGCCGATCAACAGCGTTTCTGCCAGGGCAACGGTTTGGGTAACGCCAAATATGTCCAATTGCAAGCCGTTCTGGAAATGGCCAAACGGCATTTTAAAGAAGTATTGCAGCGAGGCAATGCCTTAACCAGCCCGGAAATAACCAGAGCCTATCTCAGTGCGCAATTACGCGGCTATAGTTACGAAGTATTTGCCTGTCTATTCCTTGATAACCAGCACCGCGTTATTCAACTGGATGAATTATTCAGGGGAACCATCGACGGCGCCAGTGTTTATCCGAGGGAAGTCGTCAAGCAAGCGTTGCACCATAACGCGGCGGCAGTGATTTTGGCCCATAATCACCCGTCCGGCATTTGTGAACCCAGCCAGGCCGATAAGCAGATCACCGACAAACTCAAACAGGCCCTGGCCCTGTTCGATATACGCGTACTCGATCATTTTATTATCGGCGACGGCCAGCCTTATTCATTTGCCGAACATGGGTTAATCTAGTCATTAGCCGATAAATCAGGCTATTGATTTTGTTTATACAACAAAGATACGCTGTGTCTTGTCCATTGCATGATGTATCTTAATAGCGCTGTGAACGAGGCAACACCATCAATTATTTACAAGATAGAGAACATAAATGGATCAACTCCTGGATCAAGGCATCGCAAAAGGTCTCATCGCTTTAGATATAGGGGGCGACGCACGAAACGGACTATAAACCCCGTTAAGGATTTTGGGTTGAGCGTAACGGCCTGAATTTGCCTTGTTGTATGCATTTGCTCTGCTGCCAAATATAATCCCCAGTCAGGTTGATATGCTCCCAGCCTAATGGCGAAAGATATTGGTACCAATCTGGATTAATTTCGATACCCTGATTTTTCAAGGATTCGGTGGTCCGTTCCATATAAACCATGTTCCATAAAACGATGGCGGCTGTCACCAGTGTCAGGCCACTGGCCCGATAACGTTGTTGTTCGTAACTGCGATCGCGGATTTCGCCCAAACAGTTAAAAAACACCGCTCAACAAGCGTTTGCCCGCATTCGGCTGTTCCTCCGCCACCGCTGATAATTTGACCTGACGGCTTTGCAGGATCCCATACACGAAGCCGGCCAGCGTGTTCAGGTGCCTGGCCTGATTGCCGGTTAAAGAAGTGGGCAGTCTTTTTTTAAGCCGGTGTGAATTTGTTTATACAGTCTCATAAATTACTCTATCAATTAACAAATTCCAGTATCGTACTCGATTACGCTCAATTTTGTGAAGGGCGCAAGAGCCCTTTCAAAAAGGGTACGGTGGTGAACCAAGATTTTAAATATCTTCCGGCTGGCGAAGTTTTTAGTTTTCACAGGTAAGCGGCTTCGCTGTATCATTGGCATTATTCAGCGCATTCCCAAGCTCCAGCTTCCAGAATTCTCGAAGCTGGAGCTTCTCGGATTGGGGTTCCCAAGCAGAGCTTGGGAACCAGCTAAAAAGAACTGAGTAGTTACCATCTGTTTTACAAACCTAATCTTTCCTTAACCCTCCCTTAATCTACTTTTCACCCCCCCTTCATTTACCCTGCTTTATACTGCAACCTGTCTCTATACAGTGATTCGGGTTCTTGTAGCTCGGATTAACCCGCTCCTGGAAACCTTGATCTTGCTATGTCAAACACTAAACTATCACCTTTACCGTCCGGTTTTTTACAGGGGCTTGTCTTGTCCAGCCTGCTGCTTGGCGGTTGTCAGTTTATGCCGGTGCAAAAGCTGGTTCCTGAACAGACTGTTGAAGTAACGCCGGGTATTGCGCCGGAATCGGTGGAAACGCATGAATTTGAGCTGGCGGACGGTCAGACAATGATGGGCGAACTGGCCGTTATAAAAACGCGTGAAAACGATACACTGCCCGATATTGCCCGGCATTTCGGCCTCGGCTATAACGACATCACGGTGGCTAACCGGACCATTGATCCCTGGACGCCGGCGCCGGACAGCCGGGTTTTACTGCCGTTAAGCTTTATCCTGCCGGACTCGCCGCATCAGGGCATTACTTTGAATCTGGCGAATATGCGGCTGTTTTATTATCCTAAGAAAGAACCCGGCAAAGTGTACACCTATCCTATCGGTATCGGTCGGCAAGGCTGGAATACGCCGACCGGATTGACCCAGATCGTTACTAAAAAAGCCAATCCGGTTTGGAACGTGCCGCCTTCCATTCACAGGGAACATGCCGAAAAAGGCGATCCCTTACCCAGCGCGATAGGCCCCGGCCCTGATAATCCACTCGGACTTTATGCGATGAATCTGGGCTTTGAGCGTTACCTGATGCACGGCACCAATAAACCGTATGGCATCGGCATGCAGATCAGTCACGGTTGTGTGCAGCTTTATCCTGAGGATATTGAAGTGTTGTTCAGGAAAGTGTCTGTCGGCCTGCCGGTACGCATCGTTCATCAGCCGTATTTGACGGCATGGCATGAAAATCAGCTTTATCTGGAAGCCAATGAACCCTTATCGAAATGGTCCGGTGATAAAAACCGCTTAAAAAAGCAGCTGTTGAAGGAGTTGCGTCTGATCAGCGCTAAAAAAGATGTTTCCGTGGATTGGGAGAAAGTGGACGCTATCATTGAGCGTGCAGACGGTATCCCCACGCCGGTTCTGACCAATAGCCCAAGCGCATCGGAATTGGCGGATTCAGCCCCGCTGCTGAACCACCCTGCCCGGCTTTACCGGCAGCCTGAGCCTGAAAAAATCAAGGACAGCGACTGGGCCGCTTTGGTCGCCCGTTTTGATAATGAAATCGAAGCGCAGAAACTGGCTGCGATGCTGACGCATCAAGGCCCAATGATACCCGCCCACAAGGTTCAGAAAGATAATAACTACCTGGTGATTGCAGGGCCCTTTAAAAACAAAAAGGAGCTGAAAAGCGTAGCCAAACGGATTCGTATGGATTTTGAAATTGATATCGAGCCGTTGAAGCCGGTTTCGGTCAATTAAGGGAAAAGCTTTTCACCACGAAGGCACGAACGACTGCATGGATGCAGGAGGTAGAGCAACGCATGGAGCAGTTGCCGAGGTCACGAAGATTTTATTTTGATTTTCTTCGTGACCTTCGTGTCTTCGTGGTGATTTATAACAAGCAGTTACGGCAAGGTGCGTAACCAGTAGGTCTTATGCATACTAAAGCATCTGCGTAGCGTCTTCGGTAGACCGGAATGCAGCGTACCGAGCTTGTATCCAAGCCATTTCAATGCTGTCCTCAGCAGTGCCGAAGGAATCAGCCAGGGGGCGTATCTGATCAGATAACGCTGTTCCGAGATCACAAAGCGCAATCCTTCGCCGGATGCACCGCCGAAGGTTTCCTGTAACCACGGCGACTGGTTATGAAACACGCCTATGTCAAAATAACGTTTGAATTCCTCGACGAAACCGTAATCATGGGAATGGAACACCTGGGCATCCGCGCAATAGGCGATTTTCCAGCCCGACAACAACATTTTTCCGGCCACGTAAGTATCTTCGTTCATGATGGTATCGACGGGAAAGCCGCCGACCTGCATTAATGCGCACCGCCGGTAAGCGGCGAAGGAGTTGGAGATAACTGCCGTTTTAATGCCGAAACGCGCACGATCCGGCAGTGCGCGCAACCGACATTCCGCCGGGTAATTGAAAAGACGGGCGTGTGCGGCGATCGGGCCGGCATTGCGATGCGGCAATTGGCGCCCGTAAGCCGCGCCGACTCGGTTATCGGCAAATGCCGCCAGCAGCCATTCGATGGCATAAGGGTTGGCCAATAAAGCATCCTGGGTCAGGAAAACGATAATATCCATATCCGGCAGTCCATTGACGCCGGACTGCCGAGTAGCGCCATGATTAAAAGCCGACTTCGGGATAACTTGCACATCAAAACCGTGCGCACGGGCCAATGCCGCCGTGTCGTCGCTCGACGAGGAATCGATCACCAACAGGCAATCCGGTTTCCGGGTTTGTTGTTCGAAGGCAATGAGCCAGGCTTCCCACAGTTTACCGGCGTTGAGGGTCGGAACGATGAGACCGACCTTGTTCATAGTGAAGCCTCTTCAGTGATGGGTTGCGTTACAACAGGCACAGCATCATGCCGCGTTAACACCTGCCAGACCTTCTCCCCCAGTTTGACGGGATCGAGTTGTTGTTCGACATACTGCCGGTCATTCCACGACAGTTGTTCCCAGGTCAAGCGCTCCAGTGTTTGTGCCTTACGCAGCACTTCGCAAACGGAGTTTTCATTTCTATCGAAGACGAAACCGACGCCGCAGGCTTCCAGATGATCCCATGCCAGACCTCTGGCGACCAGAACCGGACGCCCTGCCGCCATCGCTTCGGCCACCACATTGCCGAAGTTCTCGCGCATACCGCCGGCTTCTTCGAGTCCCGAAGGCAGCACCAGAAAATGGCTGGTCGCCAGCAGATCCATAACCTCATCGCGTTCCAGGTAACCGAAATAACTGATAGCACCCTCAGCTTGTTCGACCAGCGCCTGGAACTCCTTAAAATAAGCACCGTCCACGCTTCTGCCTGCGATTGCCAGGTAATCGCCGGGACGACGCACTTTCAACCAGGCCCGGATAAAAGCATTGATGCCTTTTTCCTGTTGAATGTGGCCCAGGAAGCATAATCGCATACCGGCACTGACCGGATAATGGGCCACTTTAATATCACGGCTGTCGATGCCGTTCGGCACCAGCAGGATGCGGGCATCTTCACCGAGCACGTTGCGCACGCCTTCCGCTTCGGTATCGCTGGTGCAATGAACGGCGATCGCGCGACGCAGGGTCGGAAAGGTCAGCCATTTGTAGTATAGCCATTTGTGCAGTTTACGCCGTTTTATCAGATCGACATGCTCGGGCATCAGCCCGCCATGCACGGCGACCATGAACGGCTTGCGCAACAGGCAGCAGAAAACCGCCGCCAGCGTCGACGGCCAAGTGGCGATGCCGTGTATATAGATCACCTGTGCTTGCAGGCATAACTTAAACAGCTTAGGGATAGCGCCCAGCCCAAAGCCCCAGCGCCTGAATCCATAGCAACGATACAGCCTGACGTCCACCTGTTCACCAAGCTGCACATCCTCGGCTTGCAGCCGTCCGTCGATCGACTCGTCGGATGCGACCAGCACCATCCTGTGCCCTCTTTCCGCCCAGGCTTTGGTCAATACACCAGCCGTGACGGACACGCCGCCGTAACCTTTAGCCGGGGGAATATGTGTGCTAACAATACCTACATCCATTGCGTTTCTCCTGAAATTGGTTGTGAATAAATATCATATTATCGTTCCCACGCTCCGGCGTGGGAATGCAGTGGCAGACGCTCCAGCGTCGCGAAACATAAAACGGGCTAAGTCATGGTTATCTTAATGTGACACAACGCTGGAGCGTTGGTGCCTGCATTCCCACGCCGGAGCGTGGGAACGATAAGACTATGATCTTTATTCGTT
>SXIP01000060.1 GCA_005772825.1 Methylococcaceae bacterium | reverse complement strand
TCTACCAGAATGGACGGGATGTCAGGCGACTTCAGCACCAGAAATCCCGCCTTTTGTACGGAATCCCTGTGCAGCTGACCGATACTTTGAAAGTTTTTCAAGACATGGCCTGCGAGGCTCACACTGGCATCCTGGGTGGCTGTCTGTGACAAATCCAGCAACACTGAAGCTAGCACTTCGTCTTTATCGTCAAGACTAACCCCGTCAACAAGATCTGCCGCGTTTTCATTGTTTGCCAGCCAGCGCGCCGCTTCACTGGATGCGCCTCTGGTCGATAAGGTAAACACAGAGGCGCCTTTAACGTCGGCATTCTCAAAGGCATCAGCATGTATCGAGATAAAAATATCGGCTTTTTGAGATCTGGCAATTTCCATTCGGCTTCTAAGACCGACATAATAGTCGCCCTTGCGTACCATGACCGCTTTCATACCCGGCTGTGCATTGATCAAAGCAGCCAGTTTTTTGGCAATGGCGAAGGTAACCACCTTCTCTTCCGTACCATGTGGCCCATGAGCACCGGGATCATCACCGCCATGTCCGGCATCAATGGCAACCACCAGATTTTTGGGTCTTTTCGCAGATACTTTTGCATCAGTCGGTTTTGTGCTGTGTGCAACCGACATTAACTCATCAGGTTTATCGACTGTGGAATTATCGGCAACCTCTGTAGGCTTCACTGATTCACGCGCTGTTTTTTTTGATTCAGCCGATGAATTCTCTACGACTTTTGCTACCAGGGATTTGGTTACCGCTTTATCTTCCGTCTTTGCAGAAAGCACCGCGCCTTTATTCAGCAAATCAACAATTAAACGATGTTCGTTCTTATTGTTCGAGCTTAAAGAGAAGTTTTTTGAATCAATCGGTTTTTTCAGATCAACAACAATTCTTAAATCGGATTCATTTTTTTGCGCCGCCCGCACTTTCGAAAACAGCGGATGAGAAGCGGCAGGCTGGCTTAATGTTCCTTCCAGACTGGCGTTTTTAATATCAATGATCAATCGCGACGGGTTATTCATGACAAATACGCGATGCTTGGGGGATGAGCTTACATCAAACAACAGGCGCGTTTGCTGTGACTTGCTCGAATAATGCAATGAATTAACATTGATTTGTTGCGCATAACCGGCTACAGACAGTATCTGTAAACCAAACACACACAGAACCTTGCAGCAGTTTTTCATAGCCTAACCCACATAAGCGATAATCTGGATTAAATTATAGCAGTATGTCTTTGTTTTTTCACAGTGCTTATAAAATATTTTTTCTGTTTTAAAGCATTATTTTCATCTCTACTACGCGCCCGGTTCCTTCGCTATTTAACGTAATGACACTGTTCGGTTCCGGTAAAAAACCTTCGCCTTTGTCCGGCCACTCAATAAAGCACACACACGCCTGGTCAAAATAATCGTTTATCCCTATCCATTCGAGCTCTTCGGGATCGGCAAGCCTGTATAAATCAAAGTGGACTATTTTACGATCGCCTATTTGGTATTCTTCGACCAGATTGTAAGTAGGACTTTTTACAGCGCCTGTAAAACCGGCTTCACGCAAGAACCCCCGGACTACCGTCGTTTTGCCTGCGCCGAGATCACCTTGTAAAAACACCAGACACCGCGTCGATAATAAGGCAGGCGGCAATAACGTCCATAATTCGGCGCCGAACCGCTCTGTTGCTTCGGTATCCTTTAAATATTTCTTCATCTGTTTACCCATCTTCTGAGATAGGGCATTAAATCGCCGGCTAACAAGCCTCTTTCCCCGTGATCTTCAGCAGCCAGATCTGCCGCTGCCCCGTGACTATAAACGCCTTGCTGCGCGGCATTTTTCAGACTGAGCCCCTGAGCCAAAAAACCTGCAATGACACCGGCCAGCACATCGCCCATGCCTCCTGACGCCATACCCGGATTTCCGCTCGTAGAAACGGCAATATCGGTTTCCGACGCAATCACCGTACCTGCACCTTTAAGTACGGCAATACCGCCGTATTTGCACTGAAGCCTTGACGCTGAAGCAAAACGGTCTTGCTGAACTTCGGCAATCGAACAGCCGAGTAAGCGCGCCGCTTCGCCGGGGTGCGGCGTTAAAATCCAGTCAGGATTGGTCATCGATGGTGTGGTAACAAACAGGTTCGCCAACAGATTGAGGCCGTCTGCATCAATGACCAGTTTTTTTTGAGAGCTTATCGAAGCCATCAACAGCTCTTTTGCCCAATAACTTTGACCCAAGCCCGGCCCTATTACAACAACATCGGCCTTTTCCAGCAAAACCTCCAATTGTTCCGTAGATTCTACGCCGTGACACATTAATTCCGGTCGAGCCAGATTCATCATTACGGCATGCTCTGAACGTGTAGCGATACTAACCAGACCGGCACCCACCCGCAAAGCCGCTTCCCCCGCCAGACGGGCCGCCCCAGAAAAGCCCCGGTTACCGCCGACGACCAATACATGCCCGTAGCTGCCTTTATGTGCGCAGCGATTACGACGCGGCAAGGGCGTATCGGTTACCAGATAGACCGATGATAAGACCGCCTGAAAAACATCATCGGGAACATCCAGCGCAGTATAGAAAACAGCACCGCCATATTCGGCGGCCTGCCCTGTAAACAAACCCTGCTTCAAGCCGATAAAGGTAACAGTGCAATCGGCTTTTACCGCACAGGCCATCACATTGCCGGTATCGGCATGTAATCCCGAGGGAATATCTATTGCAATAACAGGCGCAGGCGATTCATTAACGGCTGCAATGGCCGCGGCATAAAGCCCTGTAACAGGCCGATCCAGGCCGGTGCCCAACAACGCATCGACAATGACATCGGTCTCGATAGGCTGTCCAGGCTGAAACAAATCGACCCGCCCCATTGCTTCATGGTAGCGCCGGTAAGCCGTCAGGGCGTCACCTTTCAGGTTTTCAGGATCTGAAAGACTGACGACACAAACCTGCAAGCCCGCGTCGAGCGCCAATCGGGCGACAATATAGCCATCACCGGCATTATTACCCGCACCGCAAAACACAGTGACGGAACGCGCATCCGGCCATTGTTGACGCAAGCGCATAAAAACCTCGTATCCGGCCCGACTCATCAATTCAAAGCCGGGGATACCCCGTTCTTCTATCGCAATCCGGTCAAGTTCTCTTACTTGTACAGCGCGATAAAGAGTTACTGGTAATTTTTGCAGTCCGTTATTGGTTTCTCTGGTAACACCATTTATTTTTAGCATTTTTAACTTTCCGATTAAAGAACGGTTGGCGCTGATTACAAAAAAGAATTTTATGATACATTAACTTCCGCCGGTGTTTCAGAATAGCAGTCAATTTTCGAGTGGCGCTGAAAACGCGGACTATTGGATCGATTACACAGCAACACGTTTGGCCTTAATAAAAAGCGGCAATAATAACGGCTATGGACACGTTATCCTGAATAATAAAAATGTTAAACGTTTCTTAAGCTAACAATAACAATGCACAACACGAGGAATAACAATGACCAAAATATTAAATGAAGTTTTGATAGCCAATCGCGAATATGTCGCCAACTTTGACAAAGGTGACTTACCGATGCCGCCGGGCCGCCGGTTTGCGATCCTGACTTGTATGGATGCACGTCTGGACCCGGCCAAATATGCCGGACTTTCTGAAGGCGATGCGCATGTTATTCGCAATGCGGGCGGCAGGGCCAGCGATGATGCGATTCGCTCACTGGTTATTTCCTATAAACTGCTCGGCACCCGTGAATGGTTTGTCATTCACCATACCAATTGCGGCATGGAAACATTCACCGACGAAATCATGCGTGACTTGCTGGGCAGCAGCTTGAAAACAGCGTCTATTGATGAAAACGGCTGGCATGATTGCTGTGAAGGCCCCGGTTCCGCCGAAGCTAAATATATTGATTGGTTAACCATCAAAGATCAAGCGCAAAGCGTTCTTGAAGATGTGGTGCGCATCAAGTCGCATCCGCTGGTGCCTTCCGACATTCCTGTTTACGGCTATATCTATGATGTTAAATCAGGACAATTGATTGAAGTGCCGGAAGCCACCGCAGCCGGAAAATAAACTATCACATAAAAGCAAAAGCATTCAGCCCTACCCACCGGCGCGGATAGGGCTGAATATCCCGCCGGCCATAGTCACTAAATCCCTGAAATATGAACAGCTCTATCGGTATTAATAACGACGCAGGTAAACACTGGATTCTATTACGGGGTCTCTCGCGTGAATCCGCGCACTGGGGTGCTTTTGTTCCGCTGTTACAGGCAAGCTTTCCCGATGCCAAAGTATCCTTGCTGGACTTACCCGGTACGGGCCGCTTTTATCAAGACGACAGCCCGAACACCATCAAGGACATAACGGAACAGGTGCGCAGTCTGGCACAGTCCGAAGGCTTACTGGAACAACCGGTAACGATTCTTGCTCTTTCTCTGGGCGCAATGGTCGCCTGGGAGTGGATGCTGTCCCATCCTGAGGATATTTGCGGAGCTGCGCTGATCAATACCAGTTTTGCCGGCTTAAGCCCGTTTTACCAGCGCCTGCGCTGGCAAAGTTACGGCAAATTTTTTGCATTGGCGATGCAACGCGACCTGCGCAAACGGGAATTGGCTATTTTGCAGTTAGTGAATAACAGCCGTGACAAGGATGAACAAATCGCCGATGAGTGGACGCAAATACAAAGCCAACGCCCCATCAGTCCTAAGAACAGCTTTCGGCAAATTGTAGCGGCGGCAAACTATAACCCCGGCAACTCCAAACCGGTAGCACCCGTTTTATTACTCAATACGGCAGGCGACCGTTTGGTAGCCCCTGCCTGCTCGGAAGCAATCCATAAAAAATGGAATTTGGAACTTTGCACACACCCCTGGGCCGGTCACGACCTGACGGTCGATGACGGCGAGTGGGTCATATCGCAACTGAAAGAACGCTTGATTAAGTAAGCCTATTATTATTTCAGCCCCTCTTGCCAATGTGGGGAATGAAAACCGGCGTAACGAATTTGTAATAGCGCCGCCACGCAAGTTTGTTGCATAAATCTACTGCCCCGGCTTAATCCGAATTATAATTTCCGCCGAACTTATTTGGATTTTTTGCTTGAGACGAAGAATATGACGAATGCTGTTAACGAAGTGGGTGAATTTTTTAGCGCCTGGGCTATTTATCGCAAGGTGCTGGACAATAATTACATGCACCACAGGGAAATCTATCAAGCTCTCGGGGAATGGCTGCACGCCCATTTGGGGACACGACCTTTCAGCATGCTTGATCTCGGCTGCGGCGATGCCAGCTTCCTCGCCCGCTCGCTGCAAGGCACGGCTATCAGGCATTACACGGGGTTTGATCTGTCCGATCCGGCGCTGGCATTGGCGGCGGAAAATATCGCTGCATTGGGTTGTGAAGCGCGGCTGGTAAATATTGATTTTATGGAGGGATTGGCGCAGACGGAGACGCGTTTTGATGTTATTTTTACCAGCTTTGCCTTGCACCATCTCACTCAGGAAGAAAAAGCCCGGTTTTTTGTTCTGGCTCGCGCTGCTTTAAATGAAGGCGGCGTGTTGCTGATCATTGACACGATGAGGGAACCGCATGAAACACTGGAGGTTTATCTTGACAACTATTGTCAATGGCTTCACGAACAATGGACGAATTGTGAAGAGCAGGAATTTGAGGCGATTTTCCAGCATATTCGCAATAATGATTTGCCCGAAACCCTTGCAACGCTGAACACGCTGGCAGAAACCGCCGGTTTTAGCCAAGCAGGCAAGCTGTTTCAGTTACAATGGCATAAGGCGTTATGGTTTGCTGGTGACGACTTCATTAAACCATAGTCCTGCTTTTTGATTACGAGGAACACGAAGTTCTAAATAATCTTCGCGTTCCTGGTGATAAACAAGAATTGCCGGAAATGAAAAACAATCAGGCAGAAGCCGCCTGCACAGGTATCGAAGACGCAGAGCGCAGCACTTCGTTTTTTTCGTTAAAATAAATCAACGTAGGCTTGTGAACTTCGGCTTCCTGTTGATCCAAAACGGCATAGGCGCAAACAATAATCAGGTCGCCTGGACAGGCCAGACGAGCCGCCGCTCCATTAACCGAAAAAATCCCGGAACCGTCCTCTGCACGAATGGCATAGGTGGTAAAACGCGCACCGTTATTAATATTGTAAATCTGAATCTGCTCGTATTCTCTGATGCCTGATAGATTAAGAATTGTGCCGTCAATCGCACAAGAACCCTCATAACCCAATTCAGACCGGGTCACCGTGGCTCTATGTAATTTCGCTTTAAGCATCGTAATTTGCATAATAAAACAATATAAATACGTTAAAAAACGGCTAATTATCCATTAATTTACGAACTGCATCAACCTTTAGACTTTTCCGAACGTCTGCAATCCGCTGCATTCATGGTTTATTCATGCTTTCCCTGGAAAAACAAATATTATCGATTAAGCGGGTTTTACCGAGCTTTGCCGCTGCAAGTATGACCAAATCGCTGTCTTCGGCGTTGGCTCTTTGCAAATCGCCGGACCGGGCAATGCTAAAATAATCCGCTTGAAAACCGGCACTCTGCAAAAACAGCAAAGCGTCCCGCTCTATCTGCGCCATCGACTGTTTATCGTCTATAAGCGCATCGCGGGCGCTGCATAAAGATTGATAAAGCATGGGAGCGACAGCTCTTTCCTGTGCTGTCAAATAGCCGTTCCTGGAACTCATGGCCAAGCCATCGGCTTCCCGCACGGTTTCGATACCGATTATTTCAACCGGCAAATCCAGATCTCTGACCATGGTTCGTATAATAGCCAACTGCTGAAAATCTTTTTGACCAAATAGAGCGATATTCGGTTGTACTCTGTTTAATAACTTACAGACAATCGTTGCGACGCCGCTAAAATGGCCGGGCCTGGATGCGCCGCAATAGCGATCGGACAATCCGGTGACGGTGACAAAGGTCAGAGCGTCGGGCGCATATACATCTGCCACACTGGGTAGATACAATAAATCGGCGCCGACATCAATGAGCTTTTCCATGTCTTCGCGTTCGGTGCGGGGATAAGTCTCAAAATCTTCGCCGATGCCAAACTGGGTAGGATTGACAAAAATACTGACGACAATCTTATCGGCTCTTTTCCTCGCTTCATGCACCAGTTTTAAATGACCTGCATGCAGATTGCCCATAGTCGGCACAAAAGCAATGCTCACACCGGTTGACCGCCACGCGCCAATGACTTCGCGCAATTCAGATAGTGTATAAGTGACTTGCATAAGATTTAAAAACTGTGTTCGGGCATTGGAAATTGTCGCTGTTTGACAGCTTGGTGATAGGCGTGAATCGCCTCTTCAATACTAGCGGCCTCTTTCATAAAGTTTCTGGAAAAGCGGGGACGCTTGATGATGCCGATATTGAGCATGTCATGGAGGACCAATACCTGTCCGTCGCAATCAATCCCTGCACCGATACCGATAACGGGAATTCTCAGTTGAGTACTCATTTCCCTCGCCAGCATCGCAGGAACGCATTCCAACACTACCAGACTCGCACCGGCTTCCTGGAGCGCCTGTGCATCGGCAAGAATTTTTGCCGCCTCAGCCGGTTCCTTACCTTGAACCGCATAGCCGCCAAGCCGGTAAATGGATTGCGGCAATAAGCCCAAATGCCCGCATACCGGCACGCCCTGATTTACCAAAAAGCTGACAATATCAACGCGCGCACCTTCCAACTTGACCATCTGCGCGCCACCGACCTGCATCAAGAGGGCGGCATTAGTCGCGGCCATTTCGGGCATGCTATAACTCATAAACGGCAAATCGGCGATGACAAACGCGCGACGTTTGGCATGACTGACGCAACGGGTATGATAGACCATGTCGGTGATAGTCACAGGCACTGTGGTTTCATGACCCTGAATGACCATCCCCAACGAATCCCCAACCAGCATCATATCAACACCGACTTTGTCGATTAGCGCACTGAAGCTGGCATCATAAGCCGTTAAACAAGTAATTTTTTCACCGCGTTGCTTCATCGCCGCCAAGTCATTGACGGTCAGCGGTTTTATTGTCATCTCATTCATATCAATCCAGGCGTTTCAAGCCGGCCAACGGGCAGTTTGCTTTCAGATCGGCAACACTGCCTTTGCCCGGCACAAGCAATTGCGGGGCAATTTCGTACAAGGGATACAAAACAAAAGAGCGCTCTGCCAACCCCACATGCGGTACCGACAACTCCGGCAAATCTATCTGCCTGTCCCCATAAACCAATAAATCCAGATCCAGTGTTCTTGCGCCCCAACGTTCACCATTTCTTACCCGCCCGTGCCGGTTTTCGATATTTTGCAAACAGCGTAATAAATCGATTGGCGATAAGTTTGTCGAAATCGCCAT
>SXIP01000059.1 GCA_005772825.1 Methylococcaceae bacterium | reverse complement strand
GGATAAAGGCTTCATAACAGGAGAAAAAACCGTGCCGTCCGCTTAACAGATAACCCTCAAGCCAACCCTGGCAGGTATGCTCGCTGAGTATTTCCATGACCCGGCCTTCCCTGTCAAGATTGGTATCTTCCGGCAAGATCTTTTCCATCCAGACCCGGGATGTAACTTCGAAAACCGCATCCCAACGGTTCGATGCGGTTTCGTCGGGGCCGAAAATCCGGAAATTCCCCTGCTCCATATTGTTTTTCATCACATCGCGTAAAAAACGGCCCATCACGCGTGTGGCTTCGGCTTCAACCGCACCGGGGGCCAGCACTTCAACAGCATAGTGTCGGAAGTCAGGCAGTCGCAAATCCCGCAACAACAGTCCGCCGTTGGCATGCGGATTGTCACTCATGCGTTGGTGTCCGCGTGGTGCGAGTTCGAGCAACTCCGGTAAAGGCCTGCCCTGTTCATCGAACAATTCATCCGGGCGGTAGCTAAGCATCCAGCGCTCCAACTGCGTGATATGCTCTGGTTTTTCAGCCAGATTAGCCAGGGGCACTTGATGGGAGCGCCAGAAACCCTCGGTTTTTTTGCCATCCACGCTGGCAGGACCTGTCCAGCCTTTGGGGGTGCGCAGGATAATCATCGGCCAGGTCGGCCTGTTTAACAGTTCGCCGCTACGCGCCTGTTGCTGGATGGTCTTGATTTCTTCCATACACTGGTCGAGTACACTCGCCATGCGCGGATGCACAATCTCGGGATCGCGGCCTTCGACCAGATAAGGTCGGTAGCCGTAACCTTCAAACAAACTAAGCAATTCATCTTCATCAATGCGGCTGAGCAAGGTAGGATTGGCGATTTTGTAGCCGTTTAAATGCAGAATCGGTAACACAACCCCATCGCGGGCGGGATTAAGAAATTTATTTGAATGCCAGGCGGCGGCCATCGGCCCGGTTTCCGCTTCACCATCACCGACCACGCAGCAGGCAATCAGGTCGGGATTATCGAACACAGCGCCGTAAGCATGCGATAAGGCATAACCCAACTCGCCGCCTTCATGAATCGATCCCGGCGTTTCCGGCGCTACGTGGCTGGGTACGCCGCCGGGAAAAGAAAACTGTTTAAACAGTGCTTTCATACCGTCGCGGTCTTGCGAAATACTCGGGTAGTATTCGCTATAAGTGCCTTCCAGCCAGCTGTTGGCCAACATGGCGGGTCCGCCGTGGCCTGGACCGCAGATAAAGATCATGTTCAGGTTGTGCGTCTTGATCAATCGATTCAAATGCACATTGATAAAATTCAACCCTGGTGTGGTGCCCCAATGCCCCAACAAGCGCGGTTTTATATGTTCCAGCTTGAGCGGTTCTTTGAGCAAGGGATTATCGAGCAGATAAATCTGCCCGACCGACAGATAGTTTGCTGCACGCCAATAGGCATCCATGCGTTTTAGCAATTCGGCAGATACAAAAAAATCTTCCATAGTTCTTATTCCTCTTACATTTATATTATCAGGCGTTAGCGCCCGGAAAACTCAAGCCGGTAAACTCAAAACCAATCTGGCGATTTCGCGCTCTTCTTCGGCATGGATCACCAGAATGCGAGCATGGCTGTCTTGATGGCTAATGTCATTATTTATATTCGTCTGGCGTTGATTGGCCTCAGGATCGATCATCAAGCCCAGTTTATTCAAGCCCTGTAGTATTTTATGCCGAATAAGAGGCGCGTGTTCACCAATACCGCCGGTAAAAATCAACGCATCGACGTCCTCCAACACTGCACAATAAGCGCCGATATATTTCCTGACCCGATAACAAAACATGTCGATCGCCAGCTTTGCTGTCGCATCTCCCTGTTCGGCTTTCTGTAGGATTACTCGCATATCGGCATCACCGCAAATACCCAGCAAGCCGCTTTTGTGACTGAGCAGCTGATCCAGCTGTTCAATAGACCGGCCTTCTCTTTGTAAAGTAATTGCAATCATCGGGTCCAAATCGCCGCAACGCGTCGCCATAATCAAGCCTTCTGTCGGTGAAAAGCCCATTGACGTGTCGATACTGACACCTGCTCGAACCGCGCTAATACTGGCGCCGCCGCCCAGATGCAGGATAATGAGATTCAAGCCGGATGGCTCGACGCCCAGTAATTCCGACGCTGTTCTTACGCTGTGCTGACAGGAGATACCGTGAAAGCCGTAACGATAAAAATCCACCTTATCGGACATATTATCAGGAATGGCATAACGACCTGCGTAATCGGGAATACTGCGGTGAAACGCTGTATCAAAGACAGCGTATTGGGCGACATCTGAAAAAATTTTACCGGCCATTATCACGCCCAGAAGATTGAGCGGATTATGCAGCGGTGCATAATTATCGAGTTCTGCAATGCGATTCAGAACATCCTGACTAAGTGCCGCTATCGTCTTGAATCCGCTACCGCCGTGGACGATGCGATGCCCTATTGCAAAAAGCAACACGTTGTTTTCTGCAATAGTTTGTCGCCATATTTCCAGGACAACGGTCAATGCGGCGTTAATATCATGAGTTGAATTATCGTGACGAGAAACGACATTGCCCTGAATAGTCGTTCCTTCAATAACAAGACCCGCATCAGAACCATAATCGGCATTTATTACCGCCTTAGTTTGTAAATCCACATCGAACAAGCACGTTTTTACCGATGTGCTGCCGACATTAATGATTAGAACACATCTATTCATGAACAAACATTCTGCATAAATTTTTAATTATGTCGTTTTCATATTGCATATCGATGACATACCCGAGGGGCGGTCAGGCGAATCAAAATACCGGCTTCGCCTGCTTGTTTTGGTTTATCAAAACACCGCAGCGGATGGATTTGACTATAGTCTCAAAACCGCCGCCTTTGGTAAAGCATTACCGGTCAATCGCTCGGTATTGGTTGGTAATCTGTTTTTTCATCAGAAGAAAGATGACTGCTTTACCTGAATTTATTTTTAATTCATTGATTTAGAATGATTATTTATCTGTGTCGAATTGTTGTATAATGGCTGGATATTTCGGCTTGATAATCTCGCTGTACTTACACTTTTAACTCAAAACTCATTTTATTAAAGAATTTTATGGCACTGTATTGTGGAATCGTTGGTTTACCCAATGTCGGCAAATCGACCTTGTTTAACGCATTAACCCGAGCAAAAATCGCGGCTGAAAATTATCCATTCTGTACGATTGACCCCAATGTCGGTGTGGTGCCTGTGCCTGACAGCCGGATGGAAAAACTCGCGGAAATCGTCAAACCGGAACGCATCCTACCGACAACCATCGAGTTTGTAGACATAGCAGGACTGGTTGCCGGCGCTTCAAAAGGCGAAGGTCTCGGTAACAAGTTCCTGGCCAATATTCGCGAAACCGATGCAATAGCCCACGTCGTCCGCTGTTTCCAGGATGACAATGTCGTTCATGTTGCCGGAAAAATTGACCCCCTGTCGGATATTGAAGTCATTAATACCGAACTGGCGCTTGCCGATATGGCCTCGGTTGAAAAAGCCCTGATTCGGGCGACCAAAGTGGCAAGAACCGGCAACAAGGAGGAATTGGCAAAAAAGAATGTGCTGGAACAGGTTTTCAAACAACTGGATGCCGGAGAACCGGCGCGTACCTTGCCGTTGACCGCTGATGAAAAAGCCTTGATCAAGGACCTGTGCTTAATGACGCTCAAACCCACCATGTATATTGCCAATGTCCAGGATGACGGCTTTGACAATAATCCGCTGCTGGATAAAGTGAAAGCGTTGGCAGAAAAAGAAGGCGCTATGGTGGTGCCCATATGTGCGGCCATAGAAGCGGAAATAGCGCAGTTGGATGAGGACGAAAAGAAAGAATTCCTGGAGGACCTGGGTCTGGAAGAACCCGGCTTAAACCGTGTGGTCAGAGCGGGCTACGCACTCTTGAATCTGGCGACTTATTTTACCGCCGGCGTAAAGGAAGTCAGGGCCTGGACCATTCCCGTAGGTGCAACAGCGCCACAAGCGGCCGGAGTTATTCACAGTGATATTGAAAAATAGCATATAACATAACATAACAAGAAGGCATAGAAACAGTGTAATGCGCATACCGATGTCTTTATTTTCTTCAACTCCGTTCTTATCTTTACACGGTATAAATTTCTGATCAAAGAGATCCCGTAGTCTCACAGTAGCAGCAGCTAAGTACAGGTCAAGCAGCTTATTCCCTGCTGCTGCTGAATGAGTATTACTGGAGTCATGAGAGACTGCGGCTTGAACATCAAGC
>SXIP01000058.1 GCA_005772825.1 Methylococcaceae bacterium | reverse complement strand
TCGGCAAAGCGATGCGTGAAATCATGGCTTTGGCGGATAAAGCAAACCAGTATATCGACGAGAAAAAGCCCTGGCTGCTGGCGAAGGAAGAAGGCAAAGAGCAGGAATTGCAGGATGTTTGCTCGATGGGTCTTAACCTGTTCCGTTTATTGGCTGTATACCTGAAGCCGGTGATCCCCGCGTTGGCGGAAAATGCCGAGCAGTTTTTAAACAGTGTTCCCGAGGGTTGGGTCAACGGCTTGCAAGCGTTAACCAGCCATACCATTAACGAATTCAAGCCGTTAATGACCCGCGTTGAGGCCGATAAAATCAACGCGATAGTGGAAGCGTCCAAGGAAAACCTGGAAAAAACCGCCGATAAACCGAAGGTCAGGAACTTCGAACCGATAGCGCCCACGATAGAATTCGACGATTTTGCTAAACTGGATTTGCGTATCGGCAAAATCATCAAAGCCGATCACGTTGAAGGCGCCGACAAATTATTGCAACTGACCATTGATATAGGCGATGAAACACGCAACATCTTTGCCGGTATCAAGTCCGCCTATGCACCGGAAGATCTGGAAGGCAAACTGACTCTAGTCATTGCCAATCTGGCGCCCAGAAAAATGCGTTTCGGCATGTCGGAAGGCATGGTCTTGGCGGCAGGTCCGGGCGGCAAGGATATTTGGGTGTTAAGCCCGGATGAAGGTGCGGTGGCTGGGATGCGGGTGAAGTGATTTTAAATTAGTAATGGTACCGAAGCTGGGCAATTAAAACGGCATCGTCGGTCACTTTATAGACCAGGCGATGCTCATCATTGATTCTGCGCGACCAGTAACCCGAAAAGCCATGTTTGAGCGCTTCGGGTTTGCCGATGCCTTTGAAGGGTGAGCGTTTGATGTCCTTAATCAGCGTGTTAATTCGCGCCAGTTGCTTCGGGTCGGTTGCTTGCCAGTGGAGGTATTCTTCCCAGGCGTGGTCTGAAAAAATCAGCTTCATTCAATCAGTTCTCTGAGCAAGCCGCCGCCGGATTCAAGTTGACTGATGGACTCTAACAAACGCTGGGCATTGTGCGGACTTCTTAACAGGTAAGCGGTTTCTTCGAGGGCCTGGTAATCTTCCAGCGAAATCATGACCACGGAATGATCGCGGTTTTTTGTGATAATCACCGGCGTGTGATCGTTGCAGACTTTTTCTATGGTTTTGGCCAGATTGGCTCGGGCGTAGGTGTAAGTGGTCGCGTCCATAAAGAATTTTTAATGTGTACGGTATAATGTACGGTAAGTTTATATGAAAACCTGTGTGGATTCAAACAATGCAAGACTTAGCAAAAGGACTCAATCTTGAAATCAACCCCATGATCGAGCAAATCAACGCCTTGCTGCCGCAAACCCAATGCGGGCAATGCAGTTATAAGGGTTGCCGGCCTTATGCCGAGGCGATTGCCGAGGGCAGGGCGGATATCAATCAATGTCCGCCGGGCGGTGACGAGGGCATTGCCGATCTGGCGCGTTTGTTGGGCGTCGCACCCAAGCCTCTGAACGCTAAATTCGGCGAGCATAAACCCAAAAGTGTCGCTTTTATTATTGAAGAAGACTGCATCGGCTGCGTCAAATGTATAGCGGCCTGTCCGGTTGACGCTATCTTGGGTGCAGCCAAATGCATGCACACGGTGATTGCTTCGGAATGTACCGGTTGTGAGTTGTGTATTGCGCCTTGCCCGGTCGATTGTATTATCATGAAACCGGTCCCTGCTGACATCGGCGGCTTGGACAGGATGCAAAAATCGCGGCTTGCCAAACAGCGTTATGAGGCCCGCTGTTTACGCAAGGAAAATGAAGCCGCCGAGAAGGCCGAACGTGCGAAAAAGCAAAAGGAAGCTTTGCTCAAGATGACCGCGAATCCGTAATTTGAACAGGAGCGAACGACGATGCTGACCTTATACCAATTTCCCAACTCACATTATTGTGAGAAAGTACGCTGGGCTCTCGATTACAAACACCTGGATTACCGGATAAAAAACCTGTTACCCGGTTTGCATGACCGTACAGCCAAAAAACTGGCCGGTTCATCATCGCTGCCGATTCTGGTTCATGACGGCAAAGCGCTGCAAAATTCCAGCGATATTCTCACTTACCTGGATGACGTGTTCCCGCAAAACGCGCTGATGCCGGAACAGGAAAGCTTGCAACAGGAAGTGCTGGCCTGGGAAAAATTTGCCGATGAAGAAATCGGCATTCCGATCAGGCTGGTTTTTTATCATACGTTGCTTGAGCATCCGGCGCTGTTGGTTGCCTTGTTTACCGGCAATGGCCCATGGTATGGCGCTTTTCTTCTCAAGGCCTTTTTCCCCCGGCTGAAAGCGGCTATGCAGAGTAATATGCACATTAATCACAAAACAGCCGGGGCGGCCAATAAGCGGTTAGGGTTGGCTATCGATAAAGTTTATGACCGATTGCGGGACAACCGGTTTCTGGTCGGCGACCGTTTTACTCGCGCCGATCTCTCGGTTGCGGCCTTACTGGCGCCATTGTGCAGGCCGAAAAAATACGGCGTGGACTGGCCGCATCCTTATCCTGAGCCGCTGGAATCACTGATTGCCGGTTATGCGGAAAAAATAGCCTGGGTTGATGACATCTATTCAGGGTATCGATGATGGCCTAAAAGGCCGTTCAGCAATTTCTGCCCGGATCAAAGGCAGTTGTTCACGAAGACCAAAAGCAAGTATCGGCGGCACAAAATAATTCAATGCGATGTGCCGCACAGTTTATTCATCCTTTGGGTAACGCCTTTGTATCGGCCTGTCTGAATGTTTCGTGCTTTTCGTGTTTTTCGTGGACAATACCCACTTTCAGGCTTCAATAATAAAAATCAAACTTGAGCTTTTTATCGATACACGATAGTATTGACTCAATACCACTAGGAGTTCACCATAATGAAAACAACAAAAAAACTTCTGTCCATCGCCGTTACCGCTCTGCTGCTGCCTTTGGCTGCACAGGCAAATACTGACGATGCCCAAAAAATGCACAAGTTGTATGAAGATAATTGCGCCAGTTGCCACGGCTCGGATCATGGCGGATTCCTTGCTCCGGCATTGAATGCCGATACCTTGAAAGGCCGCAGCCCGACCGCTTTGCGCACCATCGTCATGACCGGAAGTTTTGATACCTTAATGCCTCCGTTTTACGGGCGTTTGTCGGATGATGAAATCCGGGGGGTGATCAAGCATCTGCAATCGACGCCTAAACTCGATAATCCGCCCTGGACGATAGAGGATATGAAAGCGTCGTTGAAAGTGTTGGTTAGCGACGAAAGCACCTTGCCCGCCAAGCCCACCTACCAAATCGACAGCATGGACAACGTCATCGGCGTGGCGGCGCGCGGCAAATACGGGCGCGGTTCCGGTTCCAAAGCGGTGTTTATCAACAGCGTCACCCATCAAAAGATCGGTGAAATTGCGACAGGAACCGCGGCGCATATCATTGACTATAATCCGGTTAACCCGCGCTGGGCTTATGTGAAAAACGACACGGCGGAAATTTTCAAGGTTGATTTATATTCCATGCAAGTGGTGCGCAGCATCAAAACCGGCTTCAACGGGCCGGGCCTCGGCGTTTCCCGCGACGGCAAATACATCATGGCCGGTTCTTATGTACCGCACAACGCGGTGATTTTGAATGCCGATACGCTGGAACCGTTAAAAACCTTTGAACTGGAAGGCATCGACCCGGACGGCAAAATGGTTTCTTCCGATTCCGGCATGGTTATCGGTACGCCATTTGATGATATTTTCGCTATCGCGCTGGAAAACGCCGGTCAGGTTTGGGTGGTTGATTTAAAAGACGATTTTCCCGTCACCAAAATAACCGATGTCGGTCGTCATTTGCATGACGCCTTTTTGACGCACGGTGGTCGCAAGTTGATGGTGGCTTCTTATGACGACAGCATCGTCACAGCGATTGACTTGAAGGAACGCAAAATTATAAAAAAGCTCGATGCCGGTTGTGTACCGCACGTTGGCGGCGGCGCGGCGATCGAAGTGGACGGTCGTACCTTGGGATTTGGCACTAATTTCGGGGATTGCGACAAAATGGTCGTCAGCGTCTGGGATCTGGACAAAATGGAAGTGGTTAAACAGGTGCCTGTCTCCGGCGGAACCGAATCACCGGCGGCTCACGCCAACGCGCCTTATGTTGCTGTCGATATTATTTCCAAAGACCGTCGTGCGCGCACTGTTCAGTTAATCGACAAGAAGACGCTGGAAGTCGTAAAGACACTGGATGTCGGTGGTCATGCTTATTTCCCCGAATACAGCGCCGACGGTAAATTCCTCTATGTCAGCGCGGGTTACAGCGGTGATGAAGTGGTCGTCTATGATTCAACAACGATGGAAAAAGTGGCTTCGGTTGCGATGGAAAGCCCGGCAGGCATTTTTTCTCATGGTCGTGTTAAATACATGACACGCGGTTTGTCGCCTGACGAGTTCGAGAACGCGAGCAAAATGCAAGGGGCAAAGTAATGAAACGCATGGCACTTTCAGGCGCATTGATGCTGGGCTTACTGGCCGCTTCCAGTGTCGATGCCGCAAGTATTTTTGGTGGTCAAGGTAGAGCTGCTGCCGTGTGTTCACAATGCCACGGCATCAGGACGCCTTCAGCTGATGCACCCTTTCCGCCCTTGGCAGGACGTGACTTTGAATACCTGCAAACCGCATTGAAACAGTATCGTGATAAAACCCGCAAATCCGATATCATGAATGCCATAGCGGGTTCTTTGACCGATAACGATATTGCCAATGTGGCGGCTTATTATTCCGGGTTGAAACCGTAATCATGAAAAAATCGCTGCTCTTTTTAATCTGTTTTTCTACCGCGCTATATGCGGCTGAACCGACACCTGAGCGGCAAACCACGCTCCGCAATCTGCTGAAAAACGATTGCGGCGCGTGTCACGGTTTGACATTGCAAGGCGGCATGGGACCGGCGTTGTTGCCTGAAAATCTGGCGGGTAAACCGAATGAGTTGTTGGTGGCGACTATTCTGGAAGGACGGAAAGGGACAGCGATGCCGCCTTGGCAACCGTTTATGAGTCGGGATGAGGCGGTTTGGTTGGTTGGGGTTTTGCGTAAAGGAAAGTAGTAAGAGGAGAAGAACAAATAAAACTGTTACGCAAATATGTCAGTTAAGCTGCAAGTCAATAATCGATAACCGTATTGCACGGCATGAGGTTCACAAAATATTCGGGTCTCAAGGACAATGTATGATAACTGAAAAAGAATATAGCAAGGGTTATGGTGACAGGTTTCCGCAACCGTTTACTTCAGGTAGATGTATATGGGAGGCGTGTATAACCTTTCAAGCTAAGAATGACGTACCACCTACTCCTGAATATATAAAAAGCTTAAATCTTAGCTACAAAGGCAAAAAAGGTGAGCAAAAGTTAGTTAAACCTGGCAATGTTGCTATCGAATTAAATTCGTACAAATTATTTTTGAAACGATTTCCAGACGCAAAAGAGCTTGAACCACTGAAAAAAACCTTAGATAACTCCGCTGAGAATAATACATCAGATACTTATGAAAATTATCGAGATATTCAGAAAACAGAAGAGCAGCATCTTTTTCCTGACGAGATTCAAGACACTGATAATTATTACGAAGGAGCAAAGCAAACCGTAACAGTCAATTTATTCGAAAGAAACCCAAAAGCAAGAAGTCAGTGTATAGAGCATTATGGAGCTATATGTTCAGTGTGTGACTTCAACTTTGAGAAAAAATATGGGGAAATAGGCTCTGGGTTTATTCATGTACACCACTTAACTCCTCTTGCAAATATTGGAAAAGAATACGAAGTTGATTCAATTAAAGATTTGCGCCCTGTTTGCCCAAACTGTCATGCAATGCTGCACAAAAGGCAACCTCCGTATTCCATCGAAGAGCTGAAAATTATTTGTAAAAACTAAATAAGACAATGTTTTAAGACATTATGCGGGACGGAGTTTCAACCTCCTACGCGCCAACTTAAAATTGAAGATTGCCGGTCGGGGCATTCGCCCCGACCGAAACGTTTAGAGTCGTTTCAATTAACAGTTACTTCAATAAGTTACATTGAGCTGTTAAGCGTGTGGACGGATTACTTAACCCGTGCAGAAGCATTAAAATAGTCGAAGAAAATTTTATGGGATAGCCATCATGAACACTCAACTCTTACAACAAGCCAGCGTACTCGACATTGAAGATCAAATCGAACTGGTTGAAGCGATCTGGGATAACATTGTCAGTCGTGATGCCGCACCTGCGTTGACAACAGCCCAGAAAATCGAGCTTGACAGCCGCCTCGCAGACTATCTCGAAAATCCGGACGATGTGGTTTCCTGGAGCGAAGTAAAAGCAGCCGCCCTTGCCAGAATTGGGCAATGAGTCTTGCAATCTCCTTCCATCGTGCGGCGACAGCTGAATTTATTGAAGCGAGTGCGTGGTATGAAAACAAACGGCAAGGACTTGCTCTTGACTTTATGGCTGAAATAGAGCGTTGCGTATCGCTTGCTTCTGAACGTCCTTATCAATATGCGATTGTCCACAACGATATTCGGCGCATTGTTGCCAACCGTTTTCCATATAGCGTGTATTTTCGCGTGGAGGAACACCGTATTGTTGTCTTGGCAGTATTTCACAGTAGGAGAAATCCTGCTATATGGCAGGCAAGGATTTAAGCGTGGGATATGTGAGTCCTTCGCATAAACGACTCCTGTGCGGAACGGGGTGGTTTGAACCCCCATCCCTATTATAGAAACTTAAAACGTTATGGAACGGGTTGCAAACCCGTTCCAGCAGTACGCTGGAACTTTCTGTTTTCAGGGTGTTATTTTTAGCCAATCCTAACTTTTTTCAAAATGATAAAAAAGGATCATGAACAAACTACTCCTTACTTTAGCCTTGCTTTTGTCCCTGAACACCCTGGCCGAACTGCGCGCCACCGGCGATTTGGGCGTCGTCATAGAACGCGAAGCCGGCGCCGCGCTGATTATTAACACCACGACGCATAAACAATTAGCCAAAATCGATAAGCTCGGCGATTTGTCGCATGCCTCGGTGGTTTTTTCCCGCGACCAGCGTTATGCCTATATTTTCGGGCGCGACGGCGGTTTGAGTAAAATCGATTTGTTGCAGGACAAGCTGGACAAACGCATTATCCAGGCCGGTAACAGTATCGGTGGGGCGATTTCGCAGGACGGCAAATTAATCGCCGTATCCAATTACACGCCGGGCGGCGTTAAAGTGTTCTCCTCAGATACGCTGGAGTTGGTTGCGGATATTCCCGCCGACTATGGCGACGACAAACGTTCTAAAGTCGTCGGCTTGGTCGATGCGCCCGGACAGCGTTTCGTGTTCAGCTTGTTTGATGCCGGGGAAATCTGGGTGCTGGATATGAAGAACCCGCAAAAACCCGCACTGGAAAAATTTAAAAATATCGGCAAGGAGCCTTACGATGCCTTGATATCGCCGGAGGGTCATTATTATATCGCCGGTTTGTTTGGCGAAGGCGGCTTGGCGTTGCTGGATTTATGGAATACCGAAGCCGGCGTAAAACGCATCCTACCGGATTACGTCAAGCAGGAAGAAAAACTGCCGGTTTATAAAATGCCGCACCTGGAAGGTTGGGCGGTGGCCGGCGATCATATCTTTGTTCCGGCAATCGGCAAGCACGAAGTATTGGTTATCGACAAACAAAATTGGAAACTGCTGAAAGCCATTCCCGTACTTGGGCAGCCTGTTTTTGTCATGGCGAGGCCCGATGCCCGGCAAATCTGGGTGAATTTCGCGATGCCCGATAATAATAATGTACAAATTATCGATGCCAAGGATTTCAGCATCACTAAAACCCTGACACCCGGCAAGGCGTTATTGCACATGGAATTCACCCCGCGCGGCGAACAGGTTTGGCTGGCGCTCAGGGATGACAATCAACTGGTGGTCTATGATACGGAGACCCTACAGGAAGTCACGCGCTTGCCCGCTCAACACCCAAACGGTATTTTTTTCAGCGCGAGGGCGCATAAAACAGGGTTATAAACGGATGCTGACACCTTTGCACAAACAACTGTTAAACGATTTTCAGCGCGACTTCCCGTTATCGCCAACGCCATACCGCGACATCGCCGAGGCGATCGGCGTCAGTGAAGCCGATGTTTTAAGCGCGCTGAGCGATTTGAATGCCAACAATTTTATCAGCCGCATAGGGCCGATTATCCCGCCCAATCATATCGGTGTCAGCACGCTGGTGGCGATGGCGGTGCCCGAAGCGCAATTGCAAGCCGTTGCCGATAAAATCAGCGCCTACCCTGAAATCAATCATAATTATGAGCGCGAGCATCGCTTTAATCTCTGGTTTGTCGCGATTGCCTCCGATGCCGCTCACCTGAATGCGGTTATTACGGCCATCGAACAGGAATGCGGCTACCGCTGTTTGCAATTGCCCTTGCTCGATGATTTTTTCATTGATCTGGGTTTCAAGCTGGATATGAGCCATGCCTGATTCAAGCTTATTTGCCGAAAATTTATTGGATGCGCGCGACCGTCAATTGCTGGAACAGGTACAACTGGGCTTGCCGATTTGCTCCCGGCCTTATTCCGCCATCGGCGACAATATTGATATGCCCGAAGCCGAAGTGATCGAACGCTTGACCCGGCTCAAGCAACAAGGCCTGATTAAACGCATGGGTGTTATCGTCAAGCACCAGCAACTGGGTTATCGCGCCAACGCCATGATCGTCTGGAATGTGCCCGATGACTTGATTAAGCAATTGGGCGGCCATATCAGCCGCTTTTCCTTCGTGACACTCTGCTACCAGCGGCCAAGACAGCCGGAATGGCCCTATAACCTGTACTGCATGATCCACGGCAAAGACAAGGTTACTGTGTTGGCGCAACTGGATCAGCTCAATAACGCCTGCGGCTTGCTCAATTTTGAACGGGAAATTTTATTCAGTCGCCGCTGTTTTAAACAACGCGGCGCCCTTTACCAAAGCAAACCTTGGGCTTTAGCACATGGATGACATAGACCGCTATATCATCAACACCCTGCAAGAGGGTTTCCCGATTTGTGACGCGCCCTATCAACAGGTCGCCCTTCAATTGGGATTGACTGAACAGGAGCTGATCAACCGGCTGCAAGCCTTACTGGATAATGGCACCTTAAGCCGCTTCGGGCCCTTGTATCATGCCGAACGGATGGGCGGCGCTTTAACGCTTGCCGCCGTTAAAGCACCGTTGGATCGTTTTGACGAAATTACCGACATCATCAATGCCTTTCCCGAAGTCGCGCATAATTACGCACGCAACCATGACCTTAACATGTGGTTTGTGATTGCCACGGAAACACCGGAACAAATCATGGACACCATTAATGCAATACAGCAACAAACCGGACTGACGGTTTACGACATGCCGAAAATTAACGAATATTTTGTCGGCTTGAAACTGGAAGCCTGATGGTTACCTTAGATAAAACCGATTTTGCGATCATGCGCGCGACACAGGCCGGTTTGCCGTTAGTTTCGCAACCCTATCAGCACATTGCAGCGCAACTTGGGCTTGATGTCGAACAGGTCATGGCGCGCATGGCCGTCATGCAGTCGCACGGCATTATCCGCCGTATCGGGGCGGTGCCCAATCATTATAAATTAGGCTACCGCTTTAACGGGATGACGGTCTGGAATATCCCGGACGATGTCATTGATGAGCTGGGCGAAAAAGTCGGGCGACTGGACTTCGTCAGCCATTGTTACCACCGCCCCCGGCATTTACCCGAGTGGCCTTATAACCTGTTTGCGATGGTGCATGGTAAAAGCCAACAAGACGTTGATAAACAGATTCAGCAGATTGCCGATGTGCTGGGCGCTTCCAATCAGGGCAGTGATGTCCTGTACAGTACCAAAATCCTGAAAAAGACCGGGTTTCGCAGTTCCTGAGTCAGAACCTATACGTTTCATATGCCTTCCTAAGGCGACCCGCAATCAATATCTCCTATCGCTCCTACCCGATTTCAATGCCGGTTTTCGACTCCACCTATTGAAAATAAGGTTGGAGATTATTTTTGCGAGTTTCCCAATTTCTCCCCCAAGAACTTCCAGCTTCAGTTGGCATGTCATCGCAGCCAAATAAGCGCTGAAACCAAACCATCTGTTCAAAACAACCACTGACCGGTTGTTTTACCCATTCTTTTCGTGCCGGATTTTATCGACACTATCGCAATTTGTTTAAATACGCATTCAAAACATGAGCTTATAAAAAAATCATGCACTTGGCTCAGCATTTGCTTATTACCAAGTTAACATGACTTTTATAAGTGAGGACGAATAGATATGACTACGGAAATCAGGACGGCGGATGTGAATTTATCGATCCCGACTATTACTCGCCCATCCATTGACAGCACAGCGGATGAAACAAAACCGGGATTAATGATGATAACTCATCGAGATTAAATACCATGACGACAATACCTCCAAAAATAACATTAGATGATTATCCTGAACTGCATGCGTTTGATCTGGATACCGCCATCGACCATATTTCCCATTGGCTGCCTACACAGGGGCCGATCAAGGATTTTATCCACCACAATACCCTGCATGCTGTTCAGCATTATCCTTTTCATAAAGGCGTTGCGATAGCGGCTAAAGTGTTCGGCGCTCGCAGTTACCTGCCGTTGGCCGATTACCAGGCCATGCATCGGGAAGGCCGGATCAGGGACTTTGCCATTGACTGGGCTATTAAGCATTCCGGCTGCAACGCGGAAAGCCAAGCGGGTTTACGCGAAAAATTATTCGCTGTAGACGATAAGAGCCATTATCCGCCGGTTTCACTGGCCAATCACGGCATTCGCAATACCTGGCTTACCGCTCTGGAAGTCGATCTGAATTCTTTGGTGCATCCCATCCTGTTTCGCCTGCTGGCCAATTTCCTTGATCAGGGCATCAGTCGCTGGACATTATCCAAAGACGGCGAATCCTTCCGGGATTGTGTCTGGCGACTGGCGCAGAACAGCCTGTTGCCGCTTTATCCTTTTCATAATGCTGATATTCGCGAGCTGTTAAACCGGAGTTCCGATGAGATCATCCTGGCTTGCCTGCAAAAAATTGTCGGTTCCGAGTCTCTTTATGAGCAATATATTCTGGAAATGTTACTGGCGCATCCCGGTTGGTCGGGCATGGTGCGTCTTATCGAACTTGATCCGAAAGCCCTGCTGGAATGCCGTCAGATTTCCCTGAAAGAAGTCATTGCCGTTGAATTGTTGGCGGAGCTGGCGATTCTTCGTAAAAAAAGAGGCGCTGATTTTGCTAGTATTGCGCAGATGCCGCATTCTGATGAAATACCGCTGCTCAGCGACTATGAGGCCGATGCCGTTGTCCCGTTAGTGATGAAGGTATGGCATGAAGCGATGGAGTATTCACTGCATGCAGAGTTATTGGGCGCATTAAAAGCACAGGATAGCCCGCCCCAGCGCAAACAGGCGCCGATAGCGCAAGCCTTTTTTTGTATCGACGATCGTGAATGTTCGGTGCGCCGTTACCTGGAGCAGCTCAATCCCGCTATTGAAACCTTCGGCGCCGCCGGTTTTTTTGGCATTGATTTTCTGTACCAAGGTTTTGATGATGCTTACCCGGTGGCTCAGTGCCCGAATATCTTAAGCCCCAAGCATTTGATCATGGAATCAAATTTACAGCCGGAAGTTGAGAAAAGCGCCGTTACCGAGGGCTTATCGGATTTGCATATCAAACCGCATTCGCTGTTTCGCGGCTGGTTGTTTACGCAAATCCTGGGTATCGGTTATGCGGCGCGCATGGTTTGGGATGTTTTCCGCCCCGGTTCGCAATTGTTGAAAATTAAGAAACTCAGCGAAGTGGACGCACATACCCATTTGCATTTGCTGCGGGAAAGCGATGAGCCGACCGAAGACGGGCGCTTGCTGGGTTTTTCGTTTACCGAAATGGCCGACAAGATTGAAGGCTTGTTGCGCAATATCGGTCTGACCAAAAATTTCGCGCCGCTGGTTGTGGTGGTCGCGCACGGCTCCAGTAGCACCAATAACCCGCATTTTGCCGCTTACGATTGCGGCGCCTGTTCCGGTAAACCGGGTGCGCCCAATGCGCGTGCCTTCGCCTGGATGGCTAACCATGAATCGGTGCGGGAGATCCTGCGTACACGCGGTATTGATATTCCGGCTACCAGTTATTTTGTCGCCGCATTGCACAATACCAGCCGCGATGAAATCACTTATTTCGATAAGCATCTTTTTGATCAATATCCGGCTGACGCTTTGCAGACCTTTCAGGACACCATGCAGGAAGCCTTGCAGAAAAACGCCCTGGAGCGTTGCCGGTGGTTTGAATTGGGTCCGCAGTCGCATTCCAATGATGAAGCTCACGAACATGTTGTTACCCGTGCCTCGTCGATATTTGAGCCGCGTCCGGAGCTTAACCATTCCAACAATCTTTACTGTGTAGTGGGTAGACGTTCATTAACGCGGGATTTATTTCTCGATCGGCGTTCCTTTCTGCATTCTTATGATCCCGGTTCTGATCCCGAAGGCCAGCTTATAGTCAAAATCCTGTCGGCGATTATCCCGGTTTGCGGCGGCATTAATCTTGAGTACCTGTTCTCACGCGTTGATAACTCGGTTTATGGAGCGGGAACCAAACTGCCGCACAATGTTATCGGCTTACTCGGTGTTGCCAACGGTGTCGAAGGCGATTTACGTACCGGCTTACCCTCACAAATGATAGAAGTCCACGAACCGGCGCGTTTGCTGATTGTGATCGAACAAACCACAGAGCTATTAGATATCGCCTTTGAGAAACTGGGGGCGGCATTGAAAGAATGGCTGGATAACGACTGGGTCAGATTGGCCGCTTGTCATCCGGACAGCCGCGACCTGTTTTATTACCACAGTAGCGGTTGGGAACCGGTAGAACTACCGGCAGAGTTCGTGACGCCTGCTGCCGAACAGTCTGAACGGATTATTGTTGGTCAACATACAACGATTCCGGTTCATTTGCTCAGGAGATGTGCATGAATTCATTATTACTGGCCTGCCAGGCTTTACCGTTGCTGGGCATTCTGTTGATAGCGCTGCTTGGCAAAAACGAAAAAAGAATTGCGACCATCAGTTTCTGGACGACCCATGCCATGGGTCTAAGCATCATCACGTTACTTGCGGTCTGGGCGACGGGCGGCTTTAGTGCCCATGAGTTCGAATGGTTCACCTTGTATGAACGAGGCAGTTACCAATTTCCAATTCTGTTCTACCTTGACAAGGTGGGGGCGGTTTACCTGTTCGCCATCTGGTTGATTTTTTCGGTGATTGTCCGTTATTGCCGAAATTATCTGCATCGGGAAACCGGTTACAAACGGTTTTTTATGACCATCTTCGGCTTCGCCATGGGTTTGAACATGGTCGTACTGTCCGGCTCGATCGATATGTTGTTCGCCGGTTGGGAAATTGTCGGTATTTCATCATTTTTATTGATCGCCTTTTATCGGCATCGCGTCCAGCCGATTCGCAATGCGTTAAGGGCGTATACGGTATACCGATTTTGCGATATCGGCTTATTGTTGGGTGCATGGATGAGTCATCTGTTATTTCACGAAAGCGACCATTTCAGCAATATGTCCGTACTATTTGAAGACAGTGCGCCGGTACCGGCCAGTTATCCGGCGCTGTTTCTGATGTCGTTGTTGATTTTTATTGCCGCATCCGGCAAATCGGCGCAGTTTCCTTTCTGTTTCTGGCTACCCAGGGCAATGGAGGGGCCTACGCCGTCCAGCGCGATTTTCTACGGCGCCTTGTCTGTGCATTTGGGCGTATTCTTGCTGCTGCGCACAATGCCGATATGGAGTTATCACATCCTGACCCGGACGGTGCTGTTTTTGATCGGTTTTCTGACCGTACTGATTGCAGGACTCGCGGAAAAAACCCAGTCCAATATCAAAGGGCAGGTCGCTTATGCTTCAATTACCCAGGTCGGTTTTATGTTCATGGAACTGGCGCTGGGACTGGAAACACTGGTGCTGGTGCATTTTTTGAGCAACGCCTTTTTGCGTTGTTACCAGTTACTGGTATCACCGTCTATTGTCGCTCACATGTTGCGGATTGAAGGTGCTATCGATACCGACCTTGGTGTTAAAAACGCGGGTATGAAGGCGTATTTACCGGTATCGATTCGCGATACTTTGCCCGAAGTCTTGCAAAACACGCTCTATGTATTTGCTTTGCAGGAAGGCAACCTGGAATTGCTGGTTCGTTCGATACTCTGGGTGCCACTCAAACAAGTGGGCGCGAAAATCAATTGCGTCAGTATCTGGCTAAAAATCATTGCTGCGGCAACGGCTGTCATGCTGTTTGGCTTCGTGGTAAGAAACGGCACGCTGGATTCGACTTATCTGGCGACGCCTATCGCACTGCTTATGGTCATGGCTTCATTAAGCGCATTCAGCCAGAAACACAGTTTTATCAGTGTCTGGAACGCGGTCGCCTTGAGTTGTTTGTCGGCGGGCGGTGCAGTCTGGTTTTTACACCCCGGCGCCTGGTCCGATATCGCTTTATTCACTAGCGGCATTCTTCCTTCATGGCTGCTGGGAATCCTGGTGTTAGGCAGGCTGCCCAAAAAAGAAAATTTTAGGGAGACGCCTTTCACCTATCGCGCCATGGCGGAAATAAACCCCAAGCTGTCGCTGATCTTGTTCCTGAGCTTTTTAGGTCTCGTGGGCTTTCCAATTACGCCGGCCTTTATCGGCGAAGACTTGCTGCTCTATCACGCCAGCAGTCAACATTCGTGGATAGCGGCATTAATCGCCGTGTGCTTTGTGATTAACGGTATTGCCGCAGCGCGGGTATTCCTGAGGATCTGTATGGGCAGGCCTTCGGAAATTTGCGAGGTTTAAGGTAACTCGCAATAAATATCCCCCGCCGCACCTACCGGAGTCCAAAGCTAGCTAAGCAGACTCTATATTAAAGAGATTAAATTATATGATTAAGAAGAATATGAAAAATTGGGCTAAAGCCTTGATGTGGTTAATCTTCACATTTATGTGTGTTGATGCGATGGCTATGGACGATTTGCTCCAGGATGCCGGTAGTTGGTTGCAAATTGTCGGTGAAGGCAGTCTGAAAGTGGTTGATCCGCGCCTGGAAAAAGGCCGATTTTGGCTGGAGGGTCAATCTCGCTTCGATAACGATTGGAATCACTGGTATCAGGGCATGGTGCGCAGCGCGGTGGGTTACTCACTGAGCGATCGGGCGACAATCTGGGCGGGTTACACCTGGCTGCCGACGCAAAACATTGGAAAAAGCTACGTATCCCAGCAGGATGTCTGGCCTGCGTTCCGTTATGTCATGCCCACCAGCCTGGGTACATTATCGTTCAGGACGATGTTCGAAAGTAATTTCCTGCAAGGCGATGATGTGCGTTTCCGTCCACGCCAGATGATACGATTCATGCATCCGATGGAATTTGAACCGCGCTTGAGCCTGATTTCCTGGGATGAGTTTTTCGTTCGTATCAATTCGACAAAATACGGTGGACAGGCCGGTTTCGACCAGAACCGCGCCTTTGCCGGATTGGGCTGGACTTTTAATAAAAACGTCCGCACTGAATTAGGTTACATGAATCAGTATCTGGATGATGCAACTCATACCAATAACACCATGCGCCACTTGATCATGGGTTCGGTGTTTATTAATTTTTAATTCGCGCTCTGCGGTCCTATGTGAAACTGATTCTCAGGAATTAGCCTCGGAATCAGTTGTGGAAATCAATTTACCTAAATCGGTATAAGATCTCGATTTGGCATAGTTCTGTCAATTAACGGTTATCTAGTGGGTCAAAAGTTGCCAAAGTGGATCACTTGCGTTAATTAGTGTTAACGTAAGCGATTTGAAGGACGGGTTTCGGCCATCAAGAGACAATCAACAATTTCAGCGTTACGGCTTCAGCAATCTAGAAAGCTGCCGTTCAACCCAAAGCTCAGCGGGCTGTGCGATAGAGAAGCTCCGCTGGAGCGTTGGGTTGGACGAAGCCGCTAGCGCGGAGAAAAACATCCGAAGCACCTGATTATACTAATAAAATATGACCTCAACCCTTCACTCGGAAGGGCTCATTTAACTATGAATCATGAGGTTATATTTCAATGACAACATCATTTGAAAGCATTTTCAAGCAAAATTACCAAACTCACCTTAAACACCTGAAACTCAAGGGCCTTCAGCCCAAGACCATCGATGCCTATGCCCGTGCCATCAGGCGTGCAGGCGAGTATTTTAACTATCAAATCACTGACCTGTCCGAAGCGCAACTGACCGATTATTTCAGTGACCTGTTGGCATCACATTCCTGGAGCACCGTCAAACTCGACCTGTATGGTCTTCAGTTTTTCCATACCCATGTCTTGCATCAACCCTGGCCGATCGTCAACTTGATCAAGCCGCCCAAGACCCAACGCTTACCTGATATTGTCACCGTTGACGAAGCGCGGCAACTGTTTGCCATGACCCGCAACCTCAGTTATCGGGTCTTGTTTTTTTACCCTGTACAGCATGGGGCTGCGCCTGGGCGAAGGCTTACGTCTAACCGTGGCGGATATCGATGCCGATCGCCAGCGTGTGCATATTCGTGACGCCAAGGGCAACAAAGACCGCCTCGTGCCGTTACCGACAGCGACTTTGGCTCTTCTGCGCCGCTTCTGGCAAGTACACCGTTGTCAAACAGCTTTGAAAAGTTTCCATAATTTTCCAAGAAAGATCGTCGAAAAGTTTCCAGTTAACTTATGGGGTTATTGGTTTTCTAGCGCCTTTTTCCGCTGTTTAAATCGATAGGAATCGTTACCGGTTTCCAAAAT
>SXIP01000057.1 GCA_005772825.1 Methylococcaceae bacterium | reverse complement strand
TACGCCGATATAAAGAAAATAGCCCCATCCCGATACGACGATGGCGCTGGTGATAATAACCGAAGGCGTCCAGGAGGTTTCGCCCATTTTCGGCCAGATATTGCCGAGCATGTCCTGCAACATAAATCGGCCTACACGGGTGCCGGCATCCAGTGTCGTGAGTATGAAAATCGCCTCGAACATAATGGCGAAGTGATACCACACGGCGAGCATGCCGTCGCCGAAAGCGCTGCCGAAAATACTTGCCATGCCAACTGCCAGCGATGGTGCGCCGCCGGTACGGGCAAACAAAGAGGCTTCCCCCATTTGATGAGCCAGCGATTGCATGTGTTCTACAGTAACCGGAAAGCCCCACGCGGATATTTTCGCCACCGCGTCGACGGCTTCGCTGCCGACCATGCCCGCCGGGCTGTTGATGGCGAAATAGACACCCGGCTCAAGCACTGTAGCGGCAATCATCGCCATGACGGCGACGAAGGATTCCAGAACCATGCCGCCATAGCCGATCATACGTATGTCGCGTTCATTGGACAGCATTTTTGGCGTCGTGCCGGAGGCGACCAGTGAGTGAAAGCCTGAAATCGCGCCGCAGGCGATAGTAATAAATACAAACGGGAATAACTTGCCGCCGAAAATAGGGCCTGTGCCGTCAATAAACTGTGTTATTGCAGGCATTTTCACTTCCGGTTGCAGCATGATAATCGCTACGGCCAACAAACTGATCGTTCCCAGCTTCATATAGGTTGATAAATAATCACGCGGCGCCAACAGCAACCAAACCGGCAGGATGGCTGCCGCAAAGCCGTATGCCATTACCCACCAGGCCAGTATCAGGCCTTCGTGGTCGAAGATGCCGCGCAACGATTCGCTGTGATCGATCCAGCCGCCGGCCGCTACCGACAATAATAACAAAGCCACACCCAATGCGGATGCTTCCAGCACTTGACCGGGACGCAAATGGCGCATGTGAACGCCGATAATCATGGCGATCGGGATCGTTGCGGAGACGGTAAATGTCGCCCACGGACTGTGTTTCATGGCATTGACGACCACCAAACCCAACACGGCGATCAGGATAATCATGATGGTAAATGTGCCGATTAATGCCGCTGTGCCGCCTAACGCACCGAGCTCATCACGCGCCATCTGCCCCAGGCTTTTGCCGTCGCGCCGGGTGGATAGGAACAGCGTCACCATATCCTGAACGCAGCCGCCCAGCACCGCCCCGAACAATAGCCACAAGGTGCCCGGCAAATAACCGAACTGCGCGGCCAGCGTCGGTCCCACCAAGGGCCCCGGTCCGGCAATAGCGGCAAAATGATGACCAAAAACGATCCATTTGTTGGTAGGGACAAAGTCGCGGCCATTATCCAGTCGTTCAGCCGGTGTTGCGCGTGTTTGATCGACCACCAATACCGTTGCAGCAATCCAGGCGGCATAAAAACGATAGGCGATGGCGTAAACACACAACGCGGCGGCAATAAACCACAGCGCGTTGATATGTTCGCCACGATTAAGTGCGATGCCTCCAATGGCGGCAGCGCCGATAAGTGCGATCACTGTCCAAAGAACAGTGGATAGTAGTTTATTCATGGTTCATTTTCTCTTGTTTTTTAACATTATAGATTGATAATGGAAGATTATCGGGATCTGTATTTAAACAATCCCGTTGATGATTTCATTATTCCGCTTTATAAGCAAGATAGTACTATGAACATACGCATATAGCAGGAAACGCCCCATGACCACTATTACCTTGGACACATTACAACTTGTTGACAAGCTTAAAGCAGCGGGTTTTCAGCAAGAACAAGCAGAAGCCGTAGTTCGAGCCATTGCAGAAGCACAAGACACACGGGTAACCAAAGACCATTTCGACCATAAACTAGAAAAGGAATTAATGCCCATAACAACAGATCAGGCTATTCAGAAATGGATGATAGGTATGCTGCTCGCCGGTGTTATATCACTCGTGCTTAAAGCTTTCTTTTAACAGGCTACATTGAGTTAGCGAGCGGTCTCGATGACGCGTAAGTGGATCACGCTATCAATATACTGCCTAACAACTCCAAGTGCTCGCATCTTTGCTCTTTAAATATTGGACATGTTTCTAGGCAGGTCGAACTATTTCAATAATGTATTGTTCACTGTATCATGCTATGGAACACACAAAAGTTGGAATTTAATAAACTATGTCTAGCCCATCCTCTGTGCTTTCCTGGAAAAACTATTTGACGCTGTGCAAACCGAATGTGGTTGCGGAAATGCTGTTTACCGCCATCGTGGGTATGTTATTGGCGGTTCCCGGAATGCCGCCTATCGCTTTGGTTATCTATAGTACCCTGGGTATTGCCTTGGCCGCCTCCTCCGCTGCGGCGCTCAATCATTTTATAGATCGCAAAGCCGATGCGGAAATGTCACGCACTGAAAATCGCCCTTTGCCCAAGGGTAATTTAAATACCACCAATGTGATTAGCTTTGCCGTCGTATTGGGTGTCGGCTCGATGTTGCTGTTGATTTTCAAGGTCAATGTGTTAACCGCCGTGCTGACCTTCTTGTCATTATTTGGTTACGCGATTGTTTATACCGTTTATCTTAAAAGAGCCTCCCCGCAGAATATCGTCATTGGCGGCGCATTCGGCGCAACGCCTCCGTTGTTGGGCTGGTGCGCCATGACCGGAGAAATACATCCTTACGCTTTGCTGTTGATGTTGATTATTTTTGTCTGGACGCCGCCGCATTTCTGGGCATTGGCGATAGCGAGGCGCGAAGAGTACGCCAAGGTCAACATACCGATGCTGCCCGTCACTCACGGCGCCGAATTTACACGCTTGCAGATCCTGCTTTATACCGTGCTATTGCTGATTGTAACGTTGTTGCCTTATTTGACCGGCATGAGCGGCTGGATTTATCTGGCTTCAGCAGTCCCGTTAGGACTGGGCTTTATTTATTTCGCAGTATTGATGATGCGTAATAAGGATAATAAAACAGCGATGAAGACTTTCGGCTATTCAATCGTTTATATAACGGTCTTGTTTGCAGGCTTGTTAATCGACCACTATGTCATGCTCAATTTATGAAGCCCTAAATTTATGAAATTAACCCATCACGAACAAACGCCGCATCCCGAACACCCGTTCGCGGAAATAATACGCATCCTCGGTAAAGGTAAAAAAGGCTCAAGACCGCTGACCCAGGATGAAGCCTATCATGCGATGAAAATGATTATGGCGGATGAAGTATTGCCCGTTCAATTGGGTGCCTTTTTAATGTTGATGCGTGTTAAGGAGGAAACGCCTGAGGAATTGGCCGGTTTTGTTCTGGCTGCCAGGGAATCCTGTCATCTTGCCGGTCAAGCAGCAGTTGATCTGGACTGGTCCTCCTATGCCGGCAAACGCCGTCATTTACCGTGGTTTTTACTGTCCGCCTTGTTATTGGCGGAAAACGGCATCAGTGTTTTTATGCACGGCGCCAGCGGCCATTCTGCAGAAAGGCTTTATACACAAGATATGCTGAGCTATCTGGGGCTGGACTATGCCAAATCGGTTGAGCAGGTAAAACAGCAACTGCAGCAACAGCACTTCAGTTATCTGTCGCTGGAGCATTTCTGTCCAAAACTGCATGAGATTATCGAACTGCGTCCTGTACTGGGTTTGCGTTCTCCGGTGCATACACTGGTGCGCCTGTTAAACCCGTTTAATGCTCCCTACAGTATTCAGGGCATCTTTCATCCCGGTTACCGTCCGGTGCATCAGCAAGCAGCCGAATTGTTGCAACAACCGCATGCGGCGGTCCTGAAAGGCGAGGGCGGTGAAACCGAACGCAATCCGGACATGGATTGCTTGGTGCAAAGCGTTCATAACGGTGAATTATCCGACGAAAACTGGCCGGCTTTATTTCCCCGTCGCCACATGAAACCCGAACAGCTGGAGCCGCAGCGATTGTCTTTAATCTGGCAGGGCGAAACAGAAGACGAATTCGCACAAGCCTCTATCATAGGCACGGCTGCTGTCGCGCTTAAATTATTGGGTAAGGTCGATAGCCAAGAACAGGCTCAGCAATTGGCGACGGATTATTGGTTAAGCAGAAACCGGCAAAAATTCAAACCGGCATAGCTCTGTCCGGGATAAGCAATGGAGAAGATTGCAATAGCCGGCGAACGCTGATTTATAATGCAAAACAGACCATTCGAGTGAAATTCAAGACCGGAACGTGCCATGAAAGACTATGAAGAAGTTAAGAAAATGATGTGTGCAATGCTGGAAGAACTGGATGAAGGACTTGCCGCAATTACAAATGAGCAGCTGGCTGAGCAAGCTGGAGCAAAAGATAAGGCCGAGCAGCCTGATGAGTACAAGGAATGAGAATGACGGTCGGCGCGCTGTTAAAAGGCTGGTAGCCGGAGTGTTATTGATAGTTTCTCAGTCTGTATTTCATTACATTCTGAGTCAGGACGTTTGCAGTAAAAACAATTTTCGTCACTTTTTGACAATTGCTGTCAGGGCTGCATAAAGGCATTACCATCAGTATTTAAAAAACGCATAACAACTTCTTTTTTAAGCGGTCTTTTGGCTAAAATAACAGAGTTTTTATAATTGGCATATTGCATGCTTTCCAATTTATAGTCGGTTATAGCTGCTATTTTTATCTGACTAATAACTAATGAGAAAAAGGTCTGGTTTTTCAGCGAAAATTAATAGCAAGTCCGAATTGTTATCACATATTAAGCATTATAAAATCAATTTCACAAACATTATTTCAAGTCTATACTACACTATCCAACTAATCCTGACGGCGCAAAGAGACACGCCTATTTCCATCAGGCGATAGCGACTCTAACAGAAATTAACCAGGTTATGTGCATCAAACAAGCAAGAAATCCGGGTTTTACCCTCCCAGAACTCATGATTACCCTGGCCATCGCCGGCATTCTCATGGCTGTTGCCATACCGAGCTTTAATATAAGCATTAGAAACAGCAGATTATCGGCTTATTCGAATGATTTGATTTCATCGATGAATCTGGCACGTACTGAAGCTGTCAAGCGGGGGCAACAAGTGGTGGTAAGACAAAATGGTGGGGGGTGGCAAAATGGTTGGCAGATATTTGTGGATGTTGATCGCACTCCAGGCAATGACAATATATTTAACGACGATGGAAATGCTACGCTTTGTGAAGTTACCGAAGATTGTTTACTTCGAAGCTACCCGGCAATTTCAGCTTCATATACTGTAACAGGAAATGGATTTGCAAACTTCATCCGGTATCGCCCGGATGGCAGCAGTAGCACTTTTGGTAATTTTGTAATCTGCGATATTCGGAATGGTAACTATGTACAGGCAAACACCTCCAGATTGATTATTGTTAACAGTATGGGAAGAGTGCGAATGGGAGCTGATGCGGATAATGACGGATTCCCTGAAAGGGATGATGGCTCAGAAATATTGTCTTGTCTATGAGAGACCTTCAGCAATGAATAAAAGCACCGGATTCACCTTGATAGAAGTGTTAATCGCACTGGTTATTCTGACCGGCGGCCTGTTGGGGTTGGCGGCATTTCAAGCGAGCAGTATAAAAAACAACCAAAGTGCCTATAATCGCAGTCAGGTTACCCAGTTGGCCTATGACATAGCCGACAGGATGCGTGCAAATACAGCGGATGCGAGTCTCATAGCAGCCAGTACATACATTACTTTTGCTCCTTCCGCGGCTGTTTCCCAGCCGAGCTGCAAAACAGCTCCGGGCTGTATCGCAACACTTATGGCGCAAAATGACTTGTTTGAGTGGAATACGGCATTAAGTAATATACTTCCGGGTTGTAATATTGTCGAATGCGGCTCTATAGCCGTTAACGGTTCGTTGTTTACGGTGACCATTAACTGGGATGACAATCGTGACGGAATCATTGACAACAATGACCCCAGTTTTACAACGAGTTTTAGCATATGAAATATTCTTGCCCAGGACGCATTCAAAAAGGCTTGACGCTAATAGAACTTATGATCGCCATGCTATTGGGAATATTTTTGATAGGTGGTGTAATACAGATCTTTTTGAGCAGCAAGCAGACTTATAGAATGCAGGAAAATCTGTCGAGAATACAGGAAAGTGGTCGGTTTGCTATGCATTTTATTGAGCAGGATGTCCGCATGTCCGGATCTATAGGCTGCAATAGCCAATCATCCATTATTAATACGCTGACCACACCAGTGCCTTTTTTATATGATTTCAGCACTGCTATCCAGGGCTTTGATGCAACTTCGCCAACGATTTGGACGCCCGTGATAAACGCAGACATCATAAGTCCTCTCGGTGGCTCTGATGTTATCACCATTCGCCGGTCGGATGATCAAGGTTTTACAGTCATCGCTCATGCGACGCCTAGTGCAGGTCTTACGCTGGACGCTACGGCTACTACGGCAAATTTAAAAGCGGCGGGGTATTTAAATAACTTGGGTGCAAACAATTGCATGACTGTTGTGGTTTCAAATTGTGCAACTGCTGCAGTGTTTCAAGTCAGCGCGATAGCGGGAACAGTGCTGTCTCATAACATAGGCGGTGGTTGTGAACCCAAGAATGTGACTGCTGAATTGGGTACAACAACATTCAAGGGTGGACAAGTCTTCCCAATCAACACTATCAGCTATTATGTCAGAAAAAGAAATCCTCTTGACCCCGGAAATCAACCTTCGCTTTATCGTCGAGTCGGCGCAAATGACCCACAAGAATTGGTGGAAGGTATTGAAAATATGCAGATTTTATATGGGGTCGATACCAACAATGATAACACGCCTGACTTTTACGAGAAAGCTGATTCGGTTTTACTAAATTGGCCTAACGTTGTTAGCATCCGTATCAGTTTATTAGTGGTGAGCCTAGATGATAATGTCGCCGCCCAGCCGATCCCTTATGTCTTTAACAATGCTCCGCCATTCACTCCACCGGATAGAAGAATCCGGCGCGTGTTTACCTCCATCATCGCTTTACGTAATCGGCTTAGTTGAGGGTAACGATAATGAGGAACACACGCTATTATCTATTTGCTCATTGCCAATCTCAATATCGACATAGCTTTAAAGGCGCGCAAAAACATCAATCTGGCGCCGTCCTGCCTATCAGCTTGGTTATGTTGCTATTGCTTACATTGATCGGTGTTACCGGTAGCCAGATGACGGGACTGGAAGAAAAGATGGCTGGCAATATGCGTGATAGAAATATTGCCTTCCAGGCAGCCGAGTCGGCTCTACGCGATGCAGAACAAGATATTAAAGGCGCCGGAACCGCTCCCCCAAAAAGAGAGCCTGAAATTTCAGGCATCACGGACTTTTTTGCTAATTGTAACGCTGATAACATTGAAAACACCGCTGACGATGGTCTTTGCAACCGGGGTTGGGGTACCACCGCTTATCTTCCACCTTCTTATGTAGGTACTGCCATTTCCTGGCCCGCATTCACATCAAGGCTCGGAGTTGCCTATGCAGCTATTAATCTGGACATGACAACGGCGCCATCTGTGCAATATGGAACGTTTACCGGCGCCGCGCCGATTCCAGGGCTTTCCGCACAACCCCGATACATTATTGAAGGTCAGAGAGGTCCACCCCAGCCCGGACAGACCGGCCCCGTTTTCTACTATCGCATCACTGCGCGCGCGCAAGGTGTGAATCCTAACACGGTGGTATGGCTGCAAGAAATTTTTACACCATTATAACAATGTTGTTACACCTCTACTGGAGACGACTATGAACGCAAAACGCATCCTACCCATTTTCCTGTTGGGATATTTGCCGGTTTCGGTGCTGGCGCTGAACCTCGCCCAGGGTCCACTTTATCTCAACCAGAATGGAACACCGCTGATCATGTTGACTATGGAGCGTGATCATAAATTGTATTATGAAGCCTATAATGACGCTTCCGATATCAATGGAGACGGCGCACTCGATATTCACTACAACCCTGCTATCAAATATTTCGGTTATTTTGATTCGGATAAGTGCTATAGCTATGGTTCCAGCAAGTTCAGCTTCGCTGCCAACGCCACTAACAAGCAATGCGGCGGCTCCGCATGGAGCGGCGATTTTCTGAATTATTTGACAATGTCGCGGATGGATGCGCTCCGGCGAGTGCTGTATGGTGGCAAGCGTAGTACCGATGACGCCTCGTCAACGGTGCTCGAGCGGTCTTATATTCCCCAGGATGCCCATAGTTGGGGTAAAGAATATACCAGCACAGCGCAAGATGGCTACGACATTAACGCGTATACGCCTCTTTCCCAACCTGTAACGGGAACTCGTCATGTCTTTGCCAACACTACTTTATTATGTCCTTCGGGCAATTCCGATCCGGGTTGCAATGCTAATTCCGGATTGCCTCTGCTCAGAGTTCTGAATGATACTAGTTTTCGGGTTTGGGAATGGCTTTCTATCGAACGACCGGTTGCGGGCGTTCAATGTGCGACAGGAACTAATATACGCAGTAACTGCGCTAAAGCTGGAGGCACTAGCTGGGTCATCGTACCCAGCAGTTATTTTTCCGGTTTAACGCAAACCACTTACAACACAACCGGCTACAATACTTTTCCTAATGACCATGGCGATTTTGATACGCTGGTCAGCAATTATGGAACCAACTCGAAAAAGTATGGCAGCACGACCGCTACGAATATTAATGGCAGCGGCAATCCCAACTCAAATGCAAGTGGCTCACAAGATAATTACCTGACGATATTTGCAGGCACCTTGGTGATTCCAAGCGGCCAAAATGGGACTTATAAATTTGCCGTTGATGGCGATGATGCCGTTGAGGTTATCATAGATGGGAGCGTTGTCGTCGGCTGGTATGGCGGGCACGGAAGTTGTAATACTTGTCAATCCAGTCATTCCGGCAGTAAGTCCTTGTCCGTTGGAAACCATCCGATCATATTCCGTCACCAGGAAAAAAGCGGCGGCGACAATTACTATCTGTACTGGGAAAAAACTACACCCACATCTTCAATAACCGATTATGTCGTTCGGGTTGATGCCTGTGTTTCCGGTCACCTGGAAAGCGAATGCCGGGGATATCCCACCAACAATCCAACTGCTTATAAGCCTAGCGGTATATTGCAGCAGTACGGAGAACCCGATCGGATGGCGTTTGGTTTGATAACCGGTACTAACACGAAAAACGTATCGGGCGGCGTGTTGCGAAAAAATATCTCTTCATTGACTGATGAAATAAATTCGGCGACTGGTCAATTCACCAACACCAACGGCATTATCAAGACACTTGACGCATTAAAAGTCATCGGTTTTGGCAGCGGCTATTCCTACGACCAAAGCTGTCAGGTGCCCGAAGTTTCAGGTGCACTGGCTGAAGGGCGTTGCCGGATGTGGGGCAATCCTACGGCGGAAATCATGTATGAAGGGCTGCGTTATTTCGCGGGGAAAGGTGCTCCGACTGCCAATTACTCCATTGCCAATAGCGGCAACGATGATGCCACGCTGGGCTTACCGCAGCCGGCATGGCTAGACCCCTACCGCTCCACGCCCGGTGGCTTTCCGGTATGTTCAAAACCCTCGCTATTCGTGATTAGCGACATTAATCCTAATTTCGACACGGATCAGTTACCCGGCCGACATGGTTATGCTTCGCCATCAGCGACACCGGCATTTACTGGCGATATTATTGGTTTAGATGTTGAAGACCTTGCAGATTCGATCTGGGCTAGCGAATATGGCGCTTCCAAATCTCTGTTTATCGGGCAGTCCGACGCGAATAGCCCGAGTTATGACGGTGCGCCGACGCCTAAAACCGTTACCAGTTTCGGCGCTATGCGCGGGCTTTCACCGGAAGAGCCTAGCCAGCAAGGTGGCTATTATGCAGCCAGTATTAGTTTATTCGGCAAGACTAACGATTTAAATCCCGCCCTCGGCGCTCAAAAAACCGACACCTTTAGCGTGGCGCTGGCTTCGCCTTTGCCTCGGATCATATTTCCATTGAATGGACACCCCGTCACATTAGTACCGTTCGCCAAAACCGTAGGGGGATGCGGTAGCGTCTCGGCTGTGCAAGGTAGCTTTCAGCCCACCAATACTATTGTGGATTTCTATGTGGATACCATCAAAAACACCGATTCAAGTAATATGGACGCAACGGTCAATGACGGTAGAGCTTATGCGAAGTTCAGAATCAATTACGAAGATTCTGAATACGGCTCGGATCATGACATGGATGCCATCGTGGAGTACGAGTTGACGGCTAAAACAGACAACACAGTGGATATCCGCTCGTCTTCAAATTATTCTGCAGGTAGCTGTATACAGCACATGGGCTACGTCATCTCCGGCGCTATCTCCACCACCGCTCCGATGAGAGATGGTATTTTTCTGGAGGTTCGGGATCCTGATACGTCAGCCGCAAATGATGTGGACTATTACCTGGATACGCCGAATACGGCAGGTGTAGCACTGCCTACGGACACTACGCGTAATTTCTCGGTTGGAGTTAATTCCTCGGCTGCATTCGTTGCGCATGATCCCTTGTGGTACGCGGCTAAGTGGGGTGGATTTATAGACAGTAACAATAACGACCAACTGGATGGTACTGAATGGGATACGCGCAATCCTCCTGACGGAGTACCTGACACTTATTTCCTGGTGACCAATGCCAGTAAGCTTAAAGAACAATTAGATAGGGCGTTTACCGAAATCCTCGCCCGCGACAGTTCAGCTTCGGCGGTTGCCACCAACTCTACGAGTTTGAAGACTCAGGGCCGAGTGTTTCAAGCGAAATTCAACCCTTTAACCTGGAGCGGGCAACTGCTTTCTTTCAAAATCAATAGCAAAGGGGAACTGGATCCCAGCGGCTTGCCCGAATGGGATGCCGGCGAGAAAATTAACGATCAAAATCCAGCCACAGGACGAGTAATTATCACCAAAGGTGCGGCAGGAGGCGAGGCATTCGCATATTCCAACTTAAGTTCAGCTCAACAGGGTTTTCTGGATAAGGATGCTGCCGCTACCGTCGATGGTTGTGGCCCGGAGCGGGTCGCTTATCTACGCGGCGATGCCAGCCATGAAGCGTCCAATGGTACGTTTAACTGTGCATCGACAGTTACAACCAGTAATTTTCGCCAGCGCTTGACGAGTAAATTGGGCGATATTATTAATTCCAATCCTTGGTACGTAGGGGCTCCTTCTGCGGGGTTGTCGGATGTGGACTATCCTGGTTACAGCGCATTTCGTCGTAGCAAAAGAAACCGTACGCCTGTTGTTTATACCGGTAGTAATGACGGTATGCTGCATGGTTTCGATGCGTCTCTAACATTCCCTCCCGCAGACGGTTTGGCAACAAGCAGTTCCGGCAAGGAGATATTAGCTTACATTCCTAATGGGGTATTTCCTAACCTCAGCAAACTAACCGCCCAGACTTACAACCAGAACCATCTTTATTTCGTTGACGGTTCGCCCATGGTGGCTGATGCATTTCTTGGTAGTTGGCGAACGGTATTGGTAGGCGCGATGGCTGCAGGAGGCAAAGGCTATTACGCACTGGATGTTAGTGATCCTTCCGGTTTCAGCGAAAACAACGCTGCCAGTATTTTGCTCTGGGAATTCGATCAAACAAATGACGCCGATATGGGCTATGCTTACAATCTGCCGCCAACTAGTGTAGCAACCGCTCAAGCAAAGCAAATTATAAAAATGGCAAACGGAAAATGGGCAGTTATCGTCAGTAACGGCTATAACAGCAGCTTGGGTAATGCTGTATTGTATATACTTTTTATCCAGGACGGTATGGATGGATGGGTCTCGGGCGAATACGTGAAAATAGTAGCCGATGCTCCCGCAGGAAAGGACAACGGCCTCTCAACACCGGTACCCTTTGATACGGACAATGACGGCTTCGCCGATACTGTTTACGCGGGTGATTTAAAAGGCAATATGTGGAAGTTTCTGGTGGGACCAAATGACGCTGACTCTACCGTAACGTCCAACCCATCCACCTGGAAACTGGCGTTTTCCAGTGCGGGTTGTGCGGGCACGAGTACTTGTAATCCCTTGTTTAAAGCAAAGAATAGCGCTACACAAGTTCAACCAATTATTTGGCCACCCGATGTAACGCTACACCCTGATGGCGGGCAGATAATCTTATTTGGCACTGGTAAGTATCTTGAAATAGCCGACAATACCAATACTGATGTCCAAACGTTTTATGGTATCTGGGATAAAAATGATGTCGCAGGGACAACTGTGGGCACACGGGATGTTGATTTGCTCCAGCAGACTGTGACAGTGTCGGGTAGTTTCCGTATTCCCAGTAACAATCCTATCAAGTGGCGTCCTGCCCCGCCCTCCGTTGGTGCTGCTGCGAATTGTTCAAGTCCTTGCACACCAACCCACATGGGTTGGTACCTGGATCTACCTACTACAGGAGAACGTACAACAGGCATACCGAAGCTTATCAACAAAGTAATTTTCTTCAATACTTTAATTCCTTCCGCCACTCTCTGTACTCCGAATGATGGCTGGCTAATGGCTTTAAACTTTGACAACGGAGGATTGGTTAATCAGCCCATATTTGACAGCAACGGTAACGGTTCAATCGGTGCTGGCGACACCAATGTAGGAGGATTTCAAGTCGGGGCTGCGCTTGGTGGTTCAACTGTTATTCAACCGACTTTAGGCGGGGTTGAAGGTGTGGCTGTTTCTTCTATAACTACAGGTGACTTGATCGCGACTCGACTACGTTTCCCAAGCGGCGCTACTGGGCGTCTCAATTGGCGCGAAGTTGTTCAGTAAGCTGGGAAAGGTAGCGCAGCATAAAGTAATTGTTTGCCCACGCTAAACCTGCATAACGATGCTCCACAGTGTGAATCAAACCGGTGTTGGATATTAAAACCCTGCGCCGGTCGTGGTATTTTACCCATACGCGCCAGCTTAAAGAAAACTGTACCAGATGATGAGTGCAGATACGCAGTATCCTCATCCTCCTGATCTTTAGGAAAGAAAGTAATGAAACAAACAAAGAACAATGGCTTTACATTGGTAGAACTGATGATAGTGGTCGGAATTGTTGGCATTCTGTCTGCAATCGCTTATCCCAGCTATCAAAACAGCGTTATGAAATCACGCAGAGCGGATGCAAAGAGCGGCTTGTTGCAATTAACCAATTTTATGGAACGTTTGTATACCGAAACAGGCTGTTATAATCCCGGCGCTGACCGGCAATGCAATGTAGGGGGTGATGACGGCGATCCACCGGTTTTGCCCTTTACCGTTTCACCGCCGACAGGTGCTATTATTTATTATGATTTTAGTATTGTCGCTGTTGATGCCGTCTCATTTACGCTTAGCGCTGTTCCGAGAGCGGGAAGTGCGCAGGAGGCCGATACTCAGTGCGGCACTTTAATGGTTGATAACCTTGGTAACAAGACAGCCGCATCCCCCGATTGTTGGTAAATCGCTCATAAGGTAAAGGACAAGCGATCAAACTGAATCGCTTGTCGGACAGTCGCTTTGATGTGTGCTTTATCGCTATCGAAAAACCTCGCCTACCTGATTACACTCCCGATTCATGAATAACGGCAAACTTTACATTATTTCCGCACCCTCCGGAGCCGGTAAAACCAGTTTGGTTAAACAATTGCTTGGCTGTTTAAGCGGGTTGACGGTGTCCATTTCACATACTACCCGCCAGAGTCGTCCCGGCGAGATGGACGGACAGGATTATTTTTTTGTTTCCATTGCAGATTTTCAAGCGATGCTGGCAAGAGAAGAGTTTCTTGAATATGCGCAGGTTTTTGATAATTTTTATGGCACCGCTCAGCAAACTGTTGAGGACAACCTGAATAAAGGCCTTGATGTGATCCTTGAAATCGACTGGCAAGGAGCCCGGCAAATAAAAAAACTGCTACCTGATAGCCTATCGATTTTTATTTTGCCGCCATCAACAGAACAGCTTCAACTGCGTCTGCAAAGTCGCGGCCAAGACGAGCCACAGGTCATTGAGCGCCGTATGCGCGATGCTGTTAACGAAATGCGTCACTATGATGAATTTGACTATCTGGTCGTCAACGATGACTTCGATCAGGCCTTGACGGAATTAAAAAGCATCTTTATCGCCAACCGTTTAACCCAAGAAAGGCAACAGGTTAATTTACAGCCGTTATTGGCGTCGTTACTTTCATGAGTTGGCATTCAATGGCGCTGTTGTAGCTGCATCATGAGGCGCTTCGACGCCGTATATTTCCCATAACGGCATCACAATATCCGGCATACTTTGCAGCGGCAACGCGTCGCCTGGGCCGAAAATATCGCCGGCAATACTCTGATGCTTGATGGTAGGTGCGGGACTCATGTTATAGGTCGCACCCGCTATCAATTCCCAGCGCTCGTCATCGGGCCAGCATAGATAATCAGTAACGGTATAACGAGGCTGATTCTGCTTAATGACACTACTCACCGGCGATCGCCAAGAGTTTTTTGAATAACTTGGCCGCTATTCGTTTATGCCGCCTTGTGTTAAATGCGCCGGCTCCAGTAGTTTCTCCAACTCGGTCAAGCTCAACTCCGTCATTTCCGCAGCCACTTCAATAATGGGGCGGCCCTGTTTATAGGCGGCTTTAGCCACTTCCGCCGCTTTGGCATAACCGATAATCGGATTAAGCGCCGTCACCAGGATCGGGTTTTTAGCCAAAGCCTGCTGCAGGTTATCCTGCCTGACGTTAAAGCCGGCGATAGCCTGATCGGCAAGCACCCTACTGACATTGGCCAGAATCTCAATGCTTTGCAGGATGTTATAGGCAATTACGGGCAGCATCACGTTCAACTGGAAAGAACCGGATTGTCCGGCAATGGTGATGGTTGCATCGTTGCCGATGACTTGCGCGGCAACCATGGCGGTCGCTTCCGGGATAACCGGATTGACTTTACCCGGCATGATGCTGCTGCCGGGTTGCAAAGCAGTCAGTTCTATTTCGCCCAGACCCGCAAGTGGACCGCTGTTCATCCAGCGCAGGTCATTGGCGATTTTCATTAAACTGACGGCGATGACTTTCAACTGGCCGGATAATTCGACCATGGCGTCCTGGCTGCTCAAACTTTCAAAAAAGGAATCATTGGGCTTAAAGGGGAGGCCGGTTTCAGCGCTCAAGGTTTGGGCGAATTTTCCTGCAAATTCGGGATGCGCATTAATCCCGGTCCCGACCGCCGTACCGCCTTGCGCTAATTTATGGACTCTAGGCAAGGCCGCATTGATCCGGTCTATGCCGTTGCGTATCTGCAAGGCCCAGCCGCCCAGTTCCTGGCTCAACCGTACCGGCATCGCATCCATCAAATGCGTGCGTCCGGTCTTGGTAATGTGATCCAACGATGCGGCTTTTTTTTCTATGCTTTCGGCAAGATGTTTCAAGCCCGGCAATAGCGCTTGTTGACATTCAAGCGCGGCACTGACGTGAATTGCCGTTGGAATGACATCATTGCTGCTTTGACCCATATTGACGTCATCGTTGGCGCTGACCGCTTTACCGGCGATTTGCGTAGCGAGATTGGCCAGCACTTCGTTGACGTTCATATTGGTGCTGGTGCCGGAACCGGTCTGGAAAACATCAATCGGGAACTGTTCGGGGTGTTGCCCGTCGATAATGCGCTGCGCCGCTTCGATAATGGCGTTGCCGACGGCAGGTTCCAGTTCGCCCAGTTCAATATTGACTTTTGCCGCTGTTTTTTTAATCAGCGCCACTGTTTTGATGAACGCCGGCGGCATTGCTAAACCGCTGATCGGGAAATTATTGATAGCGCGCTGGGTTTGCGCCGCGTATAACGCGGATTTAGGGACTTCCAGTTCGCCCATGCTGTCTTTTTCCAGTCGGTATTCAATCATGCCTTAATGCCTCTATAAATGCGTTAACGTCGGTCTGGTCAAAAGGCCAGCCCAGTTCTTGTGTGGTCTCGGGATGGTATAAAACGGGGATGCGTATCGCGTATCGCTGTTGCCACTGCTCTTCTATGGCAATGTCGATGTTGTCAATGATCAGTTCGCCGGTATCCGGCAAACACTCGTTTATGATGGCTTCGGCTTGTTCGCACAGATGACAGCCGGCGGTTCCGAAAAGTAATAAGCGCATCATTAATGTTTGGTGATTTTATCCAGGTAGCCCATTAGCAGCGCGGAAATCACTAGGGTCAGATGGATCAGGACATACCAAAGCAATTTTTCATTGGCCGTAGCTTCGATATTCATGAAGATTTTCAGCAAATGTATCGAGGAGATGGCGACAATGGATGACGCCACTTTCATCTTCAGCGCGCCGTAATCGTGGGTGCCCAGCCAATCCAGTTTTTCCGTCGCTTCATCAATATCCAGTCGGGACACGAAATTTTCGTAGCCGCTGAACATCACCATGATAATGAGGCTGCCGACCAGGGTCAGGTCGATGAAGGTCAGCAAGGTTAAAACCAGGTTAGTTTCGCTGATTTCAAGGATATGCGGCAGGAAATGATAGAGTTCCTGAAAGAATTTCACGAACAGCGCCAGCAGCGTCAAGCTCATGCCGACATAAATCGGCGCCAAAATCCAGCGGCTGGCGTACATCAGCCGCTCCATCGTATGTTCCATTTTCTGTTGTAATGACATGGGCTTACCTTAATGATGTAAATGCGCGGCCAGCCAGCGTTCAGCCACTTCTTCGGCGATACCTTTACGGCGGGCGTAATCCTGCAACTGATCCTTGTCTATTTTACCGACGTTGAAATATTGCGATTGCGGATGTGAAAAATACCAGCCGCTCACCGCCGAAGCCGGATACATGGCGAAACTTTCGGTCAGTTCGATACTGGTATTCTCCGTGACATTCAACAGTTCAAACAACTTGGCTTTCTCAGTATGGTCGGGACAGGCCGGAGAACCCGGTGCCGGACGTATGCCTTGATAAGCTTCGTTGATTAACTGTTCCGCATCATGGTCTTCATCTTCGGCATAACCCCAGAAATCTTTCCTGACCGCTTCATGCATATATTCGGCAAAGGCTTCGGCCAATCGGTCCGCCAGCGCTTTGAGCATGATCGAGCTGTAATCGTCATGATCCTGTTCGAACTGCTGCAACTTCTCTTCTATGCCGATGCCGGTAGTGACCGCAAAACCGCCGATATAATCGGCTTTGTCGCTGTCAATCGGGGCGATAAAGTCGGACAGGCAATAATTGGGACGGCCCGGCGCTTTCACATTTTGCTGGCGCAAATGATGCAGGGTTTCACGTTTTTGTGAGCGCGATTCGTCGCTATAGACCACCACATCATCGCCGTCACTGTTAGCAGGGAAGAAGCCGATAACGGCGCTGGCGCTGAGCCATTGTTCGTCAATGATAAGTTTCAGCATGGCCTGGGCATCGTTAAACAGTTTCCTGGCTTCAACGCCGACCACCTGATCGTTGAGTATTTTCGGGTAACTGCCGGCCATTTCCCAGGTTTGGAAAAACGGTGTCCAGTCAATATACTTGGCCAAGGTTGCCAATGGAACATCGTTGATCACTTTCAAGCCCAAAAACGACGGCTTGACGGGATCATAACTGCCCCAGTTGAACTTATTTTGCCGGGCTTCTTGCAGTGAATGTTGTTTGGTTTTCGCTTCACGGCCTTTGTGTCGCTCCCTGACTTCTTCATATTCTTCACGAATGCCGAGGATAAAATCATCTTTCAGATCGGCGCTTAACAGGTTGCTGGCTACCCCGACACCGCGCGAGGCATCGGTGACATAAACCGTTGGGCCTTGATAATGAGGCTCTATTTTTACCGCCGTATGGGCGCGTGAAGTGGTTGCCCCGCCGATCATTAACGGAATCGTAAAACCCTGGCGCTGCATTTCCTTGGCGACAAAAACCATTTCATCGAGTGACGGCGTAATCAGGCCGCTTAAACCGATAATGTCGACATTCTCCAGACGCGCGGTTTGCAGTATCTTTTCGCAAGGCACCATAACGCCCAGATCAATTACATCGTAGTTATTACATTGCAATACGACGCCGACG
>SXIP01000056.1 GCA_005772825.1 Methylococcaceae bacterium | reverse complement strand
GGTTTTGTCGCCTTGTCGCTGGCAGTGCAAAGCATGCTTAAACGCAAACAAATCAAGTCCAGCCCACTGCACGGACAGGTCGCGTCGGTTTCTGTCGGTATTTATAACGGCATCCCCGTGCTGGACCTGGATTATGCCGAAGACAGCAATGCCGAAACCGATATGAATGTAGTGATGAACGATGCGGCGGCCTTTATTGAAATTCAGGGGACCGCTGAAGGTCATGCGTTCAGAAAAGAAGAAATGGACGCCATGCTTGATCTGGCCTGTTCAGGTATCAAGCAATTATTGGAAAAACAACGAATTGCGTTAGGAATGAATGAGTGATGTTTGCTAAATCCCAATCTTTCGTCTTGGCCAGCGGTAATCCGGGCAAAATCAGGGAAATCCAGGCGATTCTTGAAGGACATCCGATTGTTGCACAGTCGCAGTTTAATGTGATTGAAGCGGAAGAAACAGGCTCCACTTTTGTAGAAAACGCCATTATAAAAGCCAGGAATGCCGCATTACATTGCCAGCTGCCGGCGATTGCCGATGATTCCGGTTTGATCGTCGATGCCTTGAACGGCGCGCCGGGCGTCATTTCCGCCAGATATGCGGGCAAAGGCGCCAGCGATCTCGACAATCTCAACAAATTGCTCAGAGATATGGAAGGCGTCCCGGATGAACAGCGTAGCGCCCGCTTTGTCTGTGTGATGGTGTTGATGGAACACGCGGACGACCCCTTTCCCGTCATTGCCCAAGGCGTTTGGGAAGGCCGGATTTTAACACATCCGGTCGGTATCAACGGTTTCGGTTATGACCCCGTATTCCTGGTGCCCGACTATCAGTGCGCATCGGCGGAATTGCCGCCTGCCGTTAAAAATTCACTGAGCCATCGAGGTCAGGCGCTGAAGCAGTTAACGGCATTAGTCGCAGCCCGGCAATCGGTTTGAAGTCCTACTGACAACCCCCATCGGATCGAAGTAACAACATGGTGTCCGTTACTTCGCCCTCATCCGCGCAATACTATTTTTAGCATCTTGAGCCTTTTCAGATTTATCGATGCGACCGGTGACGCCTTACCTGATCCTGATAATCGCCTTGATGTCTTTTAGTCACGACCCAAAAAATTGATTAATCTGATCGGCGCCCCAAAAGATAATTCACGATTAATAATCACCTCAAAACCGGAATACCGATACTCCCCTTGAAGGGATGTTATCTGTCTATAGGGGGAGCTTGTCTAAACCAACTTAGTTCGAAAGCCGTTTAAATTAACCGCTAATGCATAACTTCCGGGAACCGGGACATCCGGCAACATCGTAAATCATCACGAATGCGTCATTGGGTGATAGAATACAATTATTAGCCTATACATTGACGCCGTCCATACGCAATGGATATAACCCGAATATCGTTAACAATACTATCTACTTTAAAGAGGACACTATGCGGAATTTGAAGCTTTTACCCGCGTTGATTGGAGCGACACTTGTAATCGCTGTCATTTTATATGTTGCCTTCTACTTCATATTTCTTGATCTGTTTGTTGACTTATGGTGGTTTCAATCCTTAAAGCTTGAAGCCTACTTCTGGTTAAAGCTGCTCTACAAGTTCTTTCTATCCGGTGGTGTAACACTGGTTTTCTTCGCCATTTTCTTTTTTCATTTCTGGGTTGCTTCCCGTTATCTGGGCTTAAATCCACCGGATGAAGTGCTTGACAGTATCGATAAACGCAGACGATTCCAGCGTTTTTCCGAAGTGTTCATGAGCGGATCGGTAAAAATATATACGCCGATATCATTAATACTGGCTATCTTTATCGCCGTTCCCTTCTATAACCAGTGGGAAAGCTCGTTGCTGTTCTTTTTTGGCGGCAAATCCGGTGTCAGCGAATCGATTTACGGAAACGATACCAGCTTTTACCTGTTGTCTTTTCCGATCTATGCGCTGATTCAACAAGAATTACTGACCACCGCGATTTTAATATTCTGTATGGTGGGCGTTTTGTATTGGCTGGAACATATTTTTGTACCCAACCAGAGAATAGAATACCCAATAGGCGCCAAAGTCCACTTGATTATTTTAATCGGCTTTGTCGTTGCCTTTGTGGTCTGGGGCTTTATGCTTCAGCGTTTTTCTTTACTGTACACCGACGCTCACGAACCCATATTTTATGGGCCTGGATTTGTGGAAATACGCTACCAGCTCCCGCTTATCTGGCTGGGGATTTTGACATTCCTGGCGACGGCAATTACCGCGAGCCTGTTTATTTTTTCAGAAAAGCATCGTATCAAAGCGCCGTTTTTAATCTCGCTGGTTGCTTTTCTGTGCGTATTGGGTCTGCCGAAAGTCGAATTTATACCTTATCTGATCCAAAAATTTATCGTTAACCCGAATCCGGTCAAGGCCGAAAAACCCTTTATCCAGCACAATATCGATGCGACGCTGGATGCCTATGATTTGCGCAATATCAAGACGTTTGATATGACCGTCAAGCTGGATGCGACTGCGGATCTTGAAGCGTGGAGCACACAAAAGCATTTCGAGAACATTCCGGTCTGGGATCGGGAATATATTATCGACAGCTATAAGCAGTTACAGGAAATCAGGCCTTACTATAATTTTCTGTCTGTTGATGAAGACCGTTATTTTATCCTCGATCATACCCGCCAGGTGAATCTGGCGGCCAGGGAAGTCAACATTTCAAAGTTGCCGCCTGAAGCGCAAAACTGGGAAAACACCCATTTGCGTTATACCCACGGTTACGGCGCCGTCGTCACGCCTGCCGCACAGGACGCCGACAACCCGCAGGTCTGGTATTTACGTGATTTAAACATGCATTCCGATGTCGGCCTCAGCGTCAAATATCCCGACATCTACTACGGCCAGGAGAAATTCGACTATGCCATTGTCCCGAACAATCTCAATGTAGAGGGCATTGCCCGTTCCGATCTCGATATGGGAGAGGCTTATCACGGTGAAGGCGGCGTTCCGATTCCATCGCTATTCAGAAAAGCGCTATTCGCCTTTTATTTAAAAGATGAAAAAATATTTTTTTCCACCAATATCTCGACAGAAAGCAAAGTTAAAATCTACCGGAATATCAATGAGCGTATTAAAAAATTAACGCCGTTCCTGCACCAGGATAAAGACCCTTACTTGGTTTTAACCAATGACCGCTTCTACTGGATACAGGACGCCTATACCTTATCCGACAGATACCCGGCATCGAAACCCGCTGACGATGACTTCCTGGATGGCGATGAAAAATTCAATTACATCCGCAACTCCGTCAAAATTGTCGTTGACGCCCTTGACGGCGATGTTGATTTTTATATATCCGACCCATCGGACGCGATTATTCAAGCCTACAGCAACGCTTATCCGGGCTTGTTCAAAAGTCTCGACGAAATGCCGGCTGAGTTGAAACAACACCTGCGCTATCCTCGCGACCTTTATTATCTGCAAATGAAGGTGTTTGCAAAATACCATCAGCAGAGCCCTGAATTATTTTATGAACAGGCGGAAACCTGGCAATTTGCCAATGTTCGTGACCAGCCGGTGCGGCCTTATTATCAGACCATGGACTTCGGCAATTGTAATTCCAAGGAAGAATTCGTCATGATTAACCCGATGACGCCGGTTAACCGGGATAACCTCAGCATGATAGGGGTCGCCGGAACCCAGGATAAAACCAAGTGCGGCCTGGATTACAAACCCAGTATTACCGTTTACAAGTTCGGGAAAGATGTTCAGGTAAACGGGCCGGCGCAGGTTGAAGCCCTGATTAACCAGAACCCGGAGATCTCCGCGCAATTTACCTTGTGGGGACAGTCCGGTTCCGTTGTAAAAATGGGGCGAATGATTATATTGCCGATGAGCAATTCCGTGCTCTATGTACAACCTATTTATCTGGCCTCAACCAAAACCAAAATACCTGAATTAACCCGGGTGATTGTATCCGTCGGTAATGAGGTCGTTATGGATAAAACCTTATGGTCGGCGTTTAACCGTTTAAAACAAATTTATATAAAAAACGCCGCTGACAGCGACGGGTCGGAAACGCCAAAAGCCATTTTAAAACAGGGCGCTAATTAAAAAACGTTATAGGCTGGATGGAGCATATCAAGACAATACCAACCTTTTAATTTAAGTTGAAATAATTCAAGCGCTGATCAGTTATTTTCAATTAACTGATCAGCGCCTTAGGAATGAAAATAAAATTAAATGCTCAAGTTTATTTCGTGCCTTAACATCCCGCCACACGCATTAAACACAATAACACCGTAAAAGCGGGTCGCACACTGTATTTATCTTGAGGAGGCTGTATGTGGATAGTGTTGTTCATCCTGGCGTTTATGTTTGTCTTGGGCAATGCGCTATTGCTGCTTCGAACGACAAAAACACCGAAAATTCCTGATCATCTAAAAGCAGCGCCTGACGATGAAGACAATACCAGTGACTGGTAATGCCAGTTCTACCGACAAAACAGGCTTGATGAAACTTTAGCCTTTTTACAGCAATCCCCCTTTATTGACATCCAAGCCCGGATTCCAGTGCAGCAAGCACTATACTTCCGGTAGCGCCTGTGTGCGCTTTCAAATTTCAAACTGAAAGACAAGCAAAAAAACCACCTTAATGAACCTTTTAGTAAGCCTCTGCAATTAACAAGCGTCGAACAAGAATTAAAGGCTCTTCCCCACCACTCTCTGGAGGAATCGTTAATTTATCGTCACTTTAACTATTTCATTAAACTTACCGAGGCTATACCGATGAATACCAAACACGCTTTTATATCACTCATTTCTTCCGCAATTCTTTGTACATTCATGGCGGCGAATGCCAATGCCGGAGATCTCCTGAAGTGTGAAAAACGAGTCAGCAAATCACCCGCCAGATCGAGGATTTCTGTAGAAGTTGAAGATCAGGTCGCCGGCGCGCTCTACACTGCAATGGTAAGCTCAGGCGCCAACACAGCACAGTCAACGCTTGCAGCAGATAACTTGGGTGTTGCGGAATTTGATTTCGACAGCAATAAAAAAGATATAGCGGCGGGCGCAACCGCTATACCCGCTTCATTTATCAGCGGCGATGTCTCTGTTAAAGTCACCGACGCACTGGGCGTCGTCATTGCAGAAGACTCGGTGGCTTGCAGAATCCGCTAGGCCGCCGTCAGTCAAGTTTGGGGCGCGCCATGCGCCCTAAACGCTTACCGCTACCCCCCCATCTAATCGGCAACGGCGACCCACGAGAAATATAAAATCAAGTCGCCCAAATTCGCGGCGCGCAGGCTTCACGTTTCACGACATCAGGGCGCAGCACCCGCCAAACCTGCTGGAAAAAATCGCGTAAGCGGTCGGCACGGGCATCAAGGGCTCGGCAGATCAACATATCGTCCATCAAGGTCACACCACGCCCCGCACTTTCTCCAATCAGTTCTTGCACCGCCGCTAATTGCGCAGCACCGGCAGGACAGGCGAACAACGTCCCACAAGCCGACTGTCCGTTCAAGCCCCAGTTGGCGGCAAAGGCCTCGGCATCGAGCTTTAAGCGCTCGCGATAAAACAATTCACCGGCGCGAAATATTTGCCAGTTCAAACCCGCTTCACCCGTCGTAAACCCTTCATTCGCCGCAGGCCGTCCCAGTGCGAGAATTTCCCAGCCGATAAAGCACGCACCCGCCGCCAACGCCAGCCTTACGCCAGCCTCCACGCGCGCGCCTTCATAAATAATCGTTTCCTGCGGCAACCATTCCAAGGACGCACCGGCCTCAACGGTCAAGATTATCTGTTGCCGCGCCAGTTTGCCGTCACTACGGTAAAACTTGCCCGCAGCAGGCGTCGTCACCAACGCAGCGCTATCGGTATCGGCGTTAACCGCTATCGTCAGACAATCCCCGGCCACGACTCCGCCCGGCGGATGCAGCACATAGATATGACAGACATCACCTTCGGGATAAAAAGGCCGCTGGACTGTTAACGGGCCGAGATGTCGGCGATGCGCCAGTACGGTTTTGCCGTATTGGCGCTCAAAACCCAATTCCAGTTTGGCTTGCCAGCCTTGGGGTTGTGCTGTGCTGGTGTGAACAGGGCTTGAGTTTAGTGGAACATCCGGCTTCAATGGCGTGTTACTGCAAGCTGTTGATTTAAGAATGATGAGCTTATTCAAGACGTTTTGCTGTGGATGATTTCACGCAACAGTTGGTTAATTTGTACCTGATACGGTAAAGCGTTGGGCTGTGCGGCGGCTTGTTGAAAAAAATCGACGGCTTCCTTATCCAGCAACAGATTAGCCGCCACTTGAACGGGTTCGTTGTCCTTAGGCGGCAAATCCGCCAGTAATCCGCGACGTTTTACCTTGAGTTGGGTTAAATCATAACTCTTTTGCATAATCATTGGCCTCCTGTTTGGTAGCTTACGTGCTGAGATAAGCCGAATTTCATCACCACGTATTGTACAAACAACCAGTAGCAACCTGCCTTCATAGAATGCCCCAGCAAAATTTCCCGGTCTTCATCATGGCTGTGGTTTGGTCGTCAACTATCCTACTGTTGCCAACATTACTTCAAAGCTCATTTTCCGTAATACCGGCCACCTTCATAAAATGCCTTAGCAATCCGATTTTCAAATCGTCACTGCCATGTATTGGCAGTGAGATGCGGGCCGAATTGCCAGGCTGCATATAGACATGGTGGCTGCCATTTATTCGAACCAGCTTCCAGCCACGACTTTCAAGAATCCGGGCAAACTGTTTTCCGGAAATCGATTTCACACGGCAATCTCAAGGACTTTGTCGTTCTCGGAAATTTCGATGTGTTCCAGGTCTACGGAAAGGCAGGCTTCTATTGCTTCATGCAGGTTGAACATCAGCTCTTCCGTAGTATCGCCTTGGGTGGCGCAACCTTGGATGGCGGGCACTTCCGCCCAAAACCCGCCTTCTTCCGCAGTATGAATGATAACTTTCAATTTCATAGCAACTTATCCCTCATATTAAAATGGTTCCCTCGAATTCAGCTCGTACCTGAACATGATTAGCTTAAACCCCGGCCAACAAACCCACCCCAACCACGGCGCACAACAAACCAAACCCTGCGCCCAATATTTTCAATCTGGCAGCGCTCAATACGCCCACGGCAATACCCAAACCATGCAGCAAAGCGGTGGTCAGCAGAAATCCCGTCGAATATGCCAACGCATCAGCACCATCGGTAAGTTCCAAGGCATGGACATAGCCGTGAGCGAGTGCGAAGACAGAGACCAAGGCAACCGCCAAAGCCGATGACATGCGCGTGTTACGCCAGACCAGTACACCCGCCGCCACGACCGATAACGCCACCCAGCTTTCCGCTGCGGTGACAGTGATGCCGAGCAAGGACAAACCAGCACCCGCGCCCATTGCCGCTAAAAAAACCGTCGGCAGCAACCACAAGGCTTTGCCGCCGCGCATCGCCGCCCATAAGCCCACCGCCAGCATGACCAATAAATGATCGATGCCGATTAATGGATGCAACATACCGTCGAGCAAGCCGTGTACTGCACCAATGCCGGTATGGGCGTGAGCGGGAAGTGCCGACAGTAAGAATAATACAGCGAATAGCTTTAGTGATTTTATTTTCATAACAAGTCCTCTTCTGTTGATTGATTTGCCAAGTTGGATCTTGGCAACGATGATGAATTTACCACGAAATTAATCATTGATGCGTATTCTGTAGGAGTGTGCCGATGCGGACAGTTTTTTACAACCATCCGGCCTTGGGTTGTCAGCGAGTGTTTTGATTCGTTCCAGCACTTTTTCAGCTATCGAGCGTGGCAGTTGCGCCAATTCTTTCTTGGCAGTCTGTTTAAACTCCAAATTATTCCTTACAATTTAAAGTTGTAAACGCTAATCCTCAAACTGTCAAATACTGCTTAACCATTGCCTCTGTCAGTTCATCCATCGCACCGACCGCAACATTGCGCCCCCTGTCCATAATACAAAATCTATCCGCGACCTTACGGGCGAACGGCAGCTTTTGTTCAACCAGCAATACCGTCACGCCCAATTCCTGGTTGATTTTACTGATCGCTTCATGCACTTCGCCCAAGGCATACGGATTAGGCTTGGGTTGAGCTATCGGCGTACCGCGCGAGCGGTTGAGGCGGATGATGACATCGCCGATTTCACTGACGATATTCGGCTGTATGCCTTCGGTGGGTTCGTCCAGAATTAACAGACGTGGATTCAGCACCAGCGCCCGGCCTATCGCC
>SXIP01000055.1 GCA_005772825.1 Methylococcaceae bacterium | reverse complement strand
CCTGTTGTCGCGGGTTCGAGCCCCGTCGTTCACCCCATTAAATCTAGCAGTTAAAGATAATTTTTCGCTTTTTTTTAAAGCGTAACAAAATTTTTCCGAATCTGTTAAAAATCCCATCCGCAAGTCTTTAAGCAAATCCATCTGGATAATCGCTCTGATAAGTGCGCATATTCTAAAATACCATCGATAGTCACATTTATACAGGCCGTGCAAATCTCGCCAAACGGCACTTTGTCCAGACCGGCAGATGTCAGTAACTCAAACTGGAACGCACAACTATCCGGGTCGCATGACGGGCCGGCCAGTATGATGCCAACAGTACCAGCACACTCACCAACGCCAGCCATATCCAGACCGCCATAAAAGAAAAGGTAAAATCCAGCTGTAATCCCAGCATGATCTCGCCCAATTTCCGGGACAGAGGTTCAGCAACAAAGTAAGCGATTGGAATACTGACAAGCCAGGCCATCAGGCCATGAAAAAAACCTTCCAGCATAAACATTTTAAAAACAGCGCCTGAGCTTGCCCCTATCGCGCGCAGCACGCCTATCTCACGAGTGCGCTGCAAAACGCCGATAGCCAGCGTACCGGACAAGCCAATTGCGCCAACGGCGGCAATTAACGCGGCTAGCCCCAGTAACATGGCGGTTATCGGGCGAAACTGGTTCTTGGCGAATTGCCGTTGCTCCAGTTTGGCAATGGTCGTGTAAAAATCCAGTTTGATATGCCGGTCCTGAAATTTTTGTTTCAAGGCATCGGCATAAATCTTTTCTTCAGCAGGAGAATTCACCTTGGCCGAAAGCAAGGCAAACGAGCTGAATTGATCAAGATGCGTCAACTTCTGAACCGTACTTAACGGCGCGTATACCGGTTCTACCGCATAACCGGAACCGGCAAACCAGCGATACAAACCGATAACCCGCCATTCACTGTTTGCACGCCCGGCCAGGTTAACGTTAATTGTATCGCCTGCCTCAATGCCGTTAAGTTCTGCAGTTGCGGCATTCAGCACCAGCACTTGTTGATCGTTATCGATGTTCTCGAACCAGCGTCCGGCGACGATAAGCGGTCGGTACATCGCCGTATCAACCGGAAGCGCAATCATTTGCGCGCCCAAACTACCCGATTGGCGCAATAATCGGTCATTGCGGGTTAATTCGGCAGGCAATCTGTTCCATAATTCCAGACCCGTCGTTTGCGGAACCGAACGGACCAGCTCATTCACAAGCGCAGAAGGTTGATCGGCACTAAAGCCTAAGCGTACGGCATAGCGGCTGCGCGCCAACTCGTTATCGAGCGTCAGGTTGACCGATTCGATCAGGCTGATGATCACGATAAACAATACACCGGCGATTACCAATACGCTCTGCGTCCACAGCAAACGTGCTTTGCGGCGGAACAAATTACCGAGGGTGACGGCATAAAGCGTCGGCAAGGCGTTAAATACCTTGGCTTCCAGCCACCGGTCGAAACGGTTGCCGCCGAAATCGGCACCCAGCCCGTAACTGGCGATAGCCTCACGAACCGACATCGATGCGCCGCGCCGGATCGGCCATAATGATGCTAATAACGGCGCCAACAAACCGCCTGCAGTCATCAGCCACAACGTGCGAGTTGAATATTCAAAACCATTCATTTCGATATTAAACAGGTCCAGCAACCAGCGACTGCTGAAATAAGCGCCGACCAAACTCAACGGTACGGCCAAGACAATCGCCAGCAAGGCCAAAATCAACACGATACTCAGGTAAATGTTGGCGATGGTCGAACGCCTTGCGCCGAGTGATTTCATGATGCCGATCTGGTCGGTCTGCTGGGTGATCAATGCTGCAATGGTATTCAGGATTAACACGGAACTGAGCGCCAGGGATGCCCAGGCCATCACCGTTAGAATCAGGTTAATACCGGAAAAAAACGGCCTACCCCAGTGTTGCTCGGGGTTCTGTAACAAGGTCGCGTTAACATCTATGCCGATAGCGCTTAATTTGGCGCGAATCTCACCCGCCAGCAAACGCGCCTTTTCCGCGCTATAAGGTTGTTTCACTTGTACCAGTAATTGCCTGAATGTGTTTGGCTTGATGCCAAAATTAGCCGCCGCTTCGGGCGCTATAAAAAAATGCAATTGACCACCGAAAGGCGGCGGTTTGACAAAAGGATGGCGAATAATGCCGCCGACGCTAAAAGACTCTTCACCGTTCGCGGTTTCCAGGATAATTTGATCACCCGATTTTAAGCCGGCAAACTTGGCCGACAGGCGTTCCAAAGCAAGTGTTTGCTCGTGCGGCCAAGAACCCGATAGCAAAGACATCAAGTCATAATTCTGCGCCTGATAATCAGGCCGGAATAGCGCGGTACCGGTTTGCCACTGCGGATTATTGGCTGTTTTAAAGCGTACCGTAAATTGCGTGAGCGTATCGACACCGGCAACGCCGGGAATGGCTTTGATTTGTTCTGCGACGGCAAAACCGGCATCGGTTTTAAGGATTAAATTAATGTGCGAAGGATGTGAAAGTCTATGCGATTCGTCCATTTTGCCGAGCTGTAAATCAATCATCCCCAGTAAAACGCCGACCACGAATAGACCGATAGCAATACTGGACATCGCCAGCAAGGTGCGGGATTTATGCGCCAGCAAATCGGCGCTGATTTTATGCCAATAAGTGTTCAAGGAATAAGCCCGGTGCTTTGATCATCCCGGATGCGCCCGGAATGAATGGCGATGCGACGTGACGCGGATTGCGCCAGGGCCTCATTGTGCGTCACCATGACTAAAGTTTTCCCTTGTCCGCTCAGGTGGGAAAATAAATCAAAAACCGCATCGGCAGTCGCTTCATCGAGATTGCCGGTCGGTTCATCAGCCACAATCAGTTGGGGATCATTAGCCAATGCCCGCGCAATCGCGGCGCGTTGCTGCTGTCCTCCGGAAACCTGACTGGGCAGTTGTTGGGCCTGGTCGCTCAACCCAACCAGATCCAGCAAATAACGGGCTCTTTCCAGACGTTCGCGTTTGGGTTTTTTGGCGATAAAGTCCATAGGGAGGATGATGTTCTGCAACAGATTTAATGACGGCAGTAATTGAAAAAACTGAAAAACAATGCCGACATTCGCCCCCCGCCAGATCGATAATTGCTCTTCTTTCAGCGTGTGTAACGGACTGCCGCAAACGTCTATCCGGCCCTGAGAAGGTCGGTCAATGCCCGTCAACAAATTCAGTAAGGTCGATTTGCCGTTGCCCGACGGGCCGACAATAGCGACAAACTCGCCGGGGCTGATGTCCAGATTGATGTCGTGCAAAACCGGCTGGCTTACTTGACCGTTCAGGTAGGCTTTATAGACATTTTTAAGTGTGATGATGGGGGTCATGGCACCGGAATCGATTAATTTTAAAGAGTATGCATTTAACAGGTCTGACTTGGATGCCTGAGTAGAGGATTATATCACCCGCAACGGGCGTATTGATTAACGCAATGGCGGGTTGATCATCGGACACCATAGTCGAAGGCCCGCTTTGTGCTAGAATCGACCAGGCGAGTATCAGATGTTCATTTTCCACGACTGCATGGATTGCAGGAGGCAGGGATCGCCGTAAGCGACAAATGGACAAGAAGACCGGCGAATTGAGTATAGTCTTCGCCGGAAATCACCTTAGCCTTATGAAAACAATTACAACAGCCAAACAACCGCTAGAGGAGTTAAAGCAATGAATAAGGAATGTATAGAAGAATGTCTGGTTAATTCGCTTAGCCAGCTTGAAGCCGCGCGTAACCATGCAGCCGGTTCAGGCAACGATAAAGCCTATAACCGCCTGAATGATTTGTGCATCAACCTGTCGGATTTGCTTGATGAGATAGAAGACAGCGAGGAAGTGGTCTTAAATCAGCCGGGATACACAATCGATCAGGCGCGGTTACTGCTGGATGTGCTGACGCAACACGACGCATCGACCTTGCAGCCCGCATTTAACAACGAAAATCGCGAGAAATTAAATGACGCGCTGACCATGCTGAGAATGGAACTGGCGTCATTTATCGCGCAAGGTTACGGCGAAACAAGCAATGAAGAAAGCGACAACTACAATTATGACGATTCAGTGGACGGTCAATAGTCGATTTAATCACAGTTTTTGTGCATAAGGCTGTGGATAAAGCCGGGATACAAAATTTAATATATTGTTAATACAAGCATTTTTTTAAATTGACCAATAATTATACAGACTGTTGAGCCTTGACTTCTCTCCCAATTTTCAGGCGGGCAACAAGCTTAATCGGCAGCCCCGATTTTAAATTTTCCATAACGCAATAACATGCCGGGTAACAGCAATAAATTCAACAACGTTGAAGAAGCCAGACCGCCGATGATGATAGCCGCCATCGGCCCCATGATTTCCCGGCCTGGGTTATCGCTGTCGAAAGCAATCGGGAACATCGCCAAAGCGGTTACCAGCGCCGTCATTAAAATGGACGGCAAGCGTTCCTGGGCGCCTTGCACGGCGGTTTCCAAATTCCAGATTTTGCCTTCCACTTCAACCAGATAGCGATAATGCGACAACAACATAATACTGTTACGCACGGTAATACCGAACAAGGTGACAAACCCGACCACTGAACCTACCGAAAGCGTCGCTCCGGTCAACACCACCGCCGCCACGCCGCCTATTAAGGCAAAAGGCAGATTGACCAGCGTCAACAGGACGTGACGCAGACTGCCGATAGCGATAAAAACAAGCATCAGCACGCCGCTGCCCGCCAATAAGGAATGCAGGATTAAATCCCGGCGCGCCTGCGCCTGTTCGACAGCCGCCCCGGTGAATTCGGGATAACTGTCCCTGGCGAAGGGAATGTCTTTTAAAACCCGCGCTTTCAGTTCCCGCATAAACGCGTCCAGGTCCCTGTCGATAACATTACAGGTGACGGTTTGTCTACGTTGCGAGCCCTGATGCAGAATATTATAGCGGCTTGCGGTGTGCCGTATTTCCGCGAGCTGCTCCAGTTTGACTAATGCCCCGTCCTGCGCCCTGAGCGGTAACTGGGCAATCGATTCAATTTGACGCCTGAGCTCCGGCTTTAACGTTACGGCAATGTTGATAATTTGATTGCCCTGAAGATTTTTGCCGACAACACGGGTTTCATAAGCCGCCTGCAAGACATCCGTCACCTGAGCCGGTGCAACGCCGCGAAAGTTGAGCTGATCAAGATTCAGATGAATTTGCACTAACGGCGTGGCGGGCGGCGATCGTAACTGCACATCCGTCGCCCCTGGAATATCCCGCATGATCCCGGCGATTTGTTGCGCCTTGGCGTCCAGCTCATTGAGATCATTACCGTAAATATTAACGACTACCGGCGACGTATAGCCGGAGATGGTTTCATCGATTCGTTCGGTTAAAAAAGTGTTGGCTTCAAATAAAATGCCGGGGAAATCGTCCAGAATCGTTCGCAACTGATTGAATATCGCTTGCTGTTTCGCGCCTGATGAGGGTTCCAGCCGAACCTCATACTCACTGTAATGGCTGCCGTAGGTATCCGCCCCGCGTTGCGCCCGCCCGGCCCATTGTGATACCGATTGGACGCCCGGCACGGTCATAAACTGTCGCGTCAATTGCGTACCGATTCTCAACGATTCCTGTAAAGACGTGCCGGGAATGCTGGTGGTATGGACGATATAGTGACCTTCCCGCAGTTCCGGCAGAAATTTGCTGTCGAGTTTAAAAAAAGTAACGAGACCGGACAAGCAAACAATGAGGCTGATAACAATGACCGGCGTTAAATGCCTTGAAACCGTTGCCAACAGTTTGTGGTAACGCGGCTTGAGGTAACCGATCAGCGGCGGATCGCCGGTATTATCCGCATGACTGCCGAGCAAGGCATAACATAATGCCGGCGTTAAAGTCAGCGCCACCAGCAAGGATGTCAGTATCGCCAGAATATAGGAATAACCCAGCGGGGCAAACAGGCGTCCTGCGACGCCGCTCAAGGTCAACAAGGGTACAAACACCAGCGCAACGATAAAACTGGCATAGACAACAGAACTGCGCACTTCCAGCGACGCGTTATAAACCACGGCGGCAACCGGCAAAGGCTTGGACAACAAACGGTTTTCCCGCAAGCGCCGAAAAATGTTTTCGGTATCGATAATCGCATCATCGACTACTTCGCCCAGCGCGATGGCGAGACCGCCCAGCACCATGATGTTAAGATTGACACCGGTCTCCAGCAGGACAATCACTGCACCGGTCAGCGATACCGGGATAGCCAGCGCGGAAATAAACGCCGTGCGCAAATTAAACAGGAACAGGTACAAAATAATCAGTACGAACAAGCCGCCGACCAGCAAATGCCCGGACAAGTTAGCCAGCGAGCGTTCGATATAATCAGCCGGACGGAACAAATGCGCATAAAAAGTAACCGCCTCATGATTAAACAGGGGTTCGAATTCTTTTAACGCCTGTTCGACCTGTTTGGATACCGTCAAGGTATTGGCGCCGTATTGACCGATAACCATCATCACCACGCCCGGTTTGCCCATAATTTGCGCGCCGCCTACGGGCGGCTCCGGCGCATAACGAATGGTCGCCACTTCGCCTAAACTCACCGGTCTTTTCATGCCCGGTAAAGGCACGATAATTTTGGCGAATTGTTCCGGTGTACTTGGCTGACCGCTGACTTGCAAGGTAAAGCGCTGGTTGCTGTTTTCGATAAAGCCGCCGCCCTGGATGTGCGCGGCTTGTGACGCAGCCTGGATGACGTCATCCAGCGTCAGGTTAAAACGATGCAATTGCGCAGGCTCAACCTGGACTTGCAACTGCCTGACTTCGCCGCCGAAGACATTGACATCGGCAACACCGGGAACCGCCAGCAAACGCGGCACCACCGTCCAATCGACTAACGTGCGCAGTGCCATCAAATCCTTGCTTTCAGAACTTAAACCGATGGTTAACACCGTCGCGGAAGACGAGGACAGCGGTATCGCCACCGGCGTAATACCGACCGGTAATTGCGCCGATAAACCCAATAATCGTTCGCTGATTAATTGACGATTGCGGTACACATCGCTGTTTTCCAGGAACGTCGCGGTAATAATCGACAAACCCTGAATGGATTCGGAGCGCACCGATTCCAGCCCCACCAAACCGCTGATAGCCGCTTCAATCTGACGGGTAACAAGAACCTCAACCTGTTCGGAAGACAAACCCGGTGATTCGGTTTGAATGATGACCCGCTTGGGCGAAAATTCCGGAAAAATATCCAAACCGGCGCTGGTGAAACGAAAGCCTCCATACAACAAAACGACAACGGCAAGCGCGATGATGATGCCGTAAAAGCGGATAGAAAAGCGGACGAGAGCGGCTAGCATGGGTATTCCTTTACAGTGATGTTGGCGGCGCTATTATTATACAAAAGCTTTGGCGGTGCGTTTCCAGTCATCATAAAAATCCACCTATCGAAGCGTTTTAATGAAAAACGTCCTTTGTATAAGCGGGCTGCAGTATGTCTTACTAAGATTGTACACCTATAATCCGAAATAAATAGACACCTGTAGCGCGCTCGTCTATAACGTGTTTTTTGTTCGCCACAAAAGACTTGCTATGACATTTGCTAACGTGATACTGTCCGACTCTAACGGATTGTCGGCGGTGTTATGCACCGATACTCCAAAAGTGATAGACACCTTGGAGGTGTCTACTTAACGTTAGAGCAATATGCGAGACATCCAGGATGTGGCAGGACACTAATAAACAAAAACAATCATTGATGGATCTCGAATACTCGGCTCTCTCCGACCAAGGCGCGTTGCCTTCCAGGCTTCGGCTTTACCCATCGGCTAAATCGGAAGATGAAAAAGGAATATCCATTTTCTATGCTCCATTCGAGCATATAAACAAGAATGCCAAAATTGCACTGATAGGCATAACGCCTGGAAAATCGCAAATGGTGCGCGCTTGTCGCGCAGCGAAACAAGCGGCACTGAACGGCACTTCGGTCGAACAAGCGGTATCGGATGTAAAAAAACATGCCTCATTCAATGATAAAACGGGCCGAATGAGAGAAAACTTGTATAACGAAATCGATGATTGGTGTATCCCCGAGGCTATCGGGGCAATTTCTGGAAATTCACTTTTCCATGAAGATTGGCATCTTGTCCACACAACTTCGGTACTCAAGTACCCGGTGTTTAAGGGTGGAGAAAACTATGAAGGAGGGTCGCCGAAGATCATGAGCCATAGCATTACAAAAGAAATGGTTTACGAAATATTCGTGCCAGAATTAAATCGAATTCCTGATGCCTGGCTGTTTCCGTTGGGTCCGAAGGTATCTGAGGTGATTTCGCGTCTACAGAAAGAACTCAAGCTAAAGAATAAAGTGTTCCACGGCATGATGCACCCTAGCACCAACAATAATTATCGATTTGATTATCTTCTCGGTGATCGAAGCGGCTCTGAACCATACCGAACAAATACTCAGGCATACGATGACGCACGCGATGCATTCAAAAGAGAAATGCTCTAACGAATAAGGTTAGCCCTGAGCGGGACGGGGTTTTGTAACCCCGTCCCAAACGTTTTGAAGTACTGTCAATCAACAAAAACGTTATGGAACAGGTGACAAACCCAATCTTTGGCGCGTTGGGGCTTGCAGCCCAACGCAACATTTTAATCTTCTGTAATACCGAGAAGCAGGCTATATCAAATAACGTATGCGTTCTCAAGGAAAAATCATATGACTCAGTTACTTGACCAAGCATTTCAAGAAGTATCCAAACTCCCTGATATACAACAAAATATAATAGCACGATGGTTACTGGATGAATTATCGACAGAAAAAAAATGGGATTAAAAATGGGATTCTTTATTTGCCGAATCTGAAGATTTCTTAGCGAACCTTGCTAATGAGGCTTTAAGCGAGCATCGCGCCGGTAAGACTAAGCGCTTAAAATTTAGATGCACTGTGATTTCTGAGCGGGACGGGGTTTTATAACCTGCTATTCTGTCAGGTCAGGGTCGTGGGGGTTGGAATGAGCTTGCGAACCCAACATTTACAACTTGGACAATCTTTGTTTAAAGCACAGGAGTAATTTCCATGATATTGAATGCCGTTATCGAAAAAGACGAATTTGGCTATTTTGCCCAAATTCCTGAATTAAAGGGCTGCGTAACGCAAGGCAATACTTATGAAGAAGTGCTTTTTAATATTCAAGAGGCTGCTGAACTATATTTGGAAAGCCTTAAAACGGAAGAATTACATGCCTGAGCGGGACGGGGTTTTATAGCCCCGTCCCAAACGTTTTAAAGTGCCCTATCCGCTTCAATCGCCAAGCCTATTAGCGCCGGATATAAATTCCCGCCTTAACCGAGTTAGTCCGTTTGGCCAAGACTCGGAAATCGTTGCCAACTGTCTTCCGCCCTGAAGCGAGCGTTATATTCACAAAACGACAGCAGTTGGCCCTGGGTATTGGTGATATGGTGACAGCAATTGACTATCCGGTCCTGATCGTAGTTGTGACGATCCATAAACGGCTTGATGGCGATACCGAACACATGCTGCGGGCGGATCAAACGCCGTGCAAAGCGGGCAATTAATCCCAACAGCCCGTTTATTCGGGTACCGACAATGCTCTGCATCTCCCGGTCTTTAAGCTGGGTCTTATAAGCCACCTTATTCATGACGGCGGATAAATCGATATAGCGGGCGATGTTGCCGAAATACCCGTAACGACGCACAAACAAGGTGACCCAGCCGCAATTGGGATGCGAACACGGTATGGGGAAAAAATCGGCTTCCCGAACCCTGCCGCCTAATCCGGCGACCACGCCTTTGACGCAATCGCTCAAGGTCATGCGCTGCATGGGATCAAAGTCAAGTTCGTAACGCCCCGAGGTAAATGCCGGTTGCAGCGCGACCAAACGCACATTGGAGTAACGCTTGCCTTGCCGCACCACCCAGGCAATATCCGCTTCACTCAGCCCTTGCGTTAAAGTCATGGTCAGTTGCATGGGAATTTGCAAGCGCTCCAGGCGCTCAATCAAGCGTAGCCGAAGCCGTTCCGGGCCGGCGTTGCGCAGGGTCTGATTGATCGGCTGATCGGTGCCGTCGAACTGCAATAACACCAACACTTTGTGTTTAAAAGGCACCAGACGTTCGGCGACGCCCGGCTTGCTAAATTCAATGCCGTTGCTGGGCACATAAATCATCTTGATATCCGCATGCTCAGCCAGCCACTGCAACATGGTCCAAAACTCGGGATGTAACGAAGCTTCACCGCCGGTGATCTGCACGGAATCCAGCCCGCCTTTTTGGGCAATCAAGGCGCTGATGGTTTCCTTGAATTGCACTAGCGGCAAAAGTCTATCCCTATCCTCGCCGCTTTCGGCATAGCAAACACGGCACGACAGGTTACAGGCATTGGTAATCTCAACAAGCACCGTACAGCTTTTATTGCCGCGCTGGTCGGCGAAGTCATAGGGCCAAAACGCATCACTGCCGGATGAACAGCTTGCGCCGGAACCGCAACATTCGTTGTCGGTATAGGGTGGAAACACCATTGTCTGAGTATCTGTATAGGATCGCCCGCTATTATCTTTATTGGAAAGACGGTAATAACGCGCGTCATTTTCCAGTACGGCGTATTGCTGCCCGTGCGTCGCACAGATTTTTGTCATCAAAACCGCGCCATTTAATTCATACACAGCCGCCGGGACATGAGCGAGGCAATCGGCGCAAAGACTGAGGGTGGTTTTTAATAGGAAGGCGGTTTTGTCCAGCGCGAAAAGGCGGGCGACAGATTCGGCATCCATTGCGCGTAACGGCGCGGCAATAGCCTCCAGCCTCGAACTATAACTTGCCTTGGCGGGTGCTTGCTCAACATGAATTGGAATATCAAGAAATTTGGACATTGGCGTTACCCGCTACAATAAAAGTAAACCCGGCTAATCAAAGAACAACAAAGTACGCATTGCCAAGCTGCAAAAACGATAAAAATACCGGTGCGAGGATGGCCAATCAGCGCGATTTTCTTGCAGCAAGCGCTTCAGTTGCGATGCCGAGAAATCAAGATTGCCGCGCCGTTCAGCCAGTTGATGAATACGCAATAGCGCCTGTGCGGAGGTAGTCGGCAATAAATCGTGAATGGCTTCAACAGTGTAAGCGATATGCCGATATTCATCGGCAAGCACCGCGCCAACGGCTTTGGCTATGTAGGGCGAATGCGCCCTTTGTTCGCAGGCTTCCAGATGATAGTCCAGCGAGCGGGCAACCCGCTTTTCCAAACAGTGCGCATGGGCGAGAAAATGCGCCAGCTTCAGGCGTTTACTGTCGGCATCGTGGTTATCGTAAATTGCCCATGAGACGGGCGTGTAATGCCTTACCACGGAATTAAATATGAATGAATGCGGCAGGTCTTCGATAATCGGTTGCCCCATTTTTTCAATGGCGGCCTTGTATAAGGCGATATGCTTGTTTTCATCGGCAATATGTTGGCGCATTTTTGCCGCCAATTCGGGCGCTTCGACATGCGCGATTGGAAAATAATCACTGACCCAATGCGGGTAGGCTTCGCCGTTGAGATATAAATTCAGAACCCGGCCGTGTAACGAGGGATTGTCAACAATGTCGCGATGTAATTGTCGTTTGGCGCCATCAACAATAACGTGCATGCCCGTTCCTGTTTAACGAACCGAACAAGTCGCAATTATAAAGCCGACGTATACGCCGACCACTACGACTACTGCCAAAATAAGCCAAAGAATGATCTTGCCTATCAGCCAGCAAAGATCAAAAAAGTCAAACTCATGGTCGGGATTTTTGGGGTCATTGTTCATATATTTTCTCCTGCCGCTCCCCAAGGCGGAGGTGGTCGATAGCTGCGTATCGCCAGTGTGATGATGCCGACAATCACCATTACCACACATAGCCACTGATACGCGGAAAACCCTGCAAAAGCCTTAATGGTTTCGCGCCAAAATTCGCTGATGAAGCGGAATATGCCGTAGCAAACCAGATATAAGGCAAACAGGCGCCCGTGCAACAGCTTGCGGCGATAGAGTGCTATAAAAATAAAGCCGAGCGCAAAATTGAACAGCATGTCGTAAATCTGGGCGGGATGCCTCGGAATACCGTCGGCGTAAGTGATGGCAAACATACCGTCCCATGGCAGTCCCCGGCTGCAACCGGTCAACAGGCAGCCGATACGGCCAATACCCAGCGAAAACGGCAACAACATGGCAAAACGGTCATTCGGCGGCAGTTGATAATTGAGCAGCGGCTTGGCGATTTCTGCGCCGATAAAACCGAACAGCAAAGCACCGACAATCGAACGCCCCGATGTCAACAATCCTTGCCAATTGTCAAAGGGTTGCAACGGCCACAGCCCGTCACCCATGACAACGGCAAATTTAGCGCCTAACAACGCGGCAAACAGTGAAATGCCCTGCAAGATCCAATAGCTTTGTTTCTCACTACTTGAGGTCAAACCGCGGGTCGTTGGGAACATCAGCATCAGGGCGAATCCCAACAGCACCATGATTGCGTAAGCCGGATAAATATTAAAATCCCCCATCAATCACCCCGTCAATCCACAACCAGTAAAATACAAAGCCCAGCAACGCTGCATCGGCTAACCAGTGAATACGTCGTTCATGGATTTCAATGTCGGCATGGAAGCCGAACTCATCTACCAAGAGCAAGCAGGTAAATATGCCCAGAAAAGACAATGCCGCAAGTGTTTTAGCGGCAATGACCAAAGACAGGAAAATACCCAGACTCAGCGCCAAACCAACGTGCAGCATCTGCTCGGTACGCGACACGTGGCGTGCATAGCCATGCAGCCAACTGTCGTATCCTGCCAGTATTGCATAGGGAATAAAGCCAATAAGAATTGTCATAAAGCGCATAAATGCAATACCGGTAGTTTTTTACTTTCCCAAAGACATGTTGAAATATCGCCATGTCTAATTATAGATACATTTTAAAATGTATCGCGGCGCCTGTTTTAGGACATCCTGTCAAAATACTTGAACAACAACCCGATGATAATGACCGGAATCACTGCCGCGGTAAGCTCCCAAAAGCCCATCTTCAGCAACACTAATTGGTTACAGACCAGGATAGCGCCATAAGCCAGCGCTGCCCATCGTTTCAAAAACCACAAGCCGCCGATGCAAGCCAGACTGACAAGGACCGACAACATGAAATAAACAGGGTAACCGGCCCCGAGTTGTTTCGCCATCGGCGATAAAATCAGGTTGATCATTTGTGTGGCGTTGATCAGGCCTATGACGCAAATGGCGGTAACAGCCAGCGGTTTTTCAGGGTTCAATGGGAATTCTGTCATGATGTTCTCCTTGGTTTGGTGTGTTTACAAGGGATTTTTCACCAAAATAATACACTTGGCAAGTTGGAAAGTGCCGGGGGCTTTATCCATCGTCCAGGCAACTATTCAAGCCTTCTGCAATAGCCCTGGCGATGGCTTGTTGAGTGCGGGTTTGCCCGAGTTTTACTTCTTCGCCGCGGTTGACGATAACGCCCGCTTCAAGCAAAACCGCAGGGCAATGCGCTTTCTTCAAAACCACGAGATTGTCGTAATAATGCACACCGTTGCTTTCATCGGCATAGGCTTTATTTTCCCCGGCGATGGCTTCGGCATGATGTCTTGAAGGTTTAAAACCTGACACTCTCAGCGCTTTGCCAATCGCCGAGGCACAACGCAGGCTTTCAGCGGGAAAAGGATTAAGATGCGATATAAAAACCGAATAGCCTTTGTATCGGTCGCTATAGGCATGAGAAATACCGTTTATTTTCCACTTGGACAGGTATTGTTCCTGCACGGAATCGTGATGTATCGACAGGAAAAGCGACTTGCCTTCCGTATCCCGCACACGGTCCGATAATTGACCGATCAAGCCGTCATCATTAACAACGGAGGTTTGATAGGATAAACCTTTCAACACGCCGGCCGTGACACCGACCAGACGGCGGTTAAACTCAAATTCGGGCACGCCCCGTGCGCTCATAACGCCGGGATGCGCCAGCGTATGACCAATGTCAAGTATAACGGAACGGTCTGATGTTTCGCTCGCTGCATCGACATGCGCCCAAGGCATATTGACCGGAAAAATCAGGTAGCCGCAACCTGCCAACACAGTTACGACAGCCATTATCCATGTGATTCGATGCCAATAGTGGGTCTGCCGGCTTTTTTTTCGGCGGGCCGCGTTCTTTTTCATGCCGGGTTTCACCGCCCTGCCCTGACCTGTTGACAGGGTCTATTTAACCAGTCCGTCAAGATAAAACCAGCGCCCGTTGGTTTTACCAAAGCGGCTGATTTCAACCATGACCTGTTCTTCGCCGTCCTGCACATAATAGGCCTTGAACGCGACCTTGCCTTTATTGTCCTTAACACCGCCTTTTTTAGTATCGGTAATTTCCAGTCGCACCCAGACGATATTTTCCCCGGAAAAATCGATAGCCGCAGGTCGCTTAAGTCTATCCCAGGTTGCCAGTAAATAGGCGGCATCTTGCAAGGCATAAGCCGAATATCGGGAACGCATCAACGCCTCGGCGGTAGCCGGTATTTTTTTACCTGAATGAAACGGCTCGCAACACTGTTGATAGTCGAGGCCGGAGCAACAGGGGCAGGATGGAATAATAGTCAAAAGATGTTCCTTATAATCCCAACTCAAACAGTAATTTAATTGAAGCGTAAACAACCATGACGATGGTCAGCAAATAAACGCAGTACAGCATCGGTTTTTCGATAACGGCTTTCAGCAGGGTTTTGTGTTGATTGGCTTGCTTAAGTTGCAAGTATTGTGCTCTGGCTGTGATAAAGCGCTGTTGTTGATAGGCGTTGAGCAACGCATGTGCTTTTTCCAGCTCATCGTTATTCCTAAGCCACAGGGCTGGCATCGACATGCCCCAGTTGCCTGCGGGCGTTTCATAAAAATCAATGTTCTGCACAGTAAGTAATTCGCGCACTTCGTCGGCTTCATCTTCGGGTACGCCGCGCAAGGAAAAAAGTAATAGGGCCATGATGTTTCAGGTGGTTTTTATTATCTGTACATACAAGGCATCAGGCAAAAAACTTGCCCACGTTAATCAGGGTTTTGTAGATTCCCCAGGACAGCGGCAGAACAACAACTATCCAGGCCAGCCAAACCAATATCCGGGACGTTTGCTTGTCATCCGTCAGCGCCTGTTCTGCAGGATTCGCCGTCAAATCGACAATTTCTTCTCGGGCCAGGCGTTTTTCTTCAGCCAGCTCGGTATCGGTCAGAAACCATTTGTCGGCTACCGGGCGAATCAGCAAATTACACAGCAATCCGATCATCAGCATAGCCGCGAGAATCATCATGGTCTGGTTATACACCTGCTCACGCGGAATACCCAAGCCCAATTGATAATCGCGCATATAATTGACGATCACAGGCCCCAGAATGCCCGCCGTCGCCCAAGCCGTCAATAAGCGGCCATGAATGGCGCCGACCATTTGGGTACCGAACAAATCGGCGAGATAGGCCGGTACGGTCGAGAAACCACCTCCATACATGCTTAAGATGATGCAAAACGCGGCCACGAACAGGATTTTATTGCCCGCCATCGCACTACCGGGCACACTGAGATACAACAAACTACCGAGGATGAAAAAGACAAAATACGTGTTCTTTCTCCCGAGCCAATCGGACAGGCTTGCCCAAAAAAACCGCCCGCCGATATTGAATAAACTCAATAACGCGGTAAAACCCGCAGCAACGGCGGCAATGGCGGCCAGCTCGGTTTTATCGAGCTCATTGTAAGTCTTGGCAATGCCGATCAACTGGCCGCCAAATACCTCTTGCAACATCGGCGATGACATGCCGATAACGCCGATACCGGCGCTGACGTTCATGCACAATACGCCCCACAGCAACCAAAACTGTTTAATTCTGAACACATGTTTTAAATGCACATGGCGATGGGTAATCATGCCTTTGCCGGTTTTTGCCGGCGTCGGTGTCCAGCCCGCAGGTTTCCAGCCACTGGGAGGCACTCGGTAACTCAATGCGCCGCCCATCATAAATACAAAATAAATACCGGCCATCACGATAAAAGTTTGCATGACACCGACATCGGACGGCGTCGCGAAATGCTTCATCAACTCCACCGCCAACGGCGAGCCGATCATCGCACCGCCGCCGAAACCCATAATCGCCATGCCGGTCGCCAT
>SXIP01000054.1 GCA_005772825.1 Methylococcaceae bacterium | reverse complement strand
CGTTGGAAACCGAACATCGAATAGTAAATAAAGAACGGTATCATCGGCACATTATTCGTTGAATACGAAGTACCCGCGGCAATCCAGTCGCATAATCCGCCCGCTTCGTTAATACCTTCCTGCAACACCTGGCCGTGCTTGTCCTCTTTGTAGAACATCAGTTGATCGGCATCCTGCGGCGTATATAACTGGCCGACCTGAGACCAGATACCCAGTTGCCGGAACATACCTTCCATACCGAAGGTTCTGGATTCGTCCGGTACAATCGGGACGATGCGCTTGCCGATATTTTTATCTTTCGCCAGGATATTCAGCAAGCGGACAAAAGCCATCGTCGTGGAAATTTCCCGACCTTCACCGCTGGCTTCCAGCAGGGCTTTAAAATCATTCAATACCGGCACGTCCAACGCGTAGGACTTGGCTCTTCTGGACGGCAAATGCCCGCCCAGATCGGCGCGACGTTGCTGCATATAGTTCAGCTCTTTCGAACCTTCGGGAAAGGTCAGATAAGTCAGATCATGCAGTTGTTCGTCGGTTATCGGTAAATCGTAGTTATCGCGAAAATGTTTCAGCGAGTCATCGCTCATTTTTTTCTGCTGATGCGTGATATTCTGCGCTTGGCCGGATTCACCCATGCCATAACCTTTGATGGTTTTCGCCAGGATAACGGTGGGTTGGCCCTTGTGATTGACGGCGGCATGGAAGGCTGCATAAACTTTGGCGGGATCATGACCGCCACGATTTAATTCCCATATATCGCGGTCTGACCAATCGGAGACCATGGCTTTTAATTCCGGGGTATTAAAGAAATATTCACGGACATAGGCGCCATCCTTAGCCTTGAACGTCTGATAATCACCGTCGACGCATTCCATCATCCGCGCCGCCAATAATCCTTCTTTATCACGCGCCAGCAGCGCATCCCAGCGTTGTCCCCAGACCAGTTTGATAACATTCCAGCCCGCGCCGCGGAATTCGCTTTCCAGCTCCTGGATAATTTTGCCGTTTCCGCGCACCGGACCGTCCAGACGCTGCAAATTACAATTGACTACAAAAATGAGATTATCCAGTTTTTCCCGTCCGGCCATACCGATGGCGCCCAAAGATTCCGGCTCATCGGTTTCGCCGTCACCGAGAAAACTCCAGACTTTGCGCTTTGACGTATCGGCAAAGCCGCGGTCCTGCAAATAACGCATGAAACGCGCCTGATAAATCGCCATAATCGGCACAAGTCCCATTGAAACGGTAGGGAATTGCCAGAAATCCTGCATCAACCACGGATGCGGATACGAAGACAGACCGTTGCCGTTGACTTCCTGGCGGAAGTTATCCATTTGTTCCAGGCTGAGACGCCCGAGCAGGAATGCGCGCGCATAATCGCCCGGCGTCAGGTGGCCCTGGGTATAAATCAGATCGCCGTCATGCTGTTCCGAAGGTGCATGCCAGAAATGGTTATAACCTACATCATATAGAGTGGCTGCCGACGCGAAACTGGCGATATGCCCACCGACATTGGTATGTTTATTCGCCCGTAACACCATCATCATGGCGTTCCAGCGCACATAAGAACGAATTTTTTGCTCTATCGAGGCATCACCCGGAAACTGTGCTTGTCTGGAAACCGGGATGGTATTGAGATACGCGGTATTGGCGCTGAAAGGAATATCAAATCCTGAATGCCGGGTTACAGCTACCAGCTGCTCAATCAGAAAATGCGCGCGCTCACTGCCGTCCTGTTCCAATACGGCCTGTAGAGCTTCAATCCATTCCCTGGTTTCTCCCGGATCAATATCATTTTGCCCGGTAATTTCTGAAATTAAGCTATTATTCATCTGTGATCCTGTTGGGACGGTTTGTTCATGGCTTCAACACTATATAAGTTTTAAGACGGGTCAACGATTTCGGTTCATTTCATTTGATTTGTAACGTCACGTAGCTCAAAAAGGCCGGAATGTATCGGTAATGGCGCATAGTATATACAAATGAAGGGAGGCAGTGCATCAGTTTTAGCAAATGTAAAAACATTGTTAATACCAATACAGCACAGTTAATGACTGATTAACAATGCTTTTCTGATTTTTACAGTACAACGCCCGAACAATGCCTGTTACGGCCTAATTAACGGTGCAGGCCCCATTGAACAAATATCTGTCCATAACCCTGCACACCATCCAGAAGTAACTTGCAAAAATAAACCACCATTGGCTGAGCGGAGTCGAATTCAGCGGTGCAGGCGTTCGCTTCGACTCCTCTCAAGCAATGGCCTGCGCTAATCAATGCCCGCGGCACTCCAGGAGTTCCTCATGTAATACAGCATCTGAAGGCAGAACTCCCCGGTTAACCCCCTTTTTAAATGATCCGGAAACAAACGATCCGGTAACGAACTATCTTGTAAAAACGGTATAGGTATTTGTACGTATATTACTTTTCTGATCTGTATGCTTAAATGCAACCAACTGGATTTTTCCAAAAAATTTAACTGTTAATTACTAAGATTTTTACAGTTTTTTTACCCCACTTCCATTTAGACTGTGCATTGTTGTTTTACCAAAGATCCAGTAATCAGCAAGCCAACTTTGGTCATTTTAGGTAAGGAGGTTTTATGAGTAGTGTATATCTTATATTGACGGTTGTTTTTTTTGTCGTCACCGTAGCACTGGTTTATGCCTGTGAAAAATTAAGGGGGCAATCATGAGCTGGGTTTATATGTTAAGTGGCGTGTTGGCGCTGGCCATTTTCGTTTACCTGATTGCCGCGCTGTTTTATCCGGAGAAATTCTGATGACAAATAACAGTTTTGTTCAAATTGCGTTTTATGTATTTACTCTACTGGCACTGGCTAAACCGCTAGGCTGGTATATGGCCCGAGTCTATGAGGATGAATCAGTGGGTTTAAACCGAGTATTGGCGCCGGTCGAATCATTGATTTATCGCCTAAGCGGAGTGGATCCCAAGCAGGAGATGCGTTGGACGGATTATGCTATTGCCATGCTGGTTTTTAACTTGCTGGGTGCGTTGGCGGTCTTTGCTTTGCAACGCCTGCAAGCCGATCTGCCTTTTAATCCGCAGAACCTGCCCGCCGTCAGCCCGGACTCGTCTTTTAATACGGCGGCCAGCTTCGCCACCAATACCAACTGGCAGGGCTACGGCGGCGAAACAACGATGAGCTATCTGACCCAGATGCTGGGCCTGACGGTGCAGAACTTTGTTTCCGCCGCCGGGGGCATGGCGACACTGGTTGCGCTGATTCGCGGATTTGCCCGACGCAAAGCCGATATTATCGGCAATTTCTGGGTCG
>SXIP01000053.1 GCA_005772825.1 Methylococcaceae bacterium | reverse complement strand
TATTCATCGTAATACGGGTATTGTTCATAATCCCAAAACCGGTGAATTAGTTAACCGTCTACTGCGGTAAATTTAATGGCTTCTGATTGCTTCCAGCTATTATCAAGCACTTGGTCCAATACAGTAGTGAGCAAAACGCCCTGGTAGTGTGTAATTCTGGAATTGCTTGGGTTATCTGCGGATAATGTGGTGATATTTTTGGTTAAGCTTGAGTCAGACTAACCTTTTTAATAATCTGACCATTTTTCTTTAACGCTAGAATCTCGCCGGTTACCGCCAAATATGACGGTATGTCAACAAATCTTATTGCATGTCGCTGGACAATAAAAAACCCGAAAGAGTCAATCGAACAATGACCTGTAGAGCTTGAAAACAAAGGGCTTTGTTTTTTTCAAAATAAGAGTTACCCCTAAAGTTACCCCGGTCTGATCGATGTTGCCAAGGTAACTTGCAAAAAGAAAGCCGGTTCTGGTTTTTATGAAAGCTACATTATCACATGTCATAACGGCTTGATTTATCGGGTAGTTAGGGAGCTGACTGGTTCGAGAACTGAGTGGAAACGTGCGGCGTTTTATGTCGCGGATTGCCGTTGCGTTTGCCCTTCAAGGCCGCGCGCCGCCAAGGTTTTGGTGTTGCTTTTGGTTCGGTGATTTCTGCGCGATTGCCGCTCTCGGTTCGTAGACTCTCTGTAAATTTTTCTCTCGTGATTGTGACCGTTGAAATTCAGGCAGATTGCGGCTTCCAGGGGCAACGTGAACGCTATTTTTGTAAACTACTGCGTTTCTAATTTATCGCATTTTATTCCGGTAACACATCGTCCAGCCAATCGACAAGCGCCGCGCCTGGGTGCGTATATGCGCCATAGCTGGCAAGTTCCCGTTGCAGCCTAGCCATTAACTTCGGATCGATTTCAATATCCAGCCGACGCACGCCTCGCCGTCGGTTGTGTTCTCGCCGTTCCCGTTGATATTCGGCGGATGATTTAAAGCTGGATGCGGCCATACTCCTTACTCCGGGTTGCCGTTGAAACTGGTGTTTTATCAACCGGCATGACTTCGCTTTTGCTTCGGCTGGTTTCCATTCAATGCTGACCGTCGTTTGCCAGCTTCGGTTTTGGGGCCGGTACTGCACCCACCATGCCATTTACAACGACCGTTAAGATAAATTGCTATCTGTTTGCAGGGCGTTCCGGCTCTGGTCTTGGCGCCACATTCAAGGCGACGTAAATCCTCGGGCATCGGTTCGGTTCTTGGCGGAGGGTATCGATAACCACGTTCGCGCCATTCGGCAAACAAGGCGTTGCCGCGTTGATAGTATTCTTTAAGTCGTTTTCGCTGTTCAGGTGTACTCATAAGCCTTGGCATAACCTTGGTGTGCTATGACTTTGCTTATTTTACCCGGACAATTAAGCAATGATTAATTAAATAAGATGGAGGCAAGCACATTGTGCGAAGCTGACGTAGCTTTGAGTATTCCCATAAAATCCGCTACGCATTCCATTCGAAACGCGCAGCGACGCCGACCGGCCAATTCAAGACACTCAAGCCATCACAAAATCCCATATTTGAACGTCCGGTTTAACGTCCTGACCTGTCATTAGAAATTTGCATAATTATGCTTTCCACTATTCAATAATTATTGTATAGTTGAATTCATGAATAAAGAAATTGCCTCCACATTGTTTGAATCACTAGCGTCGGGCGTTCGGCTAGACGTATTCCGTTTGTTGGTCAAAAACGCACCGACCGGTCTGGTTGCCGGGGAAATTGCTACCGAATTGACTTTGCCGCCGACCAACCTGTCATTTCATCTGAAAGCGATGACGCATGCGGGCTTGGTTAATGTGACGCAAGAAGGACGCTACCAGCGTTACCGAGCCAATTTAACCGTCATGCAATCGCTGATCGATTATCTGACGGCCGAATGCTGCACAGGTCATCCCGAACTGTGTCTCGATGCCGGTGAAGCATCGGCGTGTTGCGATAGCGACTAATTCTTTCAATCCACACCTAAGAACTATCCACTATGAATGTCTTATTTCTTTGTACCGGCAATTCCTGCCGTTCCTTGATGGGCGAAGCTACTTTCAATCACCTGGCGCCCGAAGGCTGGCACGCCATCAGCGCCGGCAGCAAGCCCATCGGTCGTTTAAACAGCGGAGCCGTGGCTTTGCTTGAGGAGAAAGGAATCTCGACCGAGGGGTATAACAGCAAATCCTGGAACGATCTACCGGTCACGCCGGACATCGTCATCAGCGTTTGCGGTAACGCCGCCAACGAAACCTGCCCCGCCTATCTTGGCCCGGTCATGCGCAGCCATTGGGGCGTCGAAGACCCGGCGCACGCGGAAGGCACGGAAGAAGAAATCAAAGAGGCTTTCGAGACGGCTTATGGCATTTTGCGTCACCGCATCGAAACCTTCCTGGCTTTGCCGCTGGACGAATTGAAGAATGATCCAGCACGCATGAAAGCTGAGCTGGACCGTATCGGCACACTAATACCCTGATTTTTAAGGAGTTATGACATGACAACTATTCTTGTGTTTGACCCTGCCTTGTGTTGCAGCACCGGCGTCTGCGGTGTGGACGTCGATCAACAATTGGTCGATTTTTCCGCCGATGTCGATTGGGCCAAGCAAAACGGAGCGCAAATAGAGCGTTTTAATCTGGCGCAACAACCGATGGTGTTTGCGGAAAACCCGGTGGTAAAAGCGTTTCTCGATAGCTCTGGTGCCGAAGCTTTACCTTTGATTCTAGTCGATGGCGCTGTCATGTTAGCAGGGCGCTATCCTACTCGGGACGAATTGACGCAGTGGGCGAAGCTCAAAGTATGCGCGCCGACGTCATTGACTCCGCAGGTTGCGGAATTAATCGCGTTGGGTGCTGCGATTGCAGCAGGCTGCGAACCTTGTTTCAAATTCCATTATGACAAAGCGCGTAAATTCGGTGTAACACTTGACGCCCTTTACGAAGCTGTTGAAATTGGCAACAAGGTCAAGCGGGCCTCAACTCAAAATATACTGGAATTGGCGGAACGGATTTTGGGCGAACTTGCGCCGGCCGACAGTACCTCGTCTTGCTGTGGCGGGTCATCATCTGCCAAAACATCCGAGAGCAATGGTTGCTGTCAGTAATACATAAAACTGTATTTGGAGATGCCGACATGACCAAACTAAAATTTCTCGACCGGCCACCACGCTTTTTGTTTTTTACCGGCAAAGGCGGTGTCGGCAAGACCTCGATCGCCTGCTCCACAGCCATTCATTTGGCCGATGCCGGCCGAAAGGTTCTGCTGGTCAGCACTGATCCGGCTTCCAATGTCGGGCAAGTGTTTGGCATCCGCATCGGCAACCATATCACTTGTATCCCTGCCGTGCCGGGGCTGACTGCATTGGAGATCGATCCACAAGCCGCTGCACATGATTACCGTGATCGAATTGTTGGCCCGGTGCGCGGTGTACTGCCTGATACGGTCGTTAAAGGCATAGAAGAACAATTATCAGGGGCTTGCACCACCGAAATCGCGGCCTTCGACGAATTCACCTCGCTGTTGACCGATAGCGTGCTGACGGCGGGTTACGATCACATCGTGTTCGATACCGCGCCGACCGGCCACACCATTCGATTATTGCAACTGCCCGGCGCCTGGAGCGGTTTCCTGGAAGCCGGCAAGGGCGATGCTTCCTGCCTGGGTCCGTTGGCCGGTCTGGACAAACAGCGCGAACAATACAGGGCCGCCGTCGACGCCTTGGCGGATGCACAGCGCACGCGGTTAATTTTAGTCGCGCGCGCTCAACAAGCTACGTTAAGAGAAGTTGCCCGTACCCATGAAGAACTGGCGGCAATAGGTTTAACGCAACAACATCTGGTCATCAACGGCATCCTGCCGCAGAGCGAAACCCAAACCGATCCATTGGCCGCAGCCATTCACGAACGTGAACAAGCCGCATTGCAAAACATTCCTGCCGTTTTGCAAACGCTGCCGCGTGATCTGGTGATGCTCAAGCCTTTCAATATGGTCGGGCTGGCTCCGTTACTTGAATTGCTGGTGGACAGGACTCTGCCGGCTCAATGCGATGTTGATTTGCCCATTGAACTCGATGAACCCAACCTATCCGAATTAGTCGACGAGATTGCCAAAGACGAACATGGTTTGATCATGTTAATGGGTAAAGGCGGTGTCGGTAAAACCACACTGGCTGCCGCCATTGCTGTGGAACTGGCCCATCGTGGCCTGTCGGTCCATCTCACCACATCGGACCCTGCCGCCCATTTGAGCGAGACCTTGAACGGCACCCTGGACAATCTGGCCGTCAGCCGCATCGACCCGCACCTGGAAACCGAACGTTATCGCCAGCATGTTTTGGAAATTAAAGGCGCCAAATTGGATGAGCAAGGCCGTGCATTATTGGAAGAAGACCTGCGCTCTCCCTGCAC
>SXIP01000052.1 GCA_005772825.1 Methylococcaceae bacterium | reverse complement strand
CGAACTCGGAAGTGAAACCGCTTAGCGCCGATGATAGTGTGGCAGTTTGCCATGCGAAAGTAGGGAATTGCCAAGCGCCTATTCTAAAAAGCCCGAGTTTAACCACTCGGGCTTTTTTTTGCCCAAAAATCCCCTACGGATCAGAACTGCCAACCCGGTGACCCACTGCTCTCCGCTTCAGGCAATATCGTGATACCAATCCAACAGTGCTTCGCCACCCCAGTTTTCCGCATCGGCCGGAATCGTTTCAGTTGTTTCATACAGCGCCATTTGGCCCGGTTTGGGAGTGCTGACCAATAAACTTTCTGCATAGTCGATTGAACAGCCTTGGTTGCCCGACTCATTTTTTAGCCATTGGGCGGCCATGGCGATGGCGGCTTGTCGGGTTTCCCCAAAGCCGAAAACGGCGTAATCGTGTTGTACGTATAAAATAGTCATGGTTGCGTCAAATCCTTAAATCTGCTTCATGGTAATATCCAGAGTCATAATCCGGTAAGCGATTTGCCTTGGCGTCATATTCAATAAACGCGCGGCTTTGGCTTGCACCCAGCCACTTTGTTCCAGAGCGGCAATGACGCGTTCCCGGTCGTCCATGTAAGCATCGTTAAAATCAATGGCGGGGGCTTTGGCGCTTTTATGAGAAATGCCGCTACCGATTTCATCTTCCAGGCCGGTGCTGACCATGACATCGCGGTCAATAATGCCGTTAGGACTCATGATCGCAGCGCGTTCCAGGCGGTTGGCAAGCTCACGGACATTACCCGGCCAGTCGTGTTTCATCAGTATGCGGATCGCGCTTTCCTTGATTTCCAAAGGGCGTCCGCCTTGCTGGGCGGAAATTCTGCCGAGCAGGAATTCCGATAAATCGGGAATATCCTCGGTTCTGTCGCGCAAAGCCGGCATCTGGATAGGCATGACGTTGAGCCTGTAATACAAATCTTCGCGAAACTTGCCTTCGGTGACTTGTTCTTCCAGGTTACGATTGGTGGCGGCGATGATGCGAACATTGACCTTGATGGTTTGTGTCCCACCGACGCGTTCAAATTCACCCTCCTGTAAAACACGCAGCAATTTGGCCTGGAATGACGCGGAGATTTCGCCGATTTCATCAAGAAACAGGGTGCCATTATCGGCCAGTTCAAAACGGCCTTTGCGTTGGCTGATCGCACCGCTGAATGCCCCTTTCTCATGACCGAACAGTTCCGATTCCAGCAAAGTGTCGGGCAGCGCGGCGCAATTGAGTTTTAGAAACGGTCCGCTGGCGCATCCGGAATTAAAATGTATGGCATTGGCAACGACTTCCTTGCCGGTACCCGATTCGCCACGAATCAATACGGTAGTATTCCATTTGGCGACCTGACGGATGACATCAAATACTTTTAGCATCGCAGGTGAATGGCCGATGATGTTTTCAAAACTGTAGTTTTTGATCAAGGCCTGTTTAAGCTGGTCACGCTCGCTGAGCAGATTGCGTTGTTTGCGCTCGATGCCCCGCAGCATTTTCACGCTTTGGGCGATCAGGTTGGCGATCATTTCCATAAAGCGGGCGCGTTCGCCGAGAAAGCGGTTGTTATCCGGTTGGGCGGCCAATACGCCGATCGTGTCGCCTTCTTCGATGTAAATCGGTGAGCCGATAAACGGCAATTCAGGATCATACAGCCCCAGGCGTCCTAAAAATCGCGGTTCTTCGGATACTTTGTCAACGACGATGGTGCTGCCGGCATCGAGAATCGCACCCATCAAGCCCTCACCGGGATTGTAGCGGACTGGTTCATTAAATTTATCCGCATTGCTGGTATGAACAACACTGACGATCATGCTTTTACTTTCAATTTCTCGTAGCGTGATCATCCCTGAACGCATTCCCGAGCGTTTATGCAATATTTCCAGAACGGCGCGCAGCTTCGCATGTAAGTCATGGGTACTGTTCAGCACCTGGCTGATCAGGTACAAGGTATCCAGTTCGGCTTCTATAAGTTCGGTGCGTTCGGACATTAGTTTAATCTCCTGGGCTCCTGTCTGTGCAAAGGAAAGCTGATTTTAAAACGGCAGCCCTGGTCATAATTCGAATCGATGTCTATAAATCCCTGATGCTGGGTAACAATTTCCTTGGCCATCACCAGCCCCATCCCGGCTTGACTGCTGCCCATCGGACGCGTGGTGTAGAAGGGTTCAAACACTTTGCTGCGTTTTTCGACAGGGATGCCGGGCCCGGTGTCTTCAATACAGACATAAATCAGTTCGTCGTCGGCATCGGTACTTATCCTGATGCGCTGTTCACCGGTTTCTATGGCGCATAACGAATCAATGGCGTTATCTATCAATTGCTTGAATAAAATACGCAAGCGGTTTTCAGAGCCGGGCATAGTGGGTAGTTTAGCCAGTGGTTGCCATTGCACGTCTATGCCGTTAGTCCAGATGCGCTGGTCGCTCAGTAGCAGCACTTCATGCAGGATTTGATTGAGATTGACGGAAATCAGCGTGGTTTGCTCAATCTCGGGGATACATTTTTGCATCGTGACAATGGCTGTTTCACCGGATTGCTGGATTTGTTGCAGGATTTGCAAGAGTCCTGCGTTTTGTTCGTCACGCTTGTGTCTTAAAATCTGCTCGGCTGCCCTGATTTGGTTCATCGGCATCTGAATCTGGTGTATTGCGCCCAGTAATGTTTCACGGATACTGCGTACCCGTTCATCCTCCGCCATGACGGTTTTCAGCGTTTGGATATGTAACTCCTCCATTTGCCGGCGTTGCCGGGTAATGTCGGTGACGGTCAGAATCAGGTATTGCTTTGACGCATTTTCAAAAAACGCATCGGCATGGATTTCGTTTTCCTTAAACCAGTTGCCGGCACAGGAAAACCATCGGGCTCTCCGTCCTGTCTTGCCTTCTATCCTGAATTCGCGGTTATTGAAGCCTTGTTCATGGCTTTGTAACTGAGTCCATAAATCACCCATTTCATCGCGCAGCAATTTCAGGAAGTAAAGCGCGGGTTCGCCTTTATCAAGATCGCTGATCAGCGCTTTGTAGTTATGATTATCCAGGATCACTTTATCCTGATCGTCAATGACCACCATCGCCATTGGTGAAGAATTAATTACCGATTCAATCAACAGTTTCTGGTTGATGACCTTTTTTTCCGATTCATGCGCTTGGGTAATATCGCGGTGCATCCCGATGTAATGGGTAATCACGCCTTGTTCGTTCAACATTGGTGCGATGGTCAGGTCGGCGATATAGCGATGACCGTCTTTATGCCGGTTACACAAGGTTCCGCGCCATACTTTCTTGGCTCTAATGGAGTGCCATAAATCGTAATACACAGTTCTGGGTGTGCGTTTGTCCGATAATACCGATTCGTTTTTACCGAGGATATCTTCAGGCTGGTAACCGGTGACCCTGGTGAATTCGTCATTAACGTAAAGGATTTTGGCTTTTTTATCGGTGATGGAAATAGCTATCGGCACTTGTTCAACGGCCTCGACAAATAACTCATAAGGCATTCGTTCGTCAGTATTTTGCTGCACCTGGGCAAATAAACCGGGGTTAAGTTCGTCGATGATGCTCGCCAGGTTACTGTGTGCCTGTAAAAATTGTAATGACGTTTTTTTCATATTACGGACGCGGATATTAGAGAGAACTTTAATATTTATTTAGCAATTTTAACGCCAGTAAATGTTGACCGTTTTGCTCAACATCGATTTGAAATTAAACAAAGAAGGGAATCAAGCCTATGAAGCTATAGCCCTGTCAGTTGTCCGAACGAATGCTCCAAATACTCACTTGTTGTCGTTTGTGCTCAAATTCATAGCAACATTGAATGATGATTTTGTCGGGTTTACGACAAAATCATTTTATCGCTGTCGCTGTATGTATCAGATACCACAGAATTGATACGCTTTTTTTCGTGCATTCCCCATGTATTTAGCGGGCGGGTCAGCAATTGGCAGATTGGCATAATTGCTGCTTTGACCTGGTAAAGCCCTATCAATTGTCTGGAAACAACAGTGAGTGAATACCTTCTACTTTTATTAGGCACGGCTCTGGTCAATAACGTGGTGCTGGTGAAATTTCTTGGCCTGTGCCCGTTTATGGGAGTGTCGAAAAAACTCGATTCCGCCTTGAGCATGGGATTGGCGACCACTTTTGTGCTGACGCTGGCGGCGATGACAAGCTGGTTACTGGAACATTTTGTTCTGGCGCCGTTACATATCGAATTTTTGCGGATACTAGCTTTTATTCTG